>CASEYC010000056.1 GCA_949292025.1 uncultured Bacteroides sp. | reverse complement strand
CTTGATTCATCGTTTTTAGCTTTTAGACAAAGCTAAAAACAACTTTTCAATTCAAATCGTCACGCTCGAAAAAGATACATAACTATGCGATTATCAAAGATTTCAAAGAACAATGTTTAATTTAAAGTGCCCACTAGTGGTCTCCTATAATAAATAAGGTATATCTCCGCCTTTGCTTACCCGTACCTGCGCCCGTGCTTACCCGTACCTGCGCCCGCGCTTACCTGTACCTGCGCCCGCGAGCGGCGATATATCTGTTTCAAACCCCTTGTTTTGACGCCTCAGAGTGTGTCCAATTTGGACATATATTAAAGATTTGTAGGAAAAATTTTTTGAGAAGATTGAAAAAAAGCCTTTCATTTGCAAAATCAGACTTGCGGGGGTAGTAGTCGCAGGGATGATAGGATAAGGACATGAGACTTATTGGGTGAGAAAGAAAGCGATTTTTTTAACGTGTCCTTGACTGCCGAAGTGGAAGCGGAGCCTTGTGCAATTGTTTTCCTTGGCGTGGAGATGGCATTAATATTAACAATTTAATTAACAGTTATTATGAGAAAATTTAAGTGTCTGTTGTTGTTGGCTTTCATCGGGTTGACAACGTCTGTCTTCGGACAAAGTATCTGGACAACGGTGAACACCGATGGTTACAACCGTATCTATGTATCTTATCTCCCGTCTAAGTTGAAAGTTGATGGCTTTGATGCTGAAGACTTAGGACTTGGTGATGGTGATCTTACTAAAATGAAAGGTAGCTTCGAAATCGGATATTTAAAGGGTATTGGACTTACTTCCCAAATACCTCTTTATTTGGAAGTGGGTGGTGCCCTTCAGTTTCGGAGTTCAAAGTGGAGTGAGAACGATTCTTATTCAGAGGGTTTCTTTTCTAATGAAATAAAAGCCAATATGCTATCATTGAATATTCCTGTCAGCTTGGCTTATAGGATTAGCATCAATGATGATTTTGCAATTAGTCCTAACTTCGGTTTCGATTTTCGCATTAATTTGACTGGAAAACTTAAATCTGCATATAGTGAATCCTATAACGGTGAATTTTATGAAGAAGAGGCGGAAGTAGATTTGTTCAAGGATGGATCATATGAAGATTATGAGATAGAGTGGGAAGGTTGGAAGCGTTTCCAGGCAGGTTGGCATATAGGCGTTGGTTTCGACTATCGTGCCCTTCATGTCGGTGTGAAATATGGTACAGACTTTAATGAAATTACTGAAAAGACCAAGATCGCTACGACTTCTGTAACTCTTGGTTTCAACTTCTAAAAAACGCTATATTAGTTGTATGAATAAGCCAATCGGCCGAATGTGGTCGGTTGGCTTTTTTGATTTCGGGCAGGCAGGTTTGGAAAAGTGGCAAGATATTCGTTACTTTGCAGTATTTACAGGTTTGCCTTATGACAATATATCAGATTTGCAGCAGGATATGGGCGGTCGTTTGCCTCTTCCTGTTGGCCGCATCGCCTCTCCGGGCCGAAAACGGAGGTGAGAACAAAAACGAGTTTACCGTCCTCCAATGGAACATCTGGCAGGAAGGCACGATGGTGAAAGGTGGCTACGAGGCCATCGCCGACGAGATTGCCCGCCTGAAGCCGGACTTCGTGACCTTCAGCGAGGTGCGCAACTACCACGGCACGCGCTTCTGCGACCGCATCGTGCGCTCCCTGACCGAACGGGGCGAGACGTATTATTCCTTCTACAGCTATGACTCCGGCCTGCTGAGCCGCCACCCCATCACGGATTCACTGACCGTCTTTCCCGAAAACGGCGACCACGGCAGCATCTACAAGCTGGAGAGCACGGTGTGCGGGCGCAAGATTGCCGTCTACACCGCCCACCTGGACTACCTGAACGACGCTTATTATAATGTACGCGGCTACGACGGCTCCACGTGGGAGGAAATCCCCATCCCGCAGACTGTCCTCGAAGTGCTGCAAGTGAACGATGCCTCGCTGCGCGATGATGCCATCCGCCTCTTCATCGAGGAGGCGCGCAAGGACGTGGCCGAGGGCGACATCGTAATCCTTGGCGGAGACTTCAACGAACCTTCGCATTTGGACTGGATCCGCGAAACAAAAGACTTGTATGACCACAACGGGCTTATCATTCCTTGGACGGTGCCCCTGATGCTGGACAACGCGGGCTTCGTGGACGCCTACCGCACCTGCCATCCCGACGTGCTGGCCTGTCCGGGCTTCACCTTCCCCGCCGACAATCCGCTGGTGCCCGTCGAGAAACTGACCTGGGCGCCCAAGTCCGACGAACGGGACCGCATCGACTACGTGTTCTATCACCCCTATCCGGGACTGGAAGCCACGGAAGCCCTCATCTATGGTCCGAACGGCAGCATCTGCAAGAGCCAGCGAATCAAGGAAGAGGCGCAAGACCCCTTCCTGTTCCACCAAGGCGTCTGGCCCACCGATCACAAGGGAGTGTGGGTCACGTTCCGTTTCCGTTGACAGAAAGGTGTGTGTTTTGAAACTAAATTCGTACTTTTGCTCCCGATTTATAAAAGCAATCGTTTATGAAGATATTTCCTACCGAGTGCATCAAGCAACTGGATGCCTATACCATAGAGAATGAACCCATTGCGTCCATCGACCTGATGGAGCGCGCCGCCCGTGCCTTGGCCGGGGCCATAGCCGGACGATGGGGCACGGAGACACGGATGACCGTCTTTGCCGGGCCGGGCAACAACGGAGGCGACGCCCTGGCCGTGGCACGCCTGCTGATGGAGCGGGGGTATCAAGTGGAGACCTTCCTGTTCAACACCAAGGGAAACCTGTCGCCCGACTGCGCCACGAACATGGAGCGGCTGGCAGCGGTGCCCGACGTGGATTTCCACGAAGTGACCTCCCAATTCACCTTCCCTAAGCTGACGGAAGACGACATCATCATCGACGGGCTCTTCGGCAGCGGGCTGAACAAGCCGTTGGCGGGCGGATTCGCCGCGGTGGTGAAGTTCATCAACGCCTCGCCCGCCCGGGTGGTGTCCATCGACATCCCCTCCGGTCTGATGGGCGAAGACAACACCTACAATACGGCTGCTGCCATCGTGCGGGCAGACCTCACGTTGAGCCTGCAACTGCCCAAACTCTCCTTCTTTTTCGCGGAAAACGAGGCGTATGTGGGCGAATGGCGTCTGCTGGACATCCGCCTGAGCCAAGAGGCCATGGCCGAAATGCCGACGGATTACGAACTGACGGAGCCGGACACCGTGGCGGCACTGTTGAGACCCCGCAGGCGTTTTGCCCACAAAGGCAACTTCGGGCGGGCGCTGCTGGTGGCCGGTTCGCAGGGGATGGCGGGCGCGTCGGTGCTGGCGGCACAAGCCTGTCTGCGTTCGGGCGTGGGACTGCTGACGGTACACGTGCCTTTCTGCAACAACGACATCGTGCAGACAGCCGTGCCCGAGGCCATGACCGAACTGGATATGAGCGACACCTGTTTTGCCACGCCTATTGATACGGACGATTACCAGGCAGTGGGCATGGGACCCGGTTTGGGGCAGATGCCCGAGACGGTTTCGGCCTTGTTGGAGCAGGTGGATATTTGTGAAGTGCCTATGGTTTTGGATGCCGATGCGTTGAACATCCTCGGCGAAAACCGCTCTTATCTGTCGCGCCTGCCCAAAGGGAGCATCCTGACCCCGCACCCCAAGGAGCTGGAGCGGCTGGTGGGCAAATGCCAGAACAGCTACGAGCGTCTGGAGCGTGCCCGCGAACTGGCACGGCAGGCCGACGTACACATTGTATTGAAAGGAGCCTATACCGCCGTCATCTCGCCCGACGGGAAATGCCGCTTCAACACCACGGGCAATCCCGGCATGGCCACAGGCGGCAGCGGCGATGTGCTGACGGGCGTCCTGCTGGCCTTGCTGGCGCAGGGATACGCCGCTGGCGACGCTGCCTTGCTGGGAGTCTATGTGCACGGATTGGCGGGCGACCTGGCCGCCGACGAGCTGGGACAGACTGGCATGACATCGGGCGATCTGGTGCGCCACCTGCCCCAGGCGTGGAAAGAACTGGCTACCGCACGCGAGTCGTGATGTGGAAGCAGGCCTGGCGGATTTCATACTTCACGTAGCAACGCTCGGCCTGCTTCAAGTCGCGCAACACCTCGGCCAACACCAGTTTCAGCGTGTCGGCACGGACGTCCTGCATGGGGCGTCCGTCGGGGTCTTCCACCTTCTCGAAGCGTTTCCAGCTGATGTCGAACGTGGTGCCGTAGGCATGGGTGGAATTGGCGCTGGCATTGGTGTTGCGGCGGCGCAGACGCTTCACGTCGCTCTGCGTGCGCAACACGGAGGTGACGATGATCTTGTTGGGGTTCAACCCCTTGCAGGACAAGGAGTCCAGGAAATTCTGCCCGATGGTGTCCAGCAGGGCGGCAGCCCCGGGAATGAGGTAAGGGATGGAGTGGGTCAGCGAATCCACGCTGTAGCGTTCGTTGTCGTCGATGAGGACCAGCTTGTCCGTCATCTTTTCCGCCGCCGCACGCGAGGCGATGGGAGGAATGCCGATGGCCTGCGCCACGGCCAGTTGGCGGTCGTTGCGGTCGCCGAAGGTGCGCCCGAAGTTGGAGACGCCGCGGATGTTGCGCGGCTCGTTCATCTTCATGGTCATGTCTTCTTTCTTCTTGCAGCCCGCGAAGGCAAACACTCCACACAGGCAGACGGCGAGTAGGAGGGGAAACAGTCTTTTCTTGTTATACATAGTCAGTAGTGCTAAATGTTCTCTCTTTGAGTCGCGCAAAGATACAACAACCTCCGCATCCGCGAAAGCCTTTCCGTTTTTTTCCGTACCTTTGCGCCCCGATTACGAACCCTAAAGACCGACAAGAAACCGTGCAACGATATTTCATGTATCTTTCCTACGATGGCGCGGCCTATCACGGCTGGCAAATCCAGCCCAACGGCGTGAGCGTGCAGGAGTGCCTGATGCGTGCCCTCTCCACCTTGTTGCGCCGCGAGACGGACGTGGTGGGGGCGGGACGCACCGATGCCGGCGTGCACGCCTCGCTGATGGTAGCGCACTTCGATGCCGAATTCCCCCTGGACACCGCGCTCCTGGCCGACAAGCTGAACCGCCTGCTGCCGCCCGACATCGCCGTCCACCGCGTCCGCCCCGTCCATCCCGAGGCGCACGCCCGCTTCGATGCCACGTCGCGCACCTATCATTATTATGTCACCACCGCCAAGACGCCCTTCCTGCGGTCCTACCGTTGCCGCCTGTTTCGCACGCCCGACTTCGGGCGGATGAACGAGGCGGCCGCCACCCTTTTCCACTACACTGACTTCACCAGCTTCAGCAAGCTGCACACGGACGTCAAGACCAACAACTGCCGCATCATGCACGCCGCCTGGACGCAGGTGGACGACGTGACGTGGGTCTTCACCATCCAGGCCGACCGCTTCCTGCGCAACATGGTGCGGGCCATCGTGGGCACGCTGCTCGACGTGGGGCGCGGCAAGCTGACCGTTGATGGCTTCCGCCGCATCATCGAGCAGAAGGACCGCTGCCGGGCGGGGACATCCGCTCCTGCCGAGGGATTGTTCCTGGCGGACATCACCTATCCCGATGGACTCTTCCTTTAATTGTCCATTGCTAATTGTTAATTATCAATTGTCAATTGCCTATGTGGCTGATTCTCGCCTTTCTTTCCGCTGCCCTCCTGGGCTTCTATGACGCCTTCAAGAAGAAGTCGTTGCGCGGCAATGCCGTGTTGCCCGTGCTGTTCCTCAACACCCTGTTCTGCAGCCTGGTGTTTCTGCCCTTCATCCTGTGTTCGGCCTGGCTGCCCGGCGTGCTGGAGGGCACGATGTTTCATGTGCCTTCGGCCGGATGGGAGGTGCACAAGTACGTGCTGCTCAAGTCGTTCATCGTGCTGGGGTCGTGGGCCTTCGGCTATTTCGGCATGAAGCACCTGCCGCTCACCATCGTGGGACCCATCAATGCCACGCGCCCCGTCATGGTGCTGGTGGGCGCGCTGCTGCTGTTCGGCGAGCGGCTGAACCTCTGGCAATGGGTGGGTGTCATCCTGGCCATCCTCTCCTTCTTCCTGCTGAGCCGTTCGGGGAAGAAAGAAGGTATCGACTTCAAGCACAACAAGTGGATAGGGTGCATCGTGCTGGCCGCCGTGCTGGGCGCGGTGAGCGGGCTGTATGACAAATACCTGATGAAGCAGTTCGACCCGATGCTGGTGCAGTCGTGGTACAACGTCTACCAGGTGTTCATCATGTGTCCCGTGCTCCTGCTGCTGTGGTATCCCCGCCGCCGCGAGACGACGCCCTTCCACTGGGACTGGTGCATCGTGGGCATCTCGTTCTTCCTCTGTGCGGCGGACTTTGCCTACTTCTATGCCCTGAGCTACGAGGATTCCATGATTTCCATCGTGTCCATGGTGCGGCGCGGCAGTGTCATCGTGTCGTTCCTCTTCGGCGCGTTGGCCTTCCATGAGAAAAACCTGCGCAGCAAGGCCGTGGACCTGGCACTGGTGCTGCTGGGCATGTTCTTCCTCTACCTGGGCAGCCGGTAGGGGGGAGCGTCTCCAGGCAAAAGAAATATAAATATGTGCCGAAGTGGGACCTCCCGCTTTGCCGTCTCGCACTTAATTCCCATCTTTGCCGACAGATAAACAAGAATGAAGACTATGGCGGAAGATTTGCATGTCAGCTCCGGCGGCAAGGCCGAGCGTTACCGCGTGTTGTTGCCCCAAGTGCGCAGCCTCCTGGCCGGCGAGACCGACCGCGTGGCCAACCTGGCCAATGTGGCCGCCGCCCTGAAGACCACGTTCGGCTTCTTCTGGGTGGGCTTCTACCGGGTGCAGGGCGATGAACTGGTGCTGGGATCCTTCCAAGGCCCGGTGGCCTGCACGCGGATAGCCCGCGGACGCGGGGTGTGCGGGACGGCCTGGCAGGAAGACCGCACGCTGGTGGTGCCCGACGTGGACGCCTTTCCGGGACACATCGCCTGCAGCTCCCTGTCGCGCTCGGAAATCGTGATACCCGTGCACGACCGTGAAGGCCGCGTCCGGGGCGTGCTAGACATAGACAGCGACCGCCCGGCCGCCTTCGACGCGACGGACGCCGCCTGGCTGGAAGAACTTTGTATGTTGTTAAAGGATTGATTATGAAAAGACTGATAATTTCCCTGCTCCTGATGCCTTTGGCCCTGGCCATGTCCGCGCAAGAGGCACGCACCTTGTTTGTGAACATGCCCGACTCGCTCAGCCCGCTGCTCTCGGCGGTCAACCGGGCGGACTGCATCGACTTCCTGGACAGCAAGATGAGGGCCCAGGTGACCAACACCTTCGGCGGCAAGTCGGAGATGACCACCCTGACGCCGGACTACATCCGCGTGCAGATGACCTCGAGGACCGCCTGGCAGATGAAGGTCCTGCCCGTGACGGACAGCACCCGCGTCATCTGCACCGTCTCCACCGCCTACGCCCCCGCGGCCGACAGCCACATCCGCTTCTACGACACCTCGTGGCGCCCTTTGCCCACGGCCGACTACCTGGAAGCCCTGCCCGTGATGGACGACTTCCTGCTGCCGCCCACGGACACCGCCAACGTCTACCGCCAACGTGACGTCCGCCGCCAGGCCGACCTCCTGCTGCTGGACGCCTCGCTCGCCCCGGACAGCACGACGCTGACCCTGCAGCTCACCACCACCCGCTACATGGAAAAAGAAGCGGCGGAAGAACTGAAACCGTTCATCCGCCGCCCCATGGTCTATGTGTGGCAGCAGGGCAAGTTCCGCCGCCACCCCTGAACGAGGCCCGTCACTTCGCCTTTATCTTGTCGAATCCTTCGCCATACACGCCGATGACCGCGCTCTGCGACACGAACGCCTTCGGGTCGATGTCCTTGATGAGGCGGAAGATGATGGTGCTCTCGCGCTTCTTGGCCAGCACGAACAGCATCCGGATTTCGCGCCCCGTGTAGAAGCCCGATGCGTTGATGACCGTCACGCCGCGGTGGGGGAACTGGTTGATGTGCTTGCCAATCTCCTCGTACTTGTCGCTGATGATGAAGAACTGCACCGACTGGCGCGCGCTGTTGACCACCTGGTCCAGGACGAAGCTGGAGATGAACAGCGTGACATAACCGTAGACCACCTTCTCCCAGTCGTGCAGCACCAGATAGCTGGACGTGATGATGATGAGGTCCATGATGCGCATCACCTGGCCCAGCGTGATGTCGCGGTACTTGTGCACCACGGCGGCGATGATGTCCGTGCCGCCCGTGCTCCCGTTGTTGGAGAACGCCACGCCGATGCCGCTGCCGCAGAACGTGGCACCCAGCACGCAGGCCATGAACGGCTGGTCCTGCAGCAGATGCACGTCCTTCGTCACCTCCTGGATGACGGCCAGGAAAGTGGACAGGGTGAACACCGCCCAAATGGTCTTCACACTGAACTTCCAGCCCAGTTGCCAGACACCCACGACAAGCAGCGCCGCGTTGACGCCCAGGTAGACATACTGCACGGGCTGCCCCGTGGCAAAATAGACAATGGAGGCGATGCCCGGCACGCCGCTGGCCGTAATGTCCTGTGGCAGAAGGAACAGCGTCCATCCGATGCCGTAGAGAATCATCCCTATGGCAATCATCACATAATCCTTCACCTCGCGCATCACATTGACGGGCAGAGGGCGGATGACAGCAGATGTTTTCATTTCTTTTCTTCTCTTGTTATCGTTGTTATAAAATGTAAGTCTCTCCATACAAAAAGAAAACCCGAATAGCTTGCGGTAAACTATTCGGGTTTCTTTCAGAAGAGCGGAAGACGGGACTCAAACCCGCGACCCTCAGCTTGGAAGGCTAATGCTCTATCAACTGAGCTACTTCCGCAAATTTAGGGTGGGCAAAGATGGATTCGAACCACCGAAGGTATAAACCAGCAGATTTACAGTCTGCCCCATTTGGCCACTCTGGTATTTGCCCAAGCCTGCACCTTTGAGAAGAAGCGATGCTTTGTTTCTCAATTGCGGTGCAAAGGTACAACTATTTTTTGAATCTGCAAGCGAAATCTATCATTTTTATTGCAGTTACCGCACATTCGTCGCCTTTATTGCCCAAACGCCCCCCTGCACGGTCCTCGGCCTGCTGCATGGTGTTGGTCGTGATGAGGCCGTAGATGACGGGAATGTCGCCCTCGGCATTCAGCCGGGTGATGCCCTCCGTGGCGCCCATGCAGACGTAGTCGAAGTGCGGCGTATCGCCCCGGACCACGCAACCCAAGGCGATGACGGCATCCACGTCCGTGTGCTTGATGAGTTGTGCCGAACCGAAAGTCAGCTCAAAACTGCCCGGCACGGTCGTCACGCGAATGTTCTCGTCCTTCGCGCCGTGCTTCTTCAGCGTCTCCACGGCTCCGCGCAGCAGGGCGCCGGTGATGTTGTAGTTCCATTCGGACACCACAATGCCGAACTTCATGCCCGATGCGTCGGGAACGGACTGGAAGTCGTACTCCGAAAGATTATGGTATGCAGTTGCCATGCGCGTGTTACTTCTTCAGCAGTTTGGCCTGTTCGATGTACTTGTCGATGTTCATAGCCTGGTAGGAGGCGAAGTACTTGTCCTTGATGGTGGTGTAAGCCTGGATGGCTTCGTCGTACTTGCCTTGCTTCACCAGGATTTCACCGGCCTGCATCAGGAAGATGGGGCTCAGCGTGTTGTTGTCGGCCTGGTTGGCAGCGTCCAGCAGGGTGGAAGCGGCTTTGTCCAGGTCGCCCAGCTGGGCGTAGCAGTTACCGATGGTGCCCTTGACGGCGGGAGCCACCATTTGGTCGTCGGCGTCGAAGCCGTTCAGGGCGTCGATGGCTTCCTGCGTCTTGCCCAATTTGGCGTAGCAGATGCCGGCGTATGCTTTGGCCAGGTTGGCAGCCTTGGTGCCGCTGTATTCTTCGGCCACTTTGAGGAAGCCTGCATAGCCGATGCTGTCACCGTTCAACGCCTGTTCAAAGTTGTTCGATTCGAAGTATTGTTGTCCCATGAACAGGGCGGCCTGCGCTTTTTCTTCGCGCGGGGCGGCATAGAGGTTCTTGTACATGGTCACGCCGGCGACGATGACGATGATGGCCACTACCACGCCGATGATGGTCTTCTTGTTCTTGATGAGAAATGCCTCCGATTGTGTCAGTGCTTCTTCCACGTTGAGGGCTTCGTTGGTCTTCTTTTGTTCTGCCATTGTTATTAGGAATCTTTTTGTTATTATTCTATGTTTTTGATTTCGACCCGCAAAATTAGTTGTTTTATCACTATCAGCGAAATTTGGCGGCATCTTTTTTCGTTTTAGGGTCTGAAAACAGCGAAATTCTTCCTACTTTTGCACGGCAGATGCTATTCGGACGGTTTGCCCGGGGGTATCCCCGCCCGTGCTTACAGGTATCTCCGCCCGTGCTCGCAGGTATCCCGCCCGCGCTCGCAGGTACCTCCGCCCGTGCCCGCTGGCCCGTCCGTTGCTAACTTGTGCTTATGTTATGATACTGAAACGAATATCCATCCTTAATTATAAGAACCTGGAGCAGGTGGAGCTGGCGTTTTCGCCCAAGCTGAACTGCTTCTTCGGGCAGAACGGCATGGGAAAGACCAACCTGCTGGATGCCGTCTATTACCTGTCCTTCTGCAAGAGTGCGGGCAATCCCATCGACTCGCAAAACATCCTGCACGAGGCGGACTTTTTCATGATCCAGGGTTTTTATGAGGCGGCGGACGGCACGCCGGAAGAAATCTATTGCGGCATGAAACGCCGGCAGAAGAAGCAGTTCAAGCGCAACAAGAAGGAATATACCCGCCTGTCGGACCACATCGGCTTCGTGCCGCTGGTGATGGTTTCGCCCGCCGATTCCGAACTGATTGCTGGGGGCAGCGAGGGGCGGCGTCGCTTCATGGACGTGGTGATTTCGCAGTATGACAAGGAATACTTGAATGCCCTTATCCGCTACAACAAGGCCCTGACGCAGCGCAATGTTCTGCTGAAGAGCGAGCAATCCGTGGAGGAGGAGCTGTTTTTGGTCTGGGAAGAGATGATGGCGCAGTCGGGCGAGGTGGTCTACCGCAAGCGCGAGGCGTTCATCCGCGAGTTCATCCCCATTTTCCAGTCTTTCTATTCGTTCATCTCGCAAGAGCGGGAGCGGGTGGGGCTGTCCTATGAATCGCACGCCGCGCGGGGGCCTCTGCTGGAGACGTTGCGCGAGAGCCGCGAGCGTGACCGAATCATGGGGTATTCCCTCCGCGGCATCCACAAGGACGAGTTGAACATGATGCTGGGCGATTTCCCCATCAAGAAGGAGGGCTCGCAGGGACAGAACAAGACGTATCTGGTGGCGTTGAAACTGGCGCAGTTCGACTTCCTGAAGCGCACGGCGGGGACGGTGCCCCTCCTGTTGCTGGACGACCTGTTCGACAAGCTGGATGCCCGGCGCGTGGAGCAGATTGTCAAGCTGGTGGCGGGCGACGGCTTCGGGCAGATATTCATCACGGACACCAACCGCAGCCACCTGGACCGCATCCTGCACAAGGTGGGCAGCGACTACAAGATGTTCCGCGTGGACAGCGGGCAAGTGGCTGAATTTGCCGGGGAAGGGGGAGAGGCATGAAACGCAAGGACGCGCAAACCATCGGCCAGCTCATCCGCACCTACCTGCGCCAGGAGAGTCTGGAATCCCCGCTGAACGAACTTCGTCTGGTCAATGCCTGGCCCGAGGTGGTGGGGCCTTCCATCGCGGCCTATACCGACGGGCTTTTTGTCCGCAACCAGACGCTCTATGTCCACCTCACTTCCGCAGTCTTGCGGCAGGAACTGATGATGGGGCGCACGTTGCTGGTGCGCAACCTGAACAAGCACGTGGGGGCGCAGGTGATTACGGATATCGTCTTCCGCTGAGGGATTATTTCCTTTTATAGTGGTAGCGCATGGAGAAGATGTAGACACGTATTTCATCTTCATGCACTGAATAGATAACGCGGTGTTCCGCGTTGATTCGGCGAGACCATTTGCCTGCCAAGTCAAACCTTAGGGGTTCAGGTTTGCCTATTCCGGTGAAAGGGTGCTCGGCTATGTCTTGAAGCAAGGCTTCTATTTTATTCTGAAGGCTCTTATTGCCACTTCGCAAGAAATATACGTAATCCTTGCGTGCTTGGTCGGAAAAGGTTATTCTGTACATGCCACGCGATTTAAGAAATCATTCAGACTTTCTCCTTCCTCTTGTGCAATGAAATTGCCGTTCTTGATGTCTTCCTCCCCTTTCCGTATGGCTTCCATCATCTCCGGCGAACGCATGATATATTCCGTCTCTTTCATGGCATTGTATTCATCCAGCGAGATGATCACGACGCTCTCGTTGCCCGTGCGGTGCACCAGCAACGGTTCGCAGTCGTTCACCACTTCGTCCAGATAATGCTTCATGTTGTTTCTCAGTTCTGTGTAGTTGGCAGTCCTCATAGCTGTTTCCTCCTTGTTTATGGTTTATGGCACAAAGGTAAGTACTTCTTTCTGTACTTGCAAATCCTTTGCGGAGAAAATGAAGCGATGCTGATGTTTTATCACTGATTCATCTTCAGCGTGTCCGTCACTTTGATTTTCAGCTCTTTCAGGGCTTGGACGGCGCGGTCATAGTAGACGGGCGTTTCCAGGTCGGCATTGTTGTGGGCATCCAGTCCGATGATGGCGGTGCAGCCTTCGTTGGCCGCGATGCGCCAGAAGTCGGGATGCGGATAGGTCTGCAGGCCGTGTGCCTCGTTGTAGGCCAGGTAGCCGATGTTGTATTCCAAAGGCACGTTCAGCCGTGCGGCCGTGCGGCAGATGTGGCGGCTGATGAGCGTGCAGTGGTGGTCCCATCGGGGATAGGAGCGCATGAAGAGGTCCGGGTGGGCCAGGCAGCAGTACAGGCCCGTTTCCATGCCTTCGATGGCGCTCTCCTCGTACAGGTCCAGCATGTCGCGCGAGTCGCAGTGGTGGCCAAAGTAAGGGAACTTCTCGTCCGTGTGATAGAAGTGGTTGCCGAAGATGATGTAGTCCAGCTTGTATTGCTTGATTTGTTCCTTCAGCCAGTGCATGTATTCGGGGAAATATTCACATTCCAGACCGATTCGGATGTCTATCTGTCCTTGGTATTTCTCGCGCAAGGCCCGGAGGCTCTCCACGTAGCCCGGCAGTTGGTTCGGCAGCATGCGCATGTCCGCCACGTAGTCCGTGCGGTATTTCCAAGGGGTATGTTCGGCGAATCCCAGCACTTGGTATCCGCCTTTGAGGGCGCTTTTCACGTAGGCCTCGTCCGTGCCTACGGCGTGCAGGCAACGGGTAGTATGGGTGTGGTAGTTGGTTTTCATTGTCATGTGGTTTTTATTCATTGCTGTTTGAAATTGCGGTCAGCACTTCGTCCATCGGGATGTCGTGTGCCTCCGCAGGTATTTGGTTCAATATTTGGAAAGGGAAACAGAGCCCCAGTTTGTAAGCCGTGGGGATGCGGGGCAGCAGGCGGTCATAGTATCCCTTGCCGCGTCCCAGGCGGTTGCCCCGGTGGTCGAAGGCCACGCCGGGGATGACAGCTAGGTCTATCGCGGCATAGTCTGTGAAGGCGGTGCCTGTAGGCTCGTTGATGTGGAAGGCTCCTTCGGCCAGGCGGTCATCGCTCGCGTAGCTCCTCAGTTCTAGGTCATCGCCTTTGACCACGGGCAGCAGGATGTGCTTCCGCGTGCTCCAACGGCGGATGAAGGCGTGCGTGTCCACTTCGTCCGGCAGCGAGTGGTAGAGCAGCACGGTGTGTGCCGCCTGCCACTGCGGATGCGCTTCGAGGGCGCTTAGTATGTCAGCAACTTGCTGCGCGCGCCAGGCGGAAGATTTGTGAAGGGTCTTCCGTCGGGCAATCTCCTTGCGCAATTCGGTCTTTGTCAGCATCGTTTTCCTCCGTTTGGGATTCGGGCGCTTGGGGGAAGGCTTCACCCTTCTCCAGTACCTCCAGGGCTTTTTGTACCGTGGCATCGTCCTGGTTGATGTAGCGGATGTATTCCTCGCGGCCCAGCATGTTGTAGATGATAGAGGCGTAGAGGTTGCGTTGCAGCAGCTTGCGCGACTTCTGTATCAGCAGGTTGCGGCGTTTCACGCCTTTCTTGTCGGCATAGCGCACGAACTGTTGCACTAGGTTCTGCTTCTCCAGGTAGGCGTGCAGGTCTTCCTGCGTGGTGTATTCGGCCAGCTTGGCGCGGTTCTTGTCCGTGTATTCAAAGCTGTATTGCAGGATGATGCCCTTGTTGTTCACCTCGATGAGCCAGGACGATATGCCCGTGGTGTCCTGCGGCACGAAGATGTCCGGCATGATGCCTCCGCCGCCGTAGACGGGACGTCCCAGGCTGGTGAAGAACTGTTCGTCCTTGTTCAGTTTGATGCTGTCTTTCGAGAAGAACTCGCCGTGCTCGTAGCGGTGAATCCAGTCCATTTCGTAGGCCATGTTGTCGCCGCTGTCATACGGGCGTTGGATGCAGCGTCCCGAGGGAGTGTAGTAGCGGGCGATGGTCAGCCGGATGCCCGACCCGTCGCTGAAGTCAATAGGTTGCTGCACCAGTCCTTTGCCGAAGGAGCGGCGGCCAATGATTGTGCCCCGATCGTTGTCTTGGATGGCCCCGGCAAAGATTTCGCTGGCCGAAGCTGAGCCTTCGTTGATGAGCACTACCAGCGGCGTCTGCTGGCAACTGCCCGTGCCGTCGGCATAGTCTTCCCAGCGGGGATATTTGCGGCCTTCGGCGTAGACAATCAGCTGGTTGGCGGGCAAGAATTCGTTCACCATGCGGGTAGAGGCGTCCATGTAGCCGCCCGTGTTGTCTCGCAGGTCGATGATGAGCCCCTTGCAGCCTTTGTGGTTCAGCTGGGCGATGGCACTCAGCAGCTCCACGTGCGTGGTGCGGCCGAACTTGCTGACCTGTATGTAGCCGTAGTCGTCGCTCAGCATGTAGGCGGCGTCGATGGTGTTCTGCGGGATGTCGCCACGCACGATGGTGAAGTGCAGCAGTTCCTTTTCCGTGGCGCGCTTCACGCCCAGGCGGACTTCGCTGCCCTTGGGTCCCTTCAGGGTGCGCAGGGCGCGTTCGTTGGTCAGGTCCTTGCCCACGAAGAGGCTGTCGTCCACCGTCACGATGCGGTCGCCGGCCAGCATGCCCACCTTTTCGGCAGGGCCGCCGGGCACGATGCTGTTGACGTGGATGGTGTCTTGCAGGATGGTGAACTGGATGCCCACGCCGCTGAAACTGCCCTCCAGTTCAGAGTTGACTTCCTGCAGGTCCCTGGCGGGGATATAGGTGGAGTGGGGGTCCAGTTCGGCCAATATCTGCGGCATGGTGTTCTCCACCAGTTCCGTCATGTCCACGGTGTCCACATACTGGTTCTCGATGACGTGCAGCAGTGCGTTCAGCTTGTTGGACGAGGCATTGATGATGCCCAGCTTGTTGCCTCCGTAGTGCTTGGCGTAGAACGTCCCGATGAGGATGCCCAGCACTACGCTGACGGCGATGACCAACGGGGTAAAGCGGAATGTATTCTTGTTGCTCATATAGTTAATGTGTTGTTTATGGTTTGATGGTTATTCGCCCGTGGGCAGGTAGATGACCTCGATGCCGGCGCGTTTCAGCAGTTCGACACCGTCCTCCAGCCGGTATTTTTCGGAATAGACCACGCGCTTGATGCCCGCCTGGATGATGAGCTTGGCGCACTCAATGCAGGGGGATGCGGTGACGTACATCGTGGCGCCGTCGCTGCTGTTGTTGGAGCGGGCTATCTTGGTGATGGCGTTGGCCTCGGCGTGCAGCACGTAGGGTTTGGTCAGGTTGTGCTCGTCCTCGCAGACATTCTCGAAGCCGGAGGGCGTGCCGTTGTAGCCGTCAGAGATAATCATTTTGTCCTTGACGATGAGGGCGCCCACCTGGCGGCGTTTGCAATAGGAATTTTCGGCCCAGATGCCAGCCATGCGTATGTAACGCTTGTCCAGGGCTTCTTGTTTGGCTTTTATTGATTCGTTGTCCATAGTCTCACTTGCTTGATTATTTGATGTGGAAGGCCATGTATTTGGTGGTCTGTCCGTCTTCGTAGTAGATGTAGAGGTTTTGGCTGTCGCCGCTGTAGCGGATGGCGTTTGTCAATCCTGTCCGGAAGGCGCGGGCCAAGACGTCCGTGTCGTTTCCGGAAGTGCGGATGTCGGTCAGGCGCAGTTCGCGTGAGGCGCCGTTTGCTGCCCAGTTTCCTTTCAGCGAGCGGTTGACGGCCAACGCCTCGAAGTCGCCGCCCACGTATTCGGTCAGTTCGCTGCCGTTGAACTCGACGGTGAAAGTGGCATCTTGGATCAACAGTTCCTTGCTGTTTTCTTCAGCAATTTTGTCGTTGTTCCAGAAGTCGAACATCTTGTGTTGTCCTTCCAACGCGATGTAGGTCAGTTTCCACGTTTTTCCCGTGAAGATTTCCAGTACATCGTCTTCCTCATCACAGCCTCCAAGCAGAGGGAGCAGGATGAGCGTCAGCAGGCAGGCCAGTTTCGTTTTCATTTTCATTGCGTTATTCGTTTTTTAGTTTAGGTTTTTCTTGATGCCGTTCCGGATGAGCAGGGCGTCTATGGTGGGTTCTTGTCCGCGGAAGCGTTTGTAGAGCGTCATGGGATGTTCCGTCCCGCCTTTCTCCAGGATGTTGCGGCGGAAGGAGTCGGCCACGTCGGGATTGAAGATGCCCCGTTCCTTGAACAGCGCGAAGGCGTCGGCGTCCAGTACTTCGGCCCACTTGTAGCTGTAGTAGCCGGCCGAATATCCGCCTGCGAAGATGTGGCTGAACTGCACGCTCATGCACGTGCCCGGCACTTCGGGCAGGACTTGTGCCCGCGCCCAAGCCTGACGTTCGTATTGCTCCACGTCGCCTTCGAAGGGTTCGGTGCGGGTGTACCATGCCATGTCCAGCAATCCAAAGCTGACCTGGCGCAGGCAGGCGTAAGCCGCGTTGAAGTTGGCCGAATCCACGATGCGCTGCACCAACTCGTCGGGTATCAGCTCATTCGTTTGGTAATGCCGGGCGAAGGTGTGCAGGAAGTCTTTCTGCACGGCGAAATTCTCCATGAACTGCGAAGGCAATTCCACGAAGTCCCAATAGACGTTGGTGCCGCTCAGGCTCTCGTAGGTGCCGCGGGCCAACATGCCGTGCAGGCTGTGGCCGAACTCGTGCAGGAAGGTCTCCACTTCGCCAAAAGTCAGCAGGGCGGGTTTGTCCTGCGTGGGTTTGGTGAAATTCATCACGATGGATACGTGCGGACGGCTGTCCTCGCCCGTCTGCGGGTCTGTCCATTGGCCTTTGTACGAGGTCATCCAGGCTCCGGAGCGTTTGCCGGCGCGGGGATGGAAGTCGGCGTAGAGCACGGCCAGGTAGGAGCCGTCGCGGTCGAACACTTCGTAGGCGTCCACGTCCTTGTGGTAGACGGGTATGTCGGGGTTTTTGCGGAAGGTCAGGCCATACAGTTTGTTGGCCAGGCCGAAGACGCCTTCTTTCACGCGGTTCAGCTCGAAGTAGGGGCGCAGCAGTTCGTCGTCGATGCGGTATTTCTTGTCTTTCAGTTTCTGCGAGTAATAGCTCAAGTCCCAAGGCATCAGTTGGAAGTCCGCGCCCTCGGTCTCGCGGGCCAAGGCTTCGACTTCGGCCACCTCTTGCCGGGCGGTGGGTGTGTAGGCTTCCAGCAGTTGGTCCAGCAGGTGGTAGACGTGGGTAGTGTCCTGAGCCATGTGCACCTCCAAGTTGTAGTCGGCGTAGCATTGGTAGCCCAGCAGGCGGGCCAGCTCCAGGTGGGCGTTGGCTATCCGGCGGACAATCTCCAGGTTGTTGCGCTCATCCTGGTGCGTACATTTGGTGTTGTAGGCCAGGTAAAGTTCGCGGCGCAGGTCTCGGCTGTCGGCATACCTCAGGAAAGGCACGTAGCTGGGCGCCTGGAGGGTGAAGACCCAGCCCTCGACGCCTTTCTCGCGGGCGGTTTCGGCGGCGGCTTCCACGGCACTGTCGGGCAGTCCGGCCAGTTGCGCCGGGTCGGTCAGCACCAGTTGGTAGTCGTTGGTCTCTTTCAGGTTGTTCTCGCTGAACTTCAGGGTCAGCAGGCTCAGTTCCTGGCAGAGGGCGCGGTAGCGGTCGCGGGCTTCGCCTTGCAAGTCGGCGCCGTTGCGCACGAAGCCGCGGTAGGTCTCCTCCAGCAGCGTCTGCTGTTCGGGGGTGAGGCTCGCGCGGTCTGTATGTTCGTGGACGTATTTCACGCGCTCGAACAGTTGCGGGTTCAGGCTGATGTTGTTGCTGTGCTCGCTCAGCAGGGGCATCAATACTTCGGCCAGGCGGTCCAGTTCGTCGTTGGTCTCGGCGCTGTGCAGGTTGCCGAAGACGTTGCTGACGATGGAGAGCATCCGTCCCGAACGTTCGTATGCCTCGATGGTGTTGGCAAAAGTCGGCTCGTCCGGATTGGAGGTGATGGCGTCAATCTCGGCCAGCTGGCGGCGTATGCCTTCGCGCACGGCAGGCTCGAAGTGCTCCGTGCGGATGCGGTCGAAGGGCACGGTGTCGTGCGGCGTGCCGAAAGGTTGCAGGAAAGGGTTCTGTGCCAATGTATCCGTCATATATCAATAACTTTTTTCAGGTCGTAAATGAGGACCCGGGTATGTTCGTCGTTCTTGTCTGCTTCGGTCATCTCGTTGAAGCCATTGTTTTTATAGAATGATATTCTGTTCACGTATGCGTCTACAGTAAGAAACCGGCAACCGAATTTGATATCTTCTATGCACATCATTTTTATGAGGTCAATCAGACGTGAGCCTAAATGCAGGCCTCTGGCGGAAATATCCACTCCGATGCGGCAGAGTTTGACTGCAGGATAGCTCTTCAGGCGTTTCTCATTTGAGAATTTTTGTTTCCGGAAGCGGTTGAACTCTGTTTTGCTTTCAAACTCGCTCATGGAAACTTTGTCCGTTGCTAAACTGAAGAAAGCCAAGGTGCGGCAGGTGTCATAGTCTTGGACGACGTAAGTGGTTGCCAATAATTCTTTTTGGTACAACTGCGCATTGTTCAAAATAAAATCGTTCAAGTCGGCATCACCGCAGTCGAACGATTCTATCTTTTCTTCCGGTTCCAATATGTGTATGTCATACGATTCAAGACTTGATTCCATCCATTCTTTTTTTTCTGCGGTTGAACATACTCATAAAGAACTCATAATTCGCTCTCATTTCTGCTTTTTTCTCCGGAGTTTCGGCAATGACGTGTTTCATCGTCCGTTCCAGTCGCCGTGCATCTTCTCCGAAGAGTATCGGGGTTTCTTTAATGGGTCTTGCCATAATCGGTTCCTCCTTTCTGTTTTGTTGGTTGCACGTTGCAAAGATACAAAAAAAGGACGACTTCAACAGAAGCCGCCCTTTTTTATTATTTCCTAACAATCAATTAGTCGTTAACCGATGCCATGTGAGCGATCAGGTCGAGAACCTTGTTGGAGTAACCGATTTCGTTGTCGTACCAAGAAACGACCTTAACGAACGTGTCGGTCAGGTAAACACCTGCGTTGGCGTCGAAGATAGAAGTCAGCGTGCAGCCCAGGAAGTCAGAGGAAACCACTGCATCTTCCGTGTAGCCCAGTACGCCCTTCAGTTCGCCTTCGGCAGCTTCCTTCATGGCAGCGCAGATAGCTTCCTTCGTAGCGGGCTTAGCCAGGTTTACAGTCAGGTCAACTACAGAAACGTCCAAAGTCGGAACGCGCATGGAGATACCCGTCAGCTTGCCGTTCAGTTCGGGGATAACCTTGCCCACTGCCTTGGCAGCACCCGTGGAGGACGGGATGATGTTGCCGGAAGCAGCACGGCCGCCGCGCCAGTCTTTCATGGAAGGACCGTCAACAGTCTTCTGAGTAGCCGTAGTGGAGTGAACCGTAGTCATCAAACCGTTTACGATGCCGAACTTGTCGTTCAGGACCTTGGCGATAGGAGCCAAGCAGTTCGTCGTGCAAGAAGCGTTGGATACGAACTGAGTGCCCTTAACATAAGTCTTTTCGTTTACGCCGCATACGAACATCGGAGTAGCGTCCTTGGAAGGGGCGGACATAACGACATATTTTGCGCCGGCTTGGATGTGAGCCTGAGCCTTTTCCTGAGTCAGGAACAAGCCCGTGGATTCAACCACGTATTCAGCCTCAACCTCGTTCCACTTCAGGTCAGCGGGGTTCTTTTCAGCCGTCACGCGGATTTCCTTGCCGTTTACAATCAGCTTGCTGTTTTCAACGTCAGCCTCGATGGTGCCGTCGAATTGGCCGTGCATCGTGTCGTACTTCAGCATGTATGCCAGGTAGTCAACCGGGCAAAGGTCGTTAATACCAACGATTTGGATATCGTTTCTCTTTTGAGCTGCGCGGAATACGAAACGTCCGATGCGTCCGAATCCATTAATACCTACTTTAATCATTTTGTTTAAACTTTTAAAGGTTTATAATGTTTGAAATTCAGTCATTTTCAGCGGGAGAAGCTTTTCTTCTCCGTTTGCGCTGCAAAAATAAGAATTTCTTTTTAATTTCGCGCCCTGTTTGATGATTAAATAAATTAAAAAACATGGGAAAAACAACTTTTCTGCAAGATTTCAAGGCTTTTGCCATGAAAGGCAACGTGATTGACATGGCTGTCGGTGTGATTATCGGCGGCGCGTTCGGCAAGATTGTGTCGTCGGTGGTGGCCGACGTCATCATGCCTCCCATCGGCTTGCTGGTGGGCGGGGTGAACTTCACGGACTTGAAGCTGGTGCTGAAGCCTGCCGTGGTGGAGAACGGGAAAGAGGTGGCCGCGGCCGTGACGCTGAACTACGGCAATTTCCTCCAGGTGACGTTCGACTTCCTCATCATCGCCTTCTCCGTCTTCCTCTTCGTGCGCCTGCTGTCCGAGCTGAACCACAAGAAGCCCCAGAAGCCTGCCACGCCCGCCGCTCCCCCCGCGCCGAGCAAGGAGGAACTGCTCCTGACGGAAATCCGCGACTTGCTGAAGGAGCGGAAATAATCGCTCCGTGCTTCGCGGAACTTTGCCCCGCGTTTTGCGGAACTTTGGCTCGCGCTTGGCGAAGGATTAGCCAAAGTTTGCGCGGAGAGGGCGGGTATCTCGTTTTTTTGTATTATCTTTGCACCCATAACCAGAACAACAACCATCACTGATTGATATGGAGGAAAAGATTATCATTCTCGACTTCGGTTCGCAGACCACGCAGCTCATCGGCCGCCGCATCCGCGAGCTGAATGTGTATTGCGAAATCGTGCCTTACAACAAGTTCCCCCACGGCGACGGGAGCGTGAAGGGCGTCATCCTGTCCGGAAGCCCCTTCTCGGTGTATGACCAGGAGGCGTTCAAGGTGGACTTGGACGGCATCCGCGGCAAACTGCCCATCCTGGGCATCTGCTATGGCGCGCAGTTCATCGCCTATACCAACGGGGGCAAGGTGGAACCCGCCGGCAGCCGCGAGTACGGACGTGCGAATTTAGGCCGCTTCGAGCACGACAATCCCCTGCTGAAGGGCGTGCGCGAACACTCGCAGGTGTGGATGAGCCACGGCGACACCATCACCGCCATCCCGGACAACTTCCGCATCATCGCCTCTACGGACGAGGTGGCCATCGCCGCCTACCAGGTGGAGGGCGAGCAGATGTGGGGCGTGCAGTTCCATCCCGAGGTGTTCCATAGCGAGGACGGCACGCTGATGCTGAAGAACTTCGTGGCGGACATCTGCGGATGCCACCAGACGTGGAGCTCCGCCTCGTTCGTGGACACCACCGTGGCCGAGCTGAAGGAGCAGATTGGCAACGACCGCGTCATCCTCGGCCTGAGCGGGGGCGTGGATTCGTCCGTGGCCGCCGTGCTGCTGAACCGCGCCATCGGCAAGAACCTGACCTGCATCTTCGTGGACCACGGCCTGCTGCGCAAGAACGAGTTCCACAACGTGATGCACGACTATGAGTGCCTGGGCCTGAACGTCATCGGCGTGGATGCCAGCGAGAAGTTCTTCAAGGATCTGGAAGGCGTCAGCGACCCCGAGCAGAAGCGCAAGATCATCGGCCGCGACTTCGTGGAAGTGTTCAACGCCGAGGCACGCAAAATCACCGACGCCCGCTGGCTGGCGCAGGGCACCATCTACCCCGACCGCATCGAGAGCCTGAACATCACGGGCAAGGTCATCAAGAGCCACCACAACGTGGGCGGCCTGCCCAAGGAGATGAACCTCCAGCTCTGCGAGCCGCTGAAGTGGCTCTTCAAGGACGAGGTGCGCCGCGTGGGCCGCGAGCTGGGCATACCGGAGCACCTGATAGGCCGCCATCCCTTCCCGGGACCGGGCTTGGCCGTGCGTATCCTGGGCGACATCACCCCGGAGAAGGTGCGCATCCTGCAAGATGCCGACGACATCTTCATCCAGGGCCTGCGCGACTGGAAGGTGAAGGACGCCGATGGACGCGAGGTGTCCCTCTACGACCAGGTATGGCAGGCCGGCGTCATCCTCCTGCCTGTCCGCAGCGTGGGCGTCATGGGCGACGAGCGCACCTACGAGCGTGCCGTGGCCCTGCGTGCCGTGACCAGCACCGATGCCATGACCGCCGACTGGGCCCGCCTGCCCTACGACTTCCTGGCCAAGGTGTCCAACGACATTATAAATAAGGTGAAGGGCGTGAACCGCGTGGCGTATGACATCTCGTCCAAGCCGCCTTCGACGATTGAGTGGGAGTAAGTTTGCCCTCTTGAAATAACACCGCGAGCACCGCCCGTCCCGAATCCTCGGGCCGGCGGTGCTCGTCGTGTTTGTTTACCCTTCCGGTTCTCAGTCCATCGTCACCGTCCCGCTGCCTGTGGCAGACTCCGTCCAGTTGCCGATGCCGAAGCCCGTGAGGCTGATGCCCGTGCGGTGCACCGTCAGGTCGATGTCGCAATACTGCGCCTGGCCGGCAGTGAAGCCGTTCTCAATGTTCAGGCGGTAGCTGTAGGTGGTCGTGCCGTCCGTCAGGCTGAAGAAGCGTTCGCCGTTGCGGAAGACGGTGTTGGGCATCACCAGCGCATAATAAGTCAGCGTGCCGTCGCCGTTGTCCTTCATGTAGGGGCGGATGTTGCCGGTGGTCTCCGCGTCTGCCGCGAAAGTCACCTCGCCCGTCGTCAGGTCCCATGTGCCCACGGTGGGGATGCTGCCGAGGATGGCGGGCGTCATCGTCTTGATTTCGTCCAGCGTGATGCCCTCACCCTGGCTGACGTCCAGCTTGATGAGGCTCATCCGGTGACCCAGGGTGAGGGTGATGTTGCTGTTCGTGGCCTGGTAGTTGGCGCTGACCCACATGAGGTCGGCCTTCGTGAAGGCTGCCTCCGTGCTCTGGTCGGCGGGCAGGCTGACGGCCGTGCTCACCGTCTCCATGTAGGGATAGTAGGCGCGGAAGGTGTACGTGGCGTCCTCGGGCCAGTAGAGTTCCTCGGTGGTGCTCCAGGCGTTGCCGCCGCAGGTGTAGCCGATGTTGCTGTAGCCCGCGCCGTCCACATACACGCCCACCTTGTCGCCTTGCTGGAAAGAGGCGTTCCCGACGCCGATGGTGGCGCGGGTCTGCACGTCCAGCGGGGCGGGGGCGAAGCTCAGCGCGATGGGCTTCGAGAGGTCCACCTGGTTCATGTCTTCATCGTTGCTGCACGCCCCCAGCAAGAGGGCGGCAATCATGGCCGGGGCCATGAGGTTGGTCTTCATTTTCATACTCTTTGTTGTTTTTATTGTGAAATAATCTGTTGTGCTGTCCAAGCCCGCCCGGCTTGCGGGCGGGCGGAAATGCGTCATCCGAACGACCCGTCGTCGCCGCTGCCCGGCTCGCTGCCGCCGCCAGGCGTGCCGGCGTTTCCGCCGCCGGTCTGCAGCAGGTAGTCCGCACGGGTGCGGTAGCTCACGCCGTCCTTCGTCACGCCGCCGTCCTCGAAGACGATGTTGTCCTGCACGCGCTTGCGGAACGCCTTGTCCGGCACGAACACCGGGCGCACGTCATACAGCATCTCGCGCGGGTCGAAGTCCTCCACCGTCGCCGAGCCTTTGCTCTTGAACGTCAGACGGAAGTAGCCCAGCCCGGGGATGGTCACCGTGTGTCCTTGCAACAGTTGCTCGGGCACAAAGTCGGCCAGCAGCTCCAGGGCCGCCTCCAGTTCGATGGGGGCGGTGGTGGTATTCTTCGTGGCCGCGCGGGTCATCGCCTTGCCGCTCAGCGGGGCGTTGCTCTGCGGGGTGCCATACCACTGCTTCTCCGAGTCGGGGTTACGCGGGTCTTTGCTTCTCTCTACGAGGGAATACTTAAAGGCCATTGTGTACCTCCTTTTCTAATTGGTTAAACATTACGGTTAATACTCTCGGTCATATCACATAAACACATGATATTCAAACGTTTGTTGTCCCGCCTCCGTCCGGCGCGCCCTGTGGCCTTGGTGGTGGCCGCGCCGAGACCAAGGTGACGACGCTGCCGTGACCAAGGTGACGGCAAGGTCAAGACCAAGGTGACGACGCCGCCGCCACCTTGGTGAAGGTTCCGGGCCCGCCAAGACGGAGAAAAAGGAACCGCCTGCCTCGCCGTGGGACATACGGCGGGGCAGGCGGAATAATGGGAGGCAAGTGGATTGCGTATTTATCTCAAATCTTCTTTTGCAAGTTTGAACAGGTCTTCCTGCCCGAAGAACACATTGCGGTCTTCGGTTTCTGCAGAAATCACGATGCCTACAAAGGGATTGTTCTCCACTTGAATCACCGTGCCTTCCAGCCATTCCTTCTGCAAGGTCAGATCCGGGGATATCAGCACTTTGTCTCCTACTTTCATCATACTTTTCTATGTTAGGGGTTCGTATTTCCGGTTCATCACCGCAAAGGTACGAAAACTATCCGAGAACAAGACCGCTTTGCTCCCATTATTCCGGGGGGCAGAATGTCAAAGAACGATTTTTCTGGGGGGATGTCTCCCTGTCCGGTGTGCGGTCCGGGCGGCCGGATGTTATTCTATTACAGTACCGTCATCTCCATACACCGTTTGTCCGTCATATGTATCGCTTGTATATTTATGTATGGTACTGTTTTTCACATCCGCATCAATCTGCCCTTTTTGTGCAGATTGAAAATGACCACCTTGTCCGATATAATTGCCTACACTACAATTCCGGTGAGCATAAATGTCGGAATTACTAATGGAGATAGAGATTTTTTCTCCAATTGAAGATCCCACAAGACCTCCTCCGATGGCTGCTGCGCTTCTATTACTATAATCGCCGCTACCGTATGCAGTAACGGTGGAGTTGTCTATGGTAATTGTTCCACACGCTGCTGTGCCCACAGCACCTATACCAGGCCTGTGTACTGATCCATAGCTAACGTAAATACTCTCACTGTCCGTGCTTGCTGAGAGAGTGACATTGCGAATTGTGATGTCACCGCAATCCAATACCTCATCTTCATTGGCACTACCGCCAATGCCGGTGATTCTTCCAGTAACCGTGAGTGCGTTACTTACCCTGTCATCGG
Source organism: uncultured Bacteroides sp. (assembly GCA_949292025.1). Taxonomy (GTDB): domain Bacteria; phylum Bacteroidota; class Bacteroidia; order Bacteroidales; family Bacteroidaceae; genus Bacteroides. The sequence goes on along the minus strand of CASEYC010000056.1, from coordinate 117,160 downwards.
AGATAATGGTGACGCTACAGCCTTTTGCTACGTAGATGCCTGTGCCGGAGCTGCTGGTGATGGTGTTTTGACCTACTATATAAATAGTTGGATTGCCACCTGTTATATTGATGGTATTTCCGCTGTTTGCAGTAATGTTGGCTTCATCCAAGTAAATAGTGGGGCTTCCTCCGGTGATATTAATAGGTTCATTGCGTTCTCCGCTTACGATATAGGTATCGCTGTCGCTGATGTTGCCCTCAACTTGCTTGGGCTCATTTACGCTGATGTTTATCGTATATACCTGTCCGGCAGCAATACGCATATCCTCCTGCGCCAGCATTACCCGCATACGACTACCCTTCTCATTTGCCACCTCGAAGGTATTGTCCGCCTCTAAATGACCTGGGCGCAACGTGGCTTCCCAGCACTCCTTTCCTTCGTATGTGGTCTCGTACATGGGGACATAATCGGCATTGCCTTCGAGACCACCCAATGAGCCTTGGTTGTTGGCACTCTTCGGATAGCTGCGCACATAGACCTTCTCCACGTCTTGTGCCTTTTCGCCCTCCAGCAGCACGCGCACCTTGGCGAGCTGGTGGGTGAAGGTGAGGTTGATGGGATCGGATTGATTATACGTGGCATTGACAGGTTCGGCTTTCAGCAGGTAGGTCAGTCCCTTGTCTTGGTGGGTGAAGTCTATTTCGTCCGTCACGGGATACCAGGCGGTGATGGTGGCGGGGGCGGTGTTTTTCCAATAGACCGGCTTTATGGGAGTGATGCCGACAAGGCTGCCCTCCACGTCCACATCCATCTTGTAGATGCCCGTTTCCGGGTCATCGCCGATACGTACCCCTATTTGGTCGCCCTCCTGCCACTTCGTGCTGTTGCCCTCGTCCGCCAAGCGCGTCCGGGGCTGTCCGTCGGCGCTGATGATGACGGAGGCTATCTGCAGGGGGGAGGTGTCCGGAGGGAGGGGGATGCCCGCCGGGGAGGCGGGGGCGTCGTCGTGCGTGCAGGCCGCCAGGAGGAGAAGGGGCAGCATGGCGCACAAAAGGAGGTTCCGCGTGTTAACGCAAGTTAAATGGGGGGGGTAAAATGGGGTTTCCTATGTAGGACGGTTTTGTTCATGCCGGCTTCATTTTGGGGGTTATACATTTGATGGGGGCGAAGGTAAGCATTTTTCGGGAAAAGGCAAGGGACTGGCGGGTTATTTTTTATGCTTTCTCGCCATCTTCCTTGCCTGTTCAGTAGTTCAGCCCGAACCACCATAGCGGCAGGATGTTGCCGGAGGCGTATTCTATCTCATCCTTTACCACATAGCCTTCTGCCGCCGCTTCTATTTGGCGTTTGCCTTTTGACTTGCCGCCTACCTCGAACGTGCGGCGGCCTATTTCAAAGTCGGCCAGGGACGACGAAGAGACCGCGTTCCTGACCCGCATCTGGTTGACAAAGAATGTTTCGCGCAGGTTGCCGACGTTGACCGCCCCGTCTGCCAGGGCATAAATCAGGTTGCTGTTGTCCAGGTAGACTTTCTCCACCTTTCCCAGGCCGCGGATGCCGCCGGTGTCGTCTTTCAGTTGGATGATCATGCCCGCGTCTTCGATGTAGCGCAGGTAGTCGCCCATCTGGTTCCGGCCGGTCCCTATCAGTTCCGACAGCTTGCTCACGTTGGGTTTGAATGGGACGCTTTGGGCGATGATGGAAAGTAGTTTCTTGAACTTGCGCCCCATCGTGGCGGACATCTCCGCGAATACGGGAATGTCGCTTTCCAAGGTCAGGTTGATGATTTGCCTCAGTTTCTCGTCGAAGCTTCCCTCACGGGCAAAGGGGTAATAACCTTGGCGCAGGTATTGCTCGAAGAATAGCAGCGGCGTTTTCAGGGATACATGCTCTGCATGTCCGGTCACGATTTCGTCCAGCGAAAACACAGGGACATCGATGCCTTGCATCAGTCTCAGGTATTCCCGGAAAGACAAGCCGTACAGATGATAGACCACGGCGCGGCGGCTCAGGTCCGCATTCCCCCTGTTCAGGTCGAGCACGGACGAACCGGAGAATACCACTTGCAATTCGCTGTAATAGTCATATATCAGTTTCAGCTCCTTGGACCAGTCCTTATATTTATGTATTTCGTCGATGAACAGATAGTGTACTCCCCGTTGCACCAGTCTCTCGGCCAAATCCAATAAGCGGTGTTCGCTGAAATAGATGTCATCGGCATTGACATACAGGGCATCGTTGGCATCCAAATCCTGTTTGATGCGCTGCAACATCAGGGTGGTCTTGCCCACACCCCGTGGCCCGCGTATGCCAATCATGCGGTTGTCCCATGCGATGTCTTGGTAGAGGTAGCGGAAGAATTCCGTGTCCGTCTCGCGCAGCAGTTTCTTGTAGATTCTTATCAGGTGTTCCATCCTTTGGCTTGTTTTGGGGACAAAGATACGTATATTTTGCACTTGACAAGTGCAAATTCTGAACTATTTTGCACTTGCCGAGTGCAAATGGGCTTATTTATGCTTTCTTGTCATCCTCGGGAACATCTTGCGGAACCTCACCAACTGATGCGTGATGCTGCCCCCTGCCACGACCACCGTCACTGCCACCAGTATCAGCGTGACGCCCATGCAGTCGCGCGCCGTCAGCCGTTCGCCGAAGACGGTGATGCCAAACAGGATGGCCGTCAGCGGCTCCAGCGCACCCAGGATGGCCGTGGGCGTGGAGCCGATGCGCTGGATGGCGCTGGTGGTGCACAGGAAGGAGATGGCGGTGGGGAACAGCCCGAGGGCGACGAGATTGCCCCACAGCCACCAGCGGGTGGGCAGGGTGACGCTGCCGTCCGCCCACAGCCGCCCGACGAAAAGCAGCACGCCGAACAGCAGGACGTAGAACGTCACCTTCAGCGTGGCCATCTCCTTCAGGCCGGGGCGGTTGACGCCCACGATGTAGACGGCGTAGGACAAGGCCGAGCCCAGCACCAGCAGCGTGCCGGTCAGGCTCAGCGTGACGCCGTCGCCTCCCTGGTAGAGCATGGCGATGCCGCTGAGGGCCAGCAGCAGGCAGAGGCCGGTCTGCAGGGTCACTTTCTCCTTGTAGACAGCCGCCATGATGAGGGCCACCAGGATGGGGTAGACAAAGAGGATGGTGGAGGCGATGCCGGCGTCCATGTAGTTGTAGGCTTCGAACAGGGTCAGCGAGGAGAGGGCCACCAGGATGCCCATCACGATGAGGGGGAGGAGGTCCTTCCGGCGGATGTGGAAGTCGCTGCCGCGCCGCGTCTTGAGCATGGCGCCCACCATGGGGATGGCAAAGAGGTAGCGGAAGAAGAGCACGGAGTCCGGATTCATGCCGTCCGCATAGAGCGGCAGGGCGAACAGCGGGTTCATGCCATACGTGGCCGCGGCGATGATGGCCAGCAGGTAGCCTTTGGCTTTCTCGTTCATAGCATAATATATATAAATAAGGTATGGGAGCAGGGACGGGCGTCAGCGTGCGGTGAGCAGTTCGAGGCGGGGCACTACGATTTCGCCGCGGTGCAGCTCCACCAGTCCTTCGTTTTGCAGGGAGTTCAGGGCTTTCGACACGTTCATGCGGGTCTCGTTGCAGATGCTGGCCAGCTCTTCCATCTTTATCTTCAGCGACTTCTCTCCGGCGGGGCGCTCGGCCTGGTTGGCGATGAAGTGGATGATGCGTTGCTTCACGTCGCCGGCGAGGGGCGTCCGCAGGCGGCGTTGCAGGGTCTGCGCGCGGTTGCAGACGATGTTGAGGTAGTTCAGCCGGAATATCTCGTACTTGAACAGGTGGCTGGTGACGAAGCGTTTGCTGATGCAGATGGTGTGCGTTTCCTCCACGGCCGTGTAGGTGGCGTCGAAGGTGGGATACATGCCAAACAAGGAGTACGGCTCAATCAGGCAGGGGGCGGTGTATTGTTCGGTGAAGCGGTAGGAGTGCTGGCTGGCGGGTATCGTCGCGCTCAGGGTGCCCCGCAGGACGAAGATGAGGCGGTCGCAGCTTTCTCCGGCCGTGGCTATCGTTTCGCCGGGCTTGTGCTTGGCGAAGTGCAGCTTGACCTTATCCAGAATGCTGGTAAAGTCTTCGTGTGCCAGCCCCTGGAAGAGGGGCAATTGTAGCAAGGTGTCAAACATTGTGTCCATAATCGGTCTTTGCCTCCTTTATTTTGGCGACAAAATTACGCCTTTCTTGGGGGAATGGTTTGCCCTTTCTCGCTTTTTTATCATTTCTTAATATGAACGGCGGTGTCAACGGTTCTTCCAGAAAGCGGAGTAGAACATTAGCATCACGGCAAACATCTCCAGACGGCCCAGCAGCATCAGGAACGAGCTGAGCCATTTGCCCGCTTCGGGCAGTCCGCTCCACGAGTAGGCGGGACCGTAGTCGCCCAGGCCCAGGCCCGCGTTGCCCATGCTGGAGACGGTGACACTGAGCGCGTCCATGAAGTCCACGCCCATCAGCATGAGGAGAATCCACCCCGCCAGGATGCACAGCAGGTAGAGGCAGATGAAGAACGCCACGCTGAGCACCACGCTGGAGCTGACGGCCTGCCGGTTGACGCGTATCTGCATCACGGCGTTGGGGTGCAGCAGCTTGCGGAAGTGGTTGCGGATGCCGCGCGACATGATGAGCAGGCGCAGGTTCTTGATGCCGCCGCTGGTGGACCCCGTGCAGCCGCCCGCCAGCATGGCGAAGATGAGCAGCACCCACGTGAAGGACGGCCACAGCATGTAGTCGTCCGTGGCGAAGCCGGTGGACGTGTGCAGCGTCACCACTTGGAAGAAGGCTTTGCGGAAGGCCTCTTCGATGCCGTAATTGTTCTTCAGAACCAAGGCCGCCGCGATGCAGAGGGTCAGCACGAGGATGGAGCCCAGGAACCAGCGGGTCTCCTCGTCGCGCCAGATTTTGCCGAACTTGCCCTTCAGGCACGAGAAGTAGAGCGAGAAGTTGATACCCGCCAGCACCATGAAGATGGCCGTCACATATTCTATATAAGGGGAGTTCCAGTAGGCGATGCTGGCCTGCTTGGTGGAGAAGCCGCCCGTGGCCACCGTGGCGAACGTCTGGCAGACGGAGTCGAACCACCCCATGCCGCCCAGCCAAAGCAGGATGGTCTGGCTGACGGTCAGGAAGAGGTAGATGGTCCACAGCCAGCGGGCCATGGTGCTCACCTTGGGGTGTATCTTGTCGTGCGTCACGCCCACCGCCTCGGCCGAGAACAGTTGCAGGTTGCCCCCCTCGCTGAACGCCGGCAGGATGGCGATGGCGAAGAACACGATGCCCAAGCCGCCAATCCAGTGCGTCAGGGCGCGCCAGAAGAGGATGGCGTGCGACTGCGAGTCGATGTCGTCCATGATGGTGGCGCCCGTGGTGGTGAAGCCGGACATGGTCTCGAAGAAGGCGTCGGCCACCGTCGGCACGCTGTGGCTCAGCACGAAAGGCAGCATCCCGAAGAAGCTGAACAACACCCACGTCAGGGCGGCCACGCAATAGCCGTCGCGCTTGCTCATGCGCCGTTCCGCCTTCCTGCCCGCCAGCAGCAGCAGGCCCGCCGCCAGGGCGGTGATGCCCGCCGAGAGCAGGAAGGCCAGCCCGTCCTGTTCGCCATAGCCCCAGGCCACGCCCGTGCAGGCCAGCAACATGCACACTTCCACCAGCAACAGCACGCCCAGCACACGGCAGATGATGCGCCGGTTGATGAGGCTGTTGCGTTTCTTGTTCGCCACGTAGACACTGTCTGATATGTATCCTTCCATTGCTTGTTAAAGTTATGTTCCGGCAGCCCCGCCTTACCCGTACCCCCGCCCGTGCTTAGGCGTACCTGCGTCCGTGCTTAGGCGTACCTGCGCCCGCGTCCGGGGATATACCCCTTCTCCTTGGGGGACATTTTTGGGCGGGTAAAGGGGAGATTTGCCGCAATTGCGGTGCAATACTACGACAAATTGTCCGAAATCTAAAAAAAAACACGTTTTTTATTTTGTTTGTGCACATTATTTCGTACTTTTGGACGTTGCTACGAAAATCGTGGCACAAGTGAACCTGGATAATTAACCTTTAAATAAAGTACAACATGAGCTATTTACGATTTGACAAGACACTGATGACCAACCTTCAGGAGTCTTTGCCGCGAGAAATACTCCGGACAAACAAGTCGGGCGCTTATCACTGTACGTCGATTGTGGATTGCAACACCCGCAAGTATCACGGCTTGCTGGTGATTCCCGTTCCCAATTTGGATGACGAGAACCACGTGTTGCTGTCCTCGCTGGACGAGACGGTGATCCAGCATGGCGCCGAATTCAACCTGGGACTGCACTACTATGGCAATGGCCACTTCAGCCCCAACGGTCACAAGTACATCCGCGAGTTTGATTGCGAGCACATCCCCGCCACCACCTACCGCGTGGGAGGCGTCATTCTGCGCAAGGAGAAGATTTTCGTTCACCATGAAAACCGTATCCTCATTCGCTACACATTGGTTGATGCCCATTCCGAGACTACCCTGCGTCTCCGTCCGTTCCTCGCCTTCCGCAGCGTGCGCGAATACACGCACGAGAATGCGCAGGCCAACCGCGACTACCAGCAGGTGGAGAATGGCATCAAGACGTGCATGTATCCCGGCTATCCCGAGTTGTACATGCAACTGAACAAGAAGTGCGAGTTCCGCTTCCAGCCCGACTGGTACCGTGGCATTGTCTACACCAAGGAGCAGGAGCGCGGCTACGACTTCAACGAAGACCTCTACGTGCCCGGCTATTTCGAGATGGACATCAAGAAGGGCGAGAGCATCGTCTTCTCCGCCGGCGTGTCCGAAGTGGCCACGGACAACCTGATTGAGACCTTCGAGTATGAAGTGGCCGACCGCACGCCGCGCGACAACTTCCTGCACTGTCTCACCAACTCCGCCCACCAGTTCCACAACAAGCAGGGCGACGAGCACTACATCCTGGCCGGTTATCCGTGGTTCAAGTGTCGCGCGCGCGACCTCTTCATCTCCCTGCCGGGCCTGACGCTGGCCGTGGGCGAACAGGACGAGTTCGAGGACGTGATGAAGACAGCCGAGAAAGCCCTCCGCCAGTTCATGGCCGGGGAGCCGGTGACCTACAAGATTTACGAGATGGACCATCCGGACATCCTCCTGTGGGCCGTGTGGACCCTCCAGCAGTATGCCAAGGAGACTTCGCGCGAGCATTGCCGCGAGATGTACGGCAGCCTCTTGCAGGACATCATGAAGTACATCCTGAGCCGCAAGCACGACAACCTCTTCCTGCATGACAACGGCCTGCTCTACACCAACGGCACAGACCACGCCGTGACGTGGATGAACTCCACCGCCAACGGCCGTCCGGTCATCCCGCGCACAGGCTATGTGGTGGAAGTCAATTCCCTCTGGTACAACGCCCTGCGCTTTGCCGCCGACATGGCGCGCGAAGCCGGAGACACCATCTATGCGGACAGCTTGGATGCCCAGGCTGCGCAGACGGGCAAGTCCTTCGTCGAGGTGTTCCGCAACGAATACGGCTACCTCTTCGACTATGTGGACGGCTACATGATGGACTGGAGCGTGCGCCCCAACATGATATTCGCCGTGGCCCTCGACTATTCTCCGCTGGACAAGGCGCAGAAGAAGCAGGTGCTGGACATCGTCACCAAGGAACTGCTGACCCCCAAGGGATTGCGCACCCTCAGCCCGAAGAGCGGCGGCTACAACCCCAACTACGTGGGCCCGCAGACGCAGCGCGACTACGCCTACCATCAGGGCACGGCCTGGCCGTGGTTGCTGGGATTCTACGTGGAAGCCTACCTGCGCATCCACAAGACCAGCGGCCTGTCCTTCGTGGAGCGTGCGTTGGTCGGCATGGAAGACGAGATGACCTGCCACTGCATCGGCACGCTGCCCGAGCTGTTCGACGGCAACCCGCCCTTCACCGGGCGCGGCGCAGTGTCCTTCGCCATGAACGTGGCCGAAATCCTGCGCGCACTGAGATTATTGTCCAAGTATAACAACAACGCAGAATAAGAAGAGGAGGAACAGCATGAAAGTTTTAATGTTCGGATGGGAATTTCCTCCCAAGATATACGGCGGCCTTGCTGTCGCCACTTACGGCATCACGAAGGGCCTGAGCGTGCAGGGAGACGTGGAGACCACGTTCTGTATGCCCAAACCTTGCGGCGATGAAGAAAACTTCCTGAACATCATCGGCATGAACCAGGTGCCCATCGTTTGGCGCGATGTGGATTATGAGTGGTTGAAAGGCCGTCTGGCTCCCGGCATGACGCCGGAGACGTACTACGACCTGCGCAACCATATCTATGCCGATTTCTCGTACATGCACGTCAATGACATCGGCTGCATGGAGTTTGCCGGCGGCTATCCGTCCAACCTGAATGACGAGATCAACAACTTCTCCATCATCGCAGGCGTGGTGGCCCGCCAACAGCAGTTCGACATCATCCACGCGCACGACTGGCTGACGTATCCTGCCGGCGTGCATGCCAAGATGGTGAGCGGCAAGCCGCTGTGCATCCACGTGCATGCCACCGACTTCGACCGCTCCCGCGGCAAGGTCAACCCCACCGTCTACGGCATCGAGAAGAACGGCATGGACTATGCAGACTGCATCATGTGCGTGTCCGAGCTGACGCGCCGCACGGTCATCAACGAGTATCATCAGGACCCGCGCAAGGTATTCGCCGTGCACAACGCCGTCTATCCCTTGCCGCAGGAGTACCAGGACATCCCGCGTCCCGTGCACGACAAGGAGAAGGTGGTTACCTTCTTGGGCCGCATCACGATGCAGAAAGGCCCCGAGTACTTCGTCGAGGCTGCCGCCATGGTGCTGAAGCGCACGCGCAACATCCGCTTCGTCATGGCCGGTTCGGGCGACATGATGAACGCCATGATCAACCTGGCCGCCGAGCGTGGCATTGCCGACCGCTTCCACTTCCCCGGCTTCATGAAAGGCAAGCAGGTGTACGAGGTCTATAAGGACAGCGATGTCTTTGTGATGCCCTCCGTGTCCGAGCCGTTCGGCATCGCACCGTTGGAGGCCATGCAGTGCGGCACGCCGTCCATCATTTCCAAGCAGTCCGGTTGCGGTGAAATCCTGACCAACGTCATCAAGACAGACTACTGGGACATCCATGCCATGGCCGACTATATTTATTCGCTCTGCACCAATCCCGCCCTGTTCAACTACTTGCAGGAAGAAGGCAAGAAGGAAGTGGACGGCATCACGTGGGAGAAGGTGGCATTGAAAGTGCGTGGCCTTTACGACAATGTGTTAAGAAACTATAGGTAACCAATCAATCAAAAACAACTTTAAAGCAATGAGAACGATTTGTCTTTATTTCGAGATACACCAGATTATCCATCTGAAACGTTACCGTTTCTTCGACATCGGTAACGACCACTACTACTACGACGACTATGCCAACGAAACCGGCATGAACGACGTGGCCGAACGCTCCTACATCCCCGCCCTGAACACGCTCATCGAAATGGCGAAGAAGTCCGAGGGCGCCTTCAAGGTGGCCTTGTCCATCTCCGGCGTGGCACTGGAGCAGTTGGAAATCCACGCGCCGGCTGTCATCGACCTGCTGCACCAGTTGAACGACACCGGTTGCTGCGAGTTCCTGGCCGAGCCTTATTCCCACGGCTTGTCTTCGCTGGTCAACGAAGAGTGCTTCATCGAAGAAGTGACCCGCCAGGCTGCCAAGATGAAGGAAATGTTCGGCAAGACGCCGAAGGTCTTCCGCAACTCCAGCTTGATTTATTCGGACGAGATTGGTGCCGTGGTGGCAGGCATGGGCTTCAAGGGCATGTTGACCGAGGGTGCCAAGCACGTGCTGGGTTGGAAGAGCCCGCACTATGTGTACCACTGCAACATGAACCCTAACCTGAAGCTGTTGTTGCGTGACTACAAGCTGTCCGACGACATCAGCCTGCGCTTCTCCAACTCCGAGTGGAACGAATACCCGCTCTTTGCCGACCGCTACATCAGTTGGATTGATTCCATGCCGCAGGAAGAGCAGGTCATCAACATCTTCATGGAGTTGAGCGCGCTGGGCATCGCACAGCCGTTGTCCTCCAACATCCTGGAGTTCATCAAGGCCCTGCCCGTCTGCGCCAAGGAGAAAGGCATCACCTTCTCCACGCCGAGCGAGGTCATCTCCAAGCTGAATTCCGTATCCCAGTTGGATGTGCCCGACCCGATGTCCTGGCTGGACGAAGAGCGCGACACGAGCTGCCTGCTGGGCAACGTGATGCAGCGTGAGGCCTTCAACAAACTGTACAGCGTGGCCGAGCGCGTCCACCTCTGCACGGATCGCCGCATCAAGCAGGACTGGGACTATCTGCAGGCCAGCAACAACTTCCGCTTCATGACCACCAAGAACAGTGGCGTGGGCTTGAACCGTGGCATCTACGAGTCTCCTTACGATGCCTTCACCAACTACATGAACATCCTGGGCGACTTCATCAAGCGCGTCGATTCGCTCTATCCTGTGGATGTGGACAACGAAGAGTTGAACCCGCTGTTGACGACCATCAAGAACCAAGGTATCGAGATTGAGGAACTCCGCAAGGAATTGGAGAAGGCACAGGCCAAGCTGAAGAAGGAAGAAAAGCCTGCCCCTAAGCGCAGAACCACCAAGAAGGCAACCGGCGAAGCGTAAAAAACGGCGAGTTGCACATCGCGTGACATTAAAAAAAACTCCACTGCCCGTCGGGCGGTGGAGTTTTTTTCGGTATTGTAGGTGAGATGAATGAAAGTTCAATCTTCGTTTTCGCCGTGGAAGCGCGTGTAGGTCACTTCCAGTTTCAGCGTCTCGCCTTCCGGGCCGCCTTTCAGTTTGGCGTAGCCGGGTTGCAGGTCGTGCTGGATGCCGGTGATGCGTTCGCTGTTGTTCGGGTCCACCGTGATGGACACAGGAACCAGCAACACCTTGTTCCAATCCGGATTGTCGCGCATCCACTGCTCTTCGTCCCAGCTGTTGCCTGCGGCTTCGCGTGCCTGTTGCTTCTCGTTGATGCAGGTGGTTACCAGGCGCGCGATGTTGCTGAAGACGTATTGGTTGGTGCCGGAGCTGTTGTGCGTGGCCAAGTAGGACGTGATGTCATCGGTCAGCTCATTGTCTTCGAAGAATTTCTTGTATTCCTGTTTGCGGACGAGCAACACTCTTGTCGGTGCCTCCATGCTGAAGGCGTGCGAATTGTCCTGGCGGTAGCTGGTGAAGGTCAGGCGCGCGCCGTTCAGCGTGTCGTTGGCCAGTTGCGTGTAAATCTCGTCGTAGGGCAGGGTGGCTTGGGTGAAGATGCCGGCCGGCGACTTCAGATAAGTCCAGCCCTTTTCGCTGGCTTTTTCCGCCACCAGGTCCGAATTGTAGAAGCGGTTCACTTGCGTCACCTCCTTGGTGGACGAGAATATCGGGTTGATGCTGTAGTACGTGGAGTCCGTCCCGTCTTTCTTTTTCAGCTTCAAGCCAGTGGTGTCGTTGACGTGGAAGAAATGCAGTCGCATCCGCAGATCCACGCGGCTGACGTAGAGGACGGTGCCGTCGCCTTGGTCGGTGGTTAGGTAGAGGCCCTTGAACACGTTGTCGATGAAGCTCTCCGGATTGTCGAAGTAATGGTGCGTGGCAGGGTCGCGGTAGGGCTTCAGGATGCGGTCTTCGCCAAATTCCTTTGCGGGCAGGTTGAAGACGATGCTGGGCGTATAAGTCGGGTTGCCGTTGGAATCCGTTTCGTTGCGCACGGAGTCGGGCACGGTCGTGTCGTAGGCGGAGTAGGCCTTACGTCCCAGAAGTCCGGTGGACGGGTCAAAGTAGTCGTTCGGGTCGATGTCGGTGTAGCGGTTGTCGTAGTCCAGCGCCCGGTTCAGCTCGTAGGCGCTCATGTGGCAGGCATTCAGCGAGTCGCCGAACCATTCGTCATAGAACACCACCAACTGCAGGGCCGACACGCTGTCGCCCGTCATGATGCCTGTGGCTTTGGTGGGGTTGCCTTCGGCGTCCCACTCGGTTTCCTTGTAGACCTCGGGCAAGGTGAAGTTCTCGGTACAGGTCAGGGCCGTCATGAATCCGCTTTCAAAGTAGCCGAAGTCGGGGTCGCTGTACCGCCCGACGTAGCCGGTGCTGGTCTTTGCGAAGACGGACTCGGCGGGTACGGATTCGGTGGTCACGTCAAAAGACACCGTATGTGCGGACATGCCGTCCGTGTCGGGCAGCATCTCCATTCCCATTGAACCTGTGTTGTCATCGCAGCCGCAAAGCACGGCCACTGCTGCCACGAGCCAGGTTCCAAATTTTTTCCCTTTCATAGTTGTGTCAGAATCTCTGTCTTAAAAAATGTCGGGTTATTCTTCGTCTTTGCCGCCTACCAGGTCGTAGAAGTCGTTGCAGGCTTCGGCGAAGTTGTCGGCTTGGTATTCCAGGAACGGCTTGCCACACTGGCGGGCGTAGGCCAGCACTTCCTCGTTGACGTGCTCGCTCTGCTGCACGACGCCGTCGGAATAGTCGATGGCCAGCTTGCTGAGGGTGACGAAGTCCACGGGCGACGGGATGCCGGCCAGTTCCTTCTTGGTGAGGCCCTTCATCATCACGCGGTTGGCAAAGCCTGCGTCGAAGGTCTGGTGGAGGTCGTCGTCATAGAGCGAATAGACCACCTTGCTGTCGCGGAACGAGGGTTCCTCGCAATAGGCACGCTTGATGTAGAGGGGAGCCAGGGCGCTTATCCAGCCGTGGCAGTGGATGATGTCGGGCTGCCAGCGCAGTTTCTTCACCGTCTCCAGCACGCCGCGGGCGTAGAACACGGCACGTTCGTCGTTGTCCTCGTATTCGTTGCCGTTTTCGTCGCAGGCCTGCATACGGTTTTGGAAATAGTCGTCATTGTCAATGAAATACACCTGCATACGCGACGACTGTATGGAGGCCACCTTGATGATGAGCGGGTGGTCCGTGTCGTCTATAATCAGGTTCATGCCCGAAAGGCGTATGACTTCGTGCAACTGGTTTCTGCGTTCGTTGATGTTTCCCCACTTGGGCATGAAGGTTCTAATTTCCCGCCCTTTGTCCTGGATGGCCGACGGCAGGTTGCGGCCCAGCAGGGCCATTTCGGAGTCGGAGACGTAAGGGGCGATTTCTTGTGTGATGAATAAAACCTTGTTTACCTTTGTCATAAGCGCTAATGTTCTCAAAATTATGGCGCAAAGTTACGAAAAAAAACGCTTGGTCGTGCATCCCCTCCGCTCCTATAATTCCTTATGTTTTGTTAAGAACTTGTATTTCAGGGGGCTATAAGAGGCTTCCGGGACACGTTTTGGGGACTTTTCCTGCATAAAGTCGGCCTATTTTTTCGTTATGTGGCAAATAATGCCTTATTTTGCACCCGATTTGCGGAGGCGTCTCCCCGGGATATGCCGCTTGGCGGGCGGGGATATGGGCGTCCGCGGGCGGGGATACCTGCGCCTAAGCCCTGTGCCGCAATGAGATAGAAGTTAATAACTTTTTTCAATCACGATGAAAGTAATACATACAGTCGCAGCCCTGCAAGCCGAGTTGTCGGCACGGCGGGCCGAAGGTAAAAGTGTTGGTTTGGTTCCCACGATGGGCGCCCTGCACGCAGGACACGCCTCGCTGGTGGACCGCAGTGTGAAAGAGAATGACGTGACGGTGGTCAGCGTGTTTGTCAACCCCACGCAGTTCAATGACCCGAACGATTTGCAGAAGTATCCGCGTACGCTGGAGGCCGACTGCGCCCTGCTGGAGCAGCACGGTGCCGCCATCGCCTTCGCCCCGTCGGTGGAGGAGGTCTATCCCGAGCCGGACACGCGCCAGTTCAGCTACGCCCCGCTGGACACGGTGATGGAGGGCAAGTACCGCCCCGGCCACTTCAACGGCGTCTGCCAGGTGGTGAGCAAATTGTTTGACATGGTGAAGCCCGACCGCGCCTACTTCGGCGAGAAGGATTTCCAGCAGCTGGCCATTGTGCGCGAGATGGTGCGCCAGATGCACTTCCCCCTCGAAATAAAGGGCTGCCCTATCGTGCGCGAAGCCGACGGCTTAGCCTTGAGCAGCCGCAACAAGCGCCTCACGCCCGAACAGCGCACTGAGGCCCTGCAAATCTCGCAGACGCTCTTCGCCAGCGTGGAGTATGCCAAGACGCACACCGTGCCCGAGACGAAGCAGTTCGTGGAAGACCGCATCGCGGCCGCCCCGGGGCTCCGGTTGGAATATTTCTCCCTGGTGGACGGCAACACGTTGCAGGACGTGTCCGCGTGGGATGACAGCGCCTACATCGTGGGTTGCATCACCGTCTTCTGCGGGGAAGTCCGCCTGATTGACAACATTAAATATAAGGAATAAGAAGAGATGCTGATAGAAGTATTGAAATCCAAGATTCATTGCGCCCGCGTCACCGAGGCCAACCTCAACTACATGGGCAGCATCACCATCGACGAGGACCTGCTGGACGCCGCCAACATGATTGCCGGCGAGAAGGTGGCCATCGTGGACAACAACAACGGCGAGCGTTTCGAGACCTATATCATCAAGGGTGAGCGTGGAAGCGGGTGCATCTGTCTGAACGGCGCCGCCGCCCGCAAAGTGCAGCCGGACGACATTGTCATCATCATGTCCTACGCCCTGATGGACTTCGAGGAGGCCAAGACGTTCAAGCCGACGGTGGTGTTCCCCGACCCGGCGACGAACAGGCTGGTGTAAACGTATATATTAGGTCATTGCGAAGGGGTTTCCTGATGAATGCGGGGAACTCCTTTTCTTTTTCAGGTTATAAAGTATCTGTATATGGAAACTTTTGCTTAACTTTGCCCTCGTAAATCAAAGACTATGAGGATTCCCTTATTCAAATTGGTGTTGACCCGTGAAGCGGAAGATTTTCTGCGTTCTTTGCCTCTGCCGGCGCGGGACAAGATGGCTCACAATATACAGCGAATTGCCAAGGGAGAGCGCAACAGCGATATCTTCAAGAAACTGGAGAATACAGAGATTTGGGAATTCCGCACGTTGTTCAACAAAATGGCATACCGTTTGTTCGCATTTTGGGATACGGACGGGGAGACGCTGGTGATTGCCACGCATGGCATCATCAAGAAAACACAAAAGACTCCCGCCAAGGAAATAGCAAAGGCGGAAGCTATACGGAAAGCATACTTTAAAAACAAATAAGTTATGGCACAAATGGATCTTAAACCTTTTGATGAGTTGCTGGATGAATTATACGGCAAACCAGGTACACCCCGGCGTGATGATTTTGAGCGTGCCGTGGATGCTGACGTGAAGGCTTGGGAGATGGGCGAGGCCATCCGGAAAGCCCGTCAGGAGCGTCACCTGACGCAGGAAGAACTGGGCGAGCGCATCGGCGTGAAGAAAGCCCAGATTTCCCGCATTGAAAAGGGACGCAACCTGACTATCGGTACCTTGTCCCGTGTGTTTAAGGCATTGGGCATTCCGGCTTCGTTGGATGTGGCCGGGGTGGGGAAGGTGGCGTTGTGGTGATATACCAATAATCCCCTCCGTCTTCCCCCTCCTGCAAAACACCTCCGCGCGGCACTTGCCGCCAGGCGCAGAGGGCGTTCATGTAGTCCGGCGCAGGCCCCACGGCGCACATGATGGCGCATCCCCAGCATAGCGAGGCCAAAGCCTTGGCTTCGGCGGGGCAAAGCAGAAAGACCGTCCAAGGGATGAGGCAGAGCAACGTGGGCAGCAGGCACATCACGAAATACCGCTCCCGGCGGATGGGTGCCCCGCAATCCATGTAGAACAGGCACCGCCGGTAGAGCACGCCGATATGCGCCGTTGCTTCCTTGGGATAGGCCCAGGCGTGCAGGCATTCATGCAGAGGTCCCAGCAGCAGAGCCAACGCCATGCCTACCAGTATCCAGGGTTTGTCCCGCATGTCGGTTTGCAAGAGTTCATTCTTCAGGTAGAGCGAAGCCAATACGGGCAGGTAGACAGGCGCGGCCAGCAGGATGGCTTTCAGCCAGAAGCGCCGTCGGGGGATAAGCAGAGGCCGGGCATCAGCCGGGAGCGGTTGGCGTGGGGCGGGGATGATGCGGCGGGTAAAACCCTGCCAAATAATCTTTGCCATAATAATATATAGGTATAATAAAAAAGGCTTACGTCTTCCGTGGGGAAGCACGCAAGCCTTTGTCGTAGTCAATGGGTTAATCTTGTTACCTTATCCCCGCAACTGCCTGTCCATCGCCGCCGCCGCACGCCGTCCGTCGCCCATGGCCAGGATGACCGTGGCACCGCCGCGCACGATGTCGCCGCCGGCAAAGATGAAGGGGATGGACGACTGCATGTCGTCGTTCACCGCGATGGTGCCCTTGCGGCCCAGTTCCAGACCCTCGACGGAGTGGGGCACGATGGGGTTGGGGCTGACGCCCACGCTGACGATGGCCAGGTCGATGTCCAAAGTCTCCGTTGCGCCGGGGATGGGCACGGGGCTGCGGCGGCCGGAGGCATCCGGTTCGCCCAGTTCCATTTTCTGGAGGACGACTTGCTTCACGCGGCCCTGCTCGTCGGCCAGGTATTCAATGGGGTTGTGCAGGGTGAGGAACTCCACGCCCTCTTCCTTGGCGTGCTTCACCTCCTCTATTCTTGCGGGCATCTCGGCCTCGCTGCGGCGGTAGACGATGATGGCACGCTCGGCACCCAGGCGTTTGGCCGTGCGGACGGAGTCCATGGCCGTGTTGCCGCCGCCGATGACCACCACGCGTTTGCCGAAGGGCACGGGGGTGTCACTGTCCTCGCTGGCGGCATCCATCAGGTTGACGCGCGTCAGGTATTCGTTGGACGAGAGGATGTTGATGCTGTTTTCGCCGGGGATGTTCATGAAGTTGGGCAGGCCCGCGCCGCTGGCCACGAACACGCCCTGGAAGCCGGCTTCCTTCAGCTCGGCGATGCTCAGCGTCTTGCCGATGATGCAGTCTTTCTCGAACTGCACGCCCATCTTGGCCAGGTTGTCTATCTCCACGTCCACAATCTTGTTGGGCAGGCGGAACTCAGGAATGCCGTACTTCAGCACGCCGCCAATCTCGTGCAGGGCCTCGAAGACGGTAACGTCGTAACCCAGCTTCGCCATGTCGCCCGCGAAGGACAGTCCGGCGGGACCGCTGCCCACGACGGCCACCTTGATGCTGTTCTTCTCCTTGATTTCCGGCACGGAGATTTGTCCGCTGTCGCGCTCGTAGTCGGCGGCAAAGCGTTCCAGGTAGCCGATGGCCACGGCGGGCTCGTTCATCTTCAGGTGGATGCACTTCGACTCGCACTGCTTCTCCTGCGGACAGACGCGGCCGCAGACGGCGGGCAGGGCGCTGGTCTCCTTCAGGGTCTTGGCGGCCTGGAGGAACTCACCCTTCTCGATGTGCTTGATGAAGCGGGGGATGTCGATGCCTACGGGGCAGCCCGTCATGCAGCCGGGGTTGGCGCAATCTAAGCAACGCTTGGCTTCTGTCAGGGCCTGTTCTTCGTTGAGGCCGAGGTTCACCTCCTCGCGGCGGCTGTGGCTGCGGTATTCGGGGTCCAGTTCCGGCATCTTGACGCGGGGGATGGCGGTGCGTTCCTTGGGCTTCATGGCCTTGCGCAGCTCCACGCGCCAGGGGGCGTTGCGGGTCTTGTCTTCCTCGGCGGGTTGCACGGGGTCGCCGGTGGCCTGGCAGGTATTGGGATGGTCCAGCTTGTGCATCTCCTCCTGCTCGTAGGGCTTGAAGGCGCCCATGCGCTTCAGCATCTCGTCGAAGTCCACCTGGTGGCCGTCGAACTCGGGGCCGTCCACGCAGACGAACTTGGTCTTGCCGCCCACGGTGATGCGGCAGGCGCCACACATGCCCGTGCCGTCCACCATGATGGTGTTGAGCGACACGTCGGTAGGTATGTCATATTTCTTGGTCAGCAGGCAGACGAACTTCATCATGATGGCGGGGCCGATGGCAAAACACTTGTCCACCTTCTCGCGCAGGATGACTTGCTCCACGCCCTGCGTGACGAGGCCTTTCTGCCCGTACGAGCCGTCGTCGGTCATGATGATGACCTCGTCTGAGCTGGCGCGCATTTCCTTCTCCAGGATAATCAGTTCCTTGGTGCGACCGGCCAGCACGGTGATGACGCGGTTGCCCGCCGCCTTCAGCGCCTGGACGATGGGCAGCATGGGGGCGACGCCCACGCCGCCTCCGGCGCAGACCACGGTGCCGAAGTTCTCGATGTGCGTGGCTTGCCCCAGCGGGCCCACGACGTCGGTGATGCAGTCGCCCTCCTGCAGCTCGCACAGGCGGGTGGACGACAGGCCCACTTCCTGCACCACGAGGGTGATGGTTCCGGCCACGGGGTCGGCTTCGGCGATGGTGAGGGGCATGCGTTCGCCCTTCTCGCCCACGCGGACGATGACGAAGTGCCCGGCCTTGCGCGACCGGGCGATGAGCGGTGCTTCAACCACGAGCTTGAAGACCTTCTCGGAGAAATGTTCTTTGTGGATGATTCGGTTCATATTGCTTAGTTAGTATTATAATTACCTATTTTGTTCCAGTTCTTTTATGAAATCGTCAATGCCGATGACTGCCACGGCTGGGAATGGTATTTCCTTGAGTATGTTGAAGTGATGGTCCTCGCTGACAATGTACCGGGCATTGGCTGCTATGGCGCAGTCCACGAATTTGTTGTCATCTTCATCTGTTTGGATGAGGTGGAAATGATAGTGGGGCGTCAAGCGGCGCACGTTCCATCGTGTCAAGATGGCTGAGGCAATGGCTTCCGCAACCTTGGGGTTGATGTTCCGGCCTATGACTTCCAGGTATTCATCCATGATTTCATTGCTGATGCAGAGCACGTAGTCACCCCTGATGAACGCTTGCCATACGCGATGATAGGAGCCTTTGGCGGATATGGCCATTATCAGGCAATTGGTGTCCAATACGATGTGTGGGTGTGGCATGTCGGTCTATTTGTAAGGCGTACGTTCGTGCAAGTGGCGGAAGCTTTCCACTTTGGCTTCAGTCAGTTCGCCGGTTTCCCATAGCCGGTCGATTTCGGTCTGGGCTTCTTTGGCGAAATAGTCAGAGATGACCTGCTTCAGTTCGCTCAAAGTTTCCGGGCTGTTGATGAACGACATCATGTCCAGCATCTCCAGTTGTGCTTCGTTGAATACGGTTCGGTTCATATTGCTTAGTTAGTTGTAATCACGTGATGGTCGTTTATTTCTAGATGATGGCCTTGACATCTTCGTCCAGCGAGTCCGGGTCGCCTATCATGTAGACGATGATGTTGGTGTCTATCAGGTATCTTATCTCCAGAACAGTGTCGGGTCGTTGATGACAACGCTGCCTTTCAGGCGTTGGGCAGCTTCCCACGCCTTGCTGACTTTCTTCTTTGGCGTGGTTTCTTTCTTGCCGTCCTGCTGGAGGCCGGTTCTTTTTTCTTTGGTTTGCTCAACTTTCTTTTCCATAATGCATGATGGTTTTACTCACCCCGCAAAAGTACAAAAAAAAGGCGTCCGCCCGTCCCCGCGTCCGCCTTTTCTTGAGTTTTTTTAAGTCGATTAGCCGAAGGATCCGTCGTCGCCGCTCGCCGGGCCGTCGTCCTCGCCGGTGCCGGGAGTCCCGGCCGGGGTGCCCGTGCCGTCCAGCTTGCTGAGGGTCTCGATGTTGCGTCACGTCACGTTGTCGCTTATCAGGCCACGGGTGATGGTGTTGCCCCGACGGCTGCTTTCGGGCACGAAGCGCACGCGGGTGCCGGTGATGCACTGGGCGGTCACCTCCTCCTTTGTCGCCTTGCCCTGGCCCTCGGACGTGCAGGTGTAGTAGAAGGTGCCCAGACCCTCCACCTGCACCGAGCGGCCGGCGTTCATGAACGTGCCCATCACCTGGCCCAGCGCCGTGAGGGCGGCTTTCGTGTCGCCCTTGCTGACGGTGGATATGAGGGCAATCTGCTCGCACAGCTCGTCCATGTCCACCGGCTTGTCGGCCGTGATGGCCTGCGGGTACCACAGTTTGGACAGCTTTTTGTAAATGGGTTTGAAAAATGCCATAGGCTTTCGGTTTAATGGTGAAACTTCTTCCCGACCCCCTTCAGAAGCACCCGTAGCCCGCTTTCGGGAGGGGGCGTGACACTTATCAGAAGTGTCATGGACACCTATCAGAAGTGTCATGGACACTTATCAGAAGTGTCGCCCGCCTGGTCCGGCGGCCTCCGGGACTTCCCCGGTGTGTCAGGATTTGTTAATTGTTCTCGATATGGTTTCAGGCGCCCTCCGTGCGCCCTCCCGCCGGTGGACGAGGCCGGACGGGCGGGGTTTGCAGGGCGTCTTCCCGGCTTGTGCATCCCGCCGGGAGGGGATTATTGTTCTGTCTTTGTCAGCACGGGGAGGCCGTCCTCGCCGGCCACGTAGTGCCAGCCGAAGTCTGCGCCGAGGGCGGCGTTCATGGCGTTGATGGCTTCCGCCCAGTTGCCGTCGGTCACTCGCGTCCCGGTGCCGTTGTCCGTGATGCCGTCGCCCTTCCAGTAGCAGGCGGTGAAGGTGTGGGTGTGGGGGGTGCCGCTTTCGTTCGTAAAACTGCCTATCATGCCCTTCATCGTGGCTGAGGAACCGAGCGTGACGGACGTCCAGCAGGCGGTGGCATAGCTATTTATAGATTGTCCTATCAGACTTCCTGTATGTGTAAAGGGGCCGTCGGTCACATTATAACTTCCCTTGTAAGAGGAGGCCGTTATCGGGCCATCGTTCCTACCTGTTATGCCGCCAAAATCATCCGCAAAGCTACTGCCTTCGAAGCTGCATTCCGCCTGGCAGCGGGTTATCTGCCCGTTATTGTTTCCTGCTATGCCGCCTATATATCCATTGGCATTTCTAACTTCATTGCAAGTAATCTTGCAGGAAGACAGGACGGTGCATCCGGCAATGGTTCCATCGTTGGTTCCGGCAATGAGGCCGTGATAGCTGGCAGCAGTTTGCAACTCCACGCCGTCCAGCACCAGGTTTTGCACCGTTCCACTGAGAGTTGAAACCAGGCCTCCAACTGATGCCGGGATAAGCATGTTGCTGAGGGTGTTGCCTCCGCCGTCGAAGGTGCCGGCGTATTGTGAAGTGCCGGTGCCGCCCCATGTCTTGCCCCCGTAGTCTATGTCGTTGGCCAGCGTGCAGTTGGCATTCCCCTTGTCACTCTTTATGGCATCGGCCCAGGCATCCAGCCCGGCGGCGGTGTAGACGGTGTAGGTGTTGCTGGCCTCGTCGTAGGTGTAGGTAGGTTCGGGCATTGCCACGCCCGGAATTTCGTCGCCCTTGCCCCAGTCTTTGAAGGTGGCGTTGCTCCCGCTGAGCCCGGTCTTGTTGACGGTGATGGTGAAGACGTATTGGTAGCCCGCTTGCAGGTTGATGGCTTCGTCGGGTTTGTAGGAGTAGGTGGTGCCGCCCAGGGTGACTTTGATGAAAGGCTCGTTGGCCTGGATGGTCTGCGGGGGCAGCAGGGCGATGCTGTTCTGGTAGGGGGTGACGGTGTTGCCGTCGGCCTCGTTGCCGGTGGTGACGCCGATGAGGGCGATGGTGGATCTCGCCAGGTCGCTGTCGCTCATGCCCTCACCCGGCTTGAGGGGATTGACCACCACCTTGGCCGTGCGGTGGCTGAACTGGAGGGCCTTCGTGCCGCCAAGCTCCACCTGCTGATTCTCTGCGCTGATGTAGTCGCTCTGTTGGAAGTTGGTTTCGCTGCTTTGGTCGGCCTGCACCACCACGGCGGGCATGTCCGTGCTGCCTTCGGTGTAGGGCCACCAGGCGGAGACCTGGATGGGGGCGGTGTTTTGCCAGTAGAAGGGGTCGTCGGAGGTGAGGGTGGCTGTCTGGTAGTCGCTGGAGGGGTTGACGGTGTAGGGCTTCATCTCGTCGCCCACCTTGACGGCCACGGTCTGTACGCCCTCCCAGTTGTTGTCCGTCGTGGCCTTGGTCTCCACGCTGAGGGTGATGCCTGCGGTGGTGAAGGTCATGGGGTATTGCCCGTCGGGCAGGGGTTGGCCCATCTCTGTGTCGTCCTGGGCGCAGGCTGCCAGCAGGAGGACGGTAAGGCTGGATAATAGGTTAATCTTTCTTAAAAATGGGGGGGGTAAATCGGCCCTTTTCAATTTGTTTCATACTGTTTTTGGTTTTATGAGTTAATAAATGGATTAGTTATTTCGTGGTGCCGACTTGGGCGCGGGGCTCGCGGCGAGTGTCCCAAAGGTCAGCAATGTGAAGCCCATCTTCTTCCACATAGTATATGAGTTTGCAATACTTGTGCACCACAATGCTGCGGAAGCCTTTGGGATGTCCCTCTAATAGGGGCTCTTTGCGTCCCAAGCCAGGATTGGCGGCCAGCAGTGGCTCATAGCCGAGCAGGCGGTCGTAGAGGTTTCGCATGGCTCGTTGGCCAAACTCCTGCCCCACGTAGTCAAGCAAGAGGTCAAGTTGCCGGGTTGCCTCTGTGTTCCATATCACTTGCATAGCCACGGGTATTTTGTTTCCATCATGCGTCTGACTTCTTCCGTGGTATGCACGCGGCCGACCTTGGCATCGGCCAGCGACCGCTCGATGCGGGCATTGATTTCTTCCATCGTGTAGGGCGCGAGGCGTTCTTCCTCCTCCTCTTCATACACGTCCAGCTTGTCCCGCAGCCATTGGCGGTCGCTGGCGGGGAGCGCGAGTATCTGGCTCCACAGGTTGTTCAGGGATGCGGTTGCGTTCATAATCAGTTCCTCTTTATTATATTAAGTTGTTGGCCTGGGCATCGGGCTCGCGGCGGGTGTCCCAGAGGTCTACGATATAGATGATGTCACTTTCTACGTAGTACACCAGCTTGTAGTTCTGATGTACGACGATGCTGCGATAACCTTCTGGCTCTTTTTCAAGGAGCGGTTCTTTCTTTCCCATTCCGGGGTTGCTTTGCAGAAGTTTCTCATAATCTAAGATGCGGGCATAGAATTTCTTCATTGCGCGCTCACCGAATGTATCGCGGCCATATTCCAGTACCTCGACAAGTTTCTCACTTGCATCATCGTCCCATATCACTCGCATAGCCACGGATGTTTGCTTTCTATCATACGTCTGACTTCTTCCATGGTATGTACGCGGCCCGCCTTGATGTTGGCACGCGACCGCTCGATGCGGGCATGAAGTTCTTCTATGGTGTAGGGCGCGAGGCGTTCTTCCTCTTCCGATGCCTTGATCAGTTTTTCGCCCAGCCAACGTTTGGTGTCGGGGGTGAGGGATTGCAGCATGTCCCACAGTCCTTCGGATGACAAGGTGATTTGCATGGTCTGTTCCTCCTTATATTTGGTTCGACTTTGCAAAGATAAACGAAAGGCAGGAACCTTGCAAGCCCCTGCCTTCCTTTTCTTCGCTATATATAATATAATGTGTGTCAGTCGATGAGGTCGAACCCGCAGTAGGGCACCAGGGCCTTGGGGATGCGGATGCCCTCCGGCGTCTGGTTGTTCTCCAAGAGGGCGGCCACGATGCGGGGCAGGGCGAGGGCGGAGCCGTTGAGCGTGTGGCACAGTTCGATTTTCTTCTCCGCCGTGCGGTAGCGGCAGTGCAGGCGGTTGGCCTGGTAGGTGTCGAAGTTGGAGACGGAGCTGACCTCCAGCCAACGCTTTTGGGCCTCGCTGTAGACCTCGAAGTCGTAGCAGATGGCGGCGGTGAAGCTGATGTCGCCGCCGCAGAGGCGCAGGATGCGGTAGGGCAGTTCGAGCTTCTGGAGCAGGCCCTCCACGTGGTCCAGCATCTCCTGGTGGCTCTGGCGGCTGTGTTCGGGCTTGTCGATGCGCACCAGCTCTACCTTGCTGAACTCGTGCAGGCGGTTCAGGCCGCGCACGTCCTTGCCATACGAGCCGGCCTCGCGGCGGAAGCATTCGGTGTAGGCGCAGTTCTTGATGGGGAGGTCCTTCTCGTCGAGGATGACGTCGCGGTAGATGTTCGTCACGGGCACCTCGGCGGTGGGGATGAGGTAGAGGTCGTCCACCTCGCAGTGGTACATCTGGCCTTCCTTGTCGGGTAGCTGGCCGGTGCCGTAGCCCGAGGCGGCGTTGACCACCGTGGGGGGCATCACTTCTAGGTAGCCGGAGGCGCGTGCCTCGTCCAGGAAGAAGTTGATGAGGGCGCGTTGCAGTCTGGCACCCTTGCCTTTGTAGACGGGGAAGCCCGCGCCGGTGATCTTCACGCCCAGGTCGAAGTCGATGATGTCATACTTCTTGGCCAGTTCCCAGTGGGGCAGGGCGTCCTTGGGCAGGGGCGTCTCCATGCCGCCCATCTTGACGACGAGGTTATCCTCCGCGCCGTTGCCTTCGGGCACTTCGTCGTAGGGGACGTTGGGGATGGTGTAGAGCAGTTGTTGCAAGTCCTGTGCGGCCTGGTCCATCTCGGCCTGGAGGGTCTTGTTGGTCTCTTTCAGCGAGGCGACGCGGGCTTTGGCGGTTTCGGCCTCGTCCTTGCGGCCTTCCTTCATCAGTTGGCCGATGGTCTTGGAGGTGGCGTTCACCTCGGCCAGGTTATTGTCCAGCACGGCCTGCGTGCTCTTGCGCTTGTTGTTCAGGGCCAGGACCTGTCCGATGGTCTCCTTGGCGTTCTTGAAGTGTTTCTTCTCCAACCCGCGCACGACGGCGTCGGTGTTGTCGGTGATTTGTCTGATGGTAAGCATTGTCTTATACCTTTCTATATTAGTGTTATCTTAAATTCCTTCTTTGCCATTCGCGCGGCAAAGATACGCAAAAACAACCATAAATCGGTACAAATAAGGCGCGAATCCCGTGGAATCCGCGCCTGGAAAATCTTTTCCGCCCCGGGGCAGGAACGTGCGTCTCATTCGTCCCCGTCCAGCGTGTCGGCGTATTCCATTTCGCCCTGCACGATGAAGAGGATTTCTTCGGGGTCGTAGTCGCCCATCCCGTCCTTCTTGGCCTCCTTGACAATGTAATCGACGATTTTCTCCAAGTCGATTTCGATGCAGCCGTCCGCATCGGGTTGCGCGTCGAGGATGCCGCTTTGGGCGTAATACTCGTCAATCAGGTCGAGGAAGTAGTAGTACTCGTCGTCCGTGAACTTGTCTTTCAAGTCCTGCGGCAGGTAGTTCTTGATGAACTCGATGGTCTTTTCGTCGTCGAGGTCGTCTTGCAGGAAGTCGTCATCTTGTCTCATGATGTCCTTGTTTTTAGGGGGTTAAGGGAAATGCGTTGTCTGTGCGCGGCGTGCGGCTCAGAGCAGCTTGTTCAGCTTGTCGGCGTAGACGGCCTTGGGAGCCGAGCCAATCTGCTTGTCCACCAGCTCGCCGTTCTTGAAGAAGAGGACGGCGGGGATGTTGCGGATGCCGTATTCCATGGCGAGGTCGTTGCTCTCTTCCACGTCGCACTTGCCGATGACGGCGCGGCCCTCGTATTCCGTGGCCAGTTCGTCGATGATGGGGCTTACCATGCGGCAGGGTCCGCACCAAGTGGCCCAAAAGTCAATTACCACGGGCTTGTCGCCTGCCAACAGTTCTTTGTAGTTCTTTTCGTTAATGTTCAGTGCCATTGTCTTAAAGTATTAAATGTTATGAATGGGTTGTCTTCATTGACGTTGCAAATATAATCAATTTATGCGGAATCCCAGGTCGGGATGCTCTTTTAAGTACGAAATGAGTTCGCGGCCCACGCTCAGCTTCACGGGGCGGGACACCAGGTCCACGGCCATGCGCGTGTCCTTGTCCGTCACCTTGAAGCACAGCCTTGCGTTGCCCGGATGCGCTTTGGTCAGGTCGGACAACTCGGCTATCAGGGCCTTGTCCAGCAGGGTGAGGGGGATGAAGATGGTGATTTTCTCTATCAGCCTTTCCTTCACGTCGGGCAGCAGTTCGATGGAGGTCACCCGCAGGTCCAGCTTGTCCTTGTTCCATTGGTTGGCCTGGCAGCGCGCCTTGATGTAGAGGAACATGCGTTCGCCCAGGTAGTTCTGCCACGTCACCCAGTCGTTGCCGAAGAAGGGCAGCTCGGCCGAGCCGGAGTAGTCCTCTATCTTGGCGATGCCGTAGGGCTTGCCGTTCTTGCTGATGCCGCGGCGCACGGCGGTGACGATGCCGCCCATGGTGATTTCGCGTCCCACGAGGGCTTCGCGGTTCTCCAGTTCGGCCATGTGCGTGTTGCACACGTTCTCCAGGATGACTGCATATTCGTCCAGTGGATGGGCGGAGAGGTAGATGCCCACCAGTTCGCGCTCCTTGTTCAGACGGTCCAGGTCGCTCCAGCGTTCGGCCTGCGGGATGTCCGGCGTGGCCACCTCCACGACGTTCTCGCCCCCGAAGAGGGAGTTGACGGCCATGGACTTGTCCGTCTGGTAGCGGTTGCCGTAGCGCACCAGCGTGTCCAGGAAGAGTTCCCCCTTGGCATTCTGCACGAAGTACTGTTCGCGTTGCAGCTCCGGGAAGCTGTCCAGTCCGCCGGCCAGGGCCAGGTATTCGATGTTTTTCTTGTTGCACGCATTCAGGTTGACGCGCTGCACGAAGTCGAAAATGCCTTTGTACGGGCCGTTCTTCTGCCGCTCTTCCACGATGGCTTGCACGGCGCTCTCGCCCACGCCTTTCACGGCGCCCAGGCCGAAGCGGATGTTGCCTTCGGGATTGACGGTGAACTTCAGGTTACTCTCGTTGACATCGGGCCCCAAGACCTTCATGCCCATGGCTTTGCACTCGTCCATCAGCTTGGTGATGTCCGTGATGTTCGAGAGGCTTCGGCTCATCACGGCGGCCATGTACTCGGCGGGGTAGTTGGCCTTGAGGTAGGCCGTCTGGTAGGCCACCCAGGAGTAGCACGTGGCGTGCGACTTGTTGAAGGCGTAGGAGGCGAACTTCTCCCAGTCGGCCCAGATCTTCTCCAATATCTTGGGGTCGTGGCCGTTCTTCTTGCCGCCCTCGATGAATTTGGGCTTCATGTGGTCCAGCTTGTCGCGCAGCTTCTTTCCCATTGCCTTGCGCAGGGCGTCCGATTCGCCGCGGGTGAAGTTGGCCAGCAGGCGCGACAGCAGCATGACCTGCTCCTGGTAGACGGTGATGCCGTAGGTGTCCTTCAGGTACTTCTCCATGATGGGGATGTCATACTCGATGGGCTTGCGGCCCCACTTGCGGTCGATGAAGTCGGGGATATAGTCCATGGGGCCCGGGCGGTAGAGGGCGTTCATGGCGATGAGGTCCTCGAAGGTGCTGGGTTGCAACTCGCGCAGGTACTTCTGCATGCCGGCGGATTCAAACTGGAAGGTGCCGACGGTGCGCCCGTCGCAATAGAGTTTGTACGTGGCCGGGTCGTCTATGGGAATGGTGTCGATGTCCAGGTCTATGCCGCGGTGCAGCTTGACGTTGGCCACGGCCTCCTTGATGATGGACAGCGTCTTCAGTCCCAGGAAGTCCATCTTGATGAGGCCCGTGTCCTCGATGACCGAGCCTTCGTATTGCGTGACGAGCATCTTCTCGCCCGTCTCCTTGTCGTCCGCCGTGCTGACGGGCACCCAGTCGGTGATGTCGTCGCGGCAGATGATGGTGCCGCAGGCATGTACACCCGTGCCGCGGACGTTGCCCTCCAGCATCTTGGCATACTTGATGGTGTTGCGCATCTTGGGGTCGGGCGACGCCTCGGCGGCCTGCAGTTCGGGCACGTAGGCGATGGCGTTGGGCAGGTTCAGCTTCTTGTCGGGGATTTTGTCGGGCACCAGCTTGCACAGGCGGTCGGATTCGGACAGGGGGAGCTTCTCCACGCGGGCCACGTCCTTGATGGCCATCTTGGTGGCCATGGTGCCGTAGGTGATGATGTGCGCCACTTTCTCCTGGCCGTACTTCTCCGTCACCCAGCGCAGCACGTCGCCGCGCCCGTCGTCGTCGAAGTCCACGTCGATATCGGGCAGGGAGATGCGGTCGGGATTCAGGAAACGCTCGAACAGCAGGTCGTATTGGATGGGGTCTATCTTGGTGATGCCCAGGCAGTAGGCCACGGCCGAACCTGCCGCCGAGCCACGTCCCGGGCCTACGGACACGCCCAGCTGGGTGCGCGCCGCGTTGATGAAGTCCTGCACGATGAGAAAGTAGCCCGGGAAACCCATCGTTTTCATTATATATAACTCGAACACCAGGCGCTCCTTCACTTCCTCGGACAGCGGGTCGCCATACAGCCGTTTGGCGCCGTCGAAGGTCAGCTTGGCCAGGTAGTCCGCCTCCAGCTTGATGCGGTAGAGCTTGTCGTAGCCGCCCAGCCGCTTGATCTTGGCGTTGGCGGCGGCTTCATCCAGCACCACGTTGCCGTTCTCGTCCTGGGTGAACTCGTCGAAGAGGTCTTTCTCCGTGTATTTCCGGCGGTATTCCTCCTCCGTGCCGAAGTCCTCGGGGATGGCGAAGGTGGGCATGATGGGGGCGTGGTCGATGGAGTAGTACTCCACCTTGTCCAGGATTTCCAGCGTGTTGCTCAGTGCTTCGGGCACGTCCTCGAAGAGCTGGTTCATCTCTGTCTTGGTCTTCATCCACTCCTGCTTGGTGTAGAGCATACGGGTGGGGTCGTCCAGGTCCTTGCCCGTGCTGAGGCAGATGAGGCGGTCGTGCGCCTCGGCGTTCTCCTCGTCCACGAAGTGCACGTCGTTGGTGCAGATGACCTTGATGTCGTATTTCTTGGCATACTCCAGCAACTTGGCGTTCACCTTCTGTTGCAGGGGATAGGTCTCATGGTTGGCGCGCTCCACGGTGGCCTTGTGGCGTTGCAGCTCCAGGTAGTAGTCTTCGCCGAAGAGGTTCTTGTACCATTGGATGGTTTCTTCCGCCTCGTCCAGGCGGTCGGCCATGATTTTCTTGGGCACCTCGCCGCCCAGGCAGGCGGAGCAGACGATGAGGCCTTCGTGGTACTTCTCCAGGTCGTTGCGGTCGGTGCGGGGGCGCATATACTGGCCGATGGTCCACGCGCGGGACACCAGCTTGATGAGGTTGTGGTAGCCCTTCTCGTTCTTGGCCAGGACAATGAGGTGCCAGCCGCTTTGGTCTTGCCTGCCTTCCTTCTTGTCCATGGTGCGGTGGGCCACGTACATCTCGCAGCCGATGATGGGCTTGAACAGCTTCGCTTCCGCCTCGGCGACTTTCTCTCGGCAAGCCGCCAGCTCCGCCTCGGATTGTTCGTCCCTTTGCGGAACTTTTTCCAGCTCGGCGATGCGCTTCTTCAGGTCCTTGATTTCCCCGCGCGGGCCGCTGTTCTTCTTGTTGACATAGTTATAAAATTCCTTGATGCCGAACATGTTGCCGTGGTCGGTGATGGCAATGCCCTTCATGCCGTCCTTCATGGCCTTGTCCACCAGGCGGCTGACGCTGGCCTGTCCGTCCAGCAGGGAATATTGGGTGTGTACGTGTAAGTGAACGAAATCTTGCATGGGTTATGTCTCTTTAGCGAAATGAGCGCATAAAGGTACAATGAAATGCGGGATTTGGCAAAATATTCCTCCAAAAGTTATGAACAGGCACATTTCCGTCCGCTTTTTTTGTTTGGTTTTCAAAATAAGCCTATTTTTGCAGGCAGATTCTACTTTATTATAAATAATATAGTCCATAACCGTTTAGTTACAACATACAAGAGAATGGTCCGTTTGAAGAGATTGAAGAAGATACGCATACACCGCGAAGGCACACATACGTTGACGAGCAGCTTCCTGCTGCTGTTTTTCATCAACGCCGCCCTCTATTGGGGGCTGGAGACCAAGGTGCCTTTCTACATCGTGGCGGTGCTGAGCCTGGTGGTCTATGGCATCATGGTCAACTTCTTCCGTTGCCCCATCCGCCTCTTCGGGCACGACACGACGAAGGTGGTGGTGGCTCCCGCCGACGGCAAGGTGGTCGTGGTGGAGGAGGTGGAAGAGAACGAATACTTCCACGACCGCCGCATCATGATATCCATCTTCATGAGCCTGACCAACGTGCACGCCAACTGGTATCCCGTGGACGGCACGGTGAAGAAGGTCAGCCACCAGAACGGCAAGTTCATGAAAGCGTGGCTCCCCAAGGCGAGTACGGACAATGAGCGTTCGACGGTGGTCATCGAGACGCCCGAGGGCGTGGAGGTGATGGCCCGCCAGATAGCCGGTGCCATGGCCCGCCGCATCGTCACCTATGCCGAGGAGGGCGACGAGTGCTACATCGACGAGCACATGGGTTTCATCAAGTTCGGCTCGCGTGTGGATGTCTTCCTGCCGTTGGGCACGGAGGTGCTGGTCAAGCTGGGCCAGACCACCACGGGCGACCAGACTGTCATTGCCAAACTTAAATAATCCCCTTGCATCATGGCCAACTGCATTACCCGCTATATCCCCAACACGCTGACCTGCCTGAACCTCTTTTCGGGCTGCGTGGCCGCCGTCATGGCTTTCCAGTTCAAATACGACCTGGCGTTGCTGTTCATCATCATCGGGGCGGTGTTCGACTTCTTCGACGGGCTGGCGGCGCGTGCGCTCAACGCGCATTCCCCCATCGGTAAGGACCTCGACTCGCTGGCGGACGACATCTGCTTCGGGCTGGCGCCTTCCGTGGTAGTGTTCTCGCTCTTCCGGGAGATGCCCTATCCGGCGTGGATGGCGGGTGTATCCGCCTATTTCCCCTATCTGGCTTTCCTGATAGCCGTGTTTTCGGGGCTTCGCCTGGCCAAGTTCAACAACGACACGCGGCAGACCACGTCGTTCGTCGGCTTGCCCGTGCCGGCCAATGCGCTGTTTTGGGCATCGTTGGCGGTGGGCTTCCATGCCTTCCTGACGGGGGGCGGCGTTCATCCTTTGGTGTTGCTGGTAGGGGTGTGCCTTTCCTCGTGGCTGCTGGTGTCGGAGATTCCGATGTTCTCGCTGAAGTTCAAGGACCTGTCTTGGGCGCACAACAAGTTGCGCTTCCTCTTCCTGCTGCTGTGCGTGGCCTTCCTGGCATTTTTGCAGGTGCAGGGATTGGCCGTGTGCATCGTGTGGTATGTGCTGCTTTCGGTCTTCACCGGCAAGAGAGGCTGAACAAAAAGCGTGGCACGGTTGTTGTAGTACTATCAGCAGCAACCCTTATTCTTTTAACTTAAACAGAACCGTATGTTTCATTTCTTAGGCTTTATCCTGCTTCTTATACTGGCCGTCCTGTTGGTGGGCTTCGTTATTGTAGTCACCTTCGTGCGGCGTTTGTTCGGCATGGGCAAAGGCAGGAAGCAGACCACCTATTATTATACGACCAACAATCCTCGGAATGATTCCGCCAATGCCCGCCGCGGCAATGCCTCTGCAGACGATGGTACCGTGGCCGTGGAGGAAGGCGAGCTGCACATCAACCGCAAGAAGATATTCGGCAAGGACGAGGGCGAGTATGTCAGTTACGAGGAAGTGAAGGAGTAGGAGCCGGTCGCGACCGGTAGAAAAAAGTAAAAGAGGGAACCCCGCTGTTGCGGAAAGTTCCCTCTTTTGCTATAATGGGGTTTACAGTTGGTTATGCCTCAGCATTAGCTTCTGCCGGAATGACAGAAACGTAACGTCTGTCCTCGCGGCCCACCTTGAACTGCACTGTACCGTCTACCAAGGCGTAGAGAGTGTGGTCGCTGCCCATGCCGATGTTCTTGCCCGGGTGGAACTCCGTACCTCTCTGACGGACGATGATGTTGCCTGCCTTGCAGACTTCACCGCCGAATATCTTGACGCCTAATCTCTTGCTTGCTGATTCGCGGCCGTTCTTAGAACTGCCGACACCTTTTTTATGTGCCATGTCTTCTAGTTGTTTTTAATTGTGATTAAGCTACTACTTCTTTGATTGTCAACTCTGTGAACTGCTCGCGGTGGCCTTTCAGCTTGCGATAGCCTTTTCTTCTCTTCTTGTGGAACACGAGCACTTTCTCGCCCTTTACCAGCGGGGAGAGCACTTCGCAAACCACCTTCGCGCCTTCTACGGTGGGAACGCCCACGGTGATGTCACCGTCTTTGTCCACCAACAGGACCTTGTCAAACTCTACTGTTGCACCGCTCTCGATGTTCTGGATGTGGTGAACGAACAGCTTCTTGCCGGCCTCAGCCTTGAACTGCTGGCCTTGAATTTCTACGATTACGTACATTGTTGTAATAATAATGCTAAAAGTTAGCTCCGGCGGGTGGTCCCCTAATCACTTAGGGAGCACTTGATCGGACCCGTTGCGGAATAATCGGGCGCAAAGGTACTGATTTTATTTGGATTGGGCAAGAGGTGAGGGGAATTTTATTATCATACTTCAAAAGAGGTTACATCTTCGCCCGTGCGTTCCTTGATTCGGGCACGCATTTCTTGTTGAATCTGTTCCAGCAATTCCTGCTTCTTCCGTTTATGTTCCTTCATCCGCCGCCAGACTTCTTCTTTGGTCAGCGGGATTCTTTTGATTTGTATGTACTGTTCTTCTGCCATAGTGTTCAGGGGTTTACGGGGCAAAGATACGCATAGTGTGGCAGATGAGCAAATTTTTGTTTGATATTCAGCCCGTTTGCTTACCCGTACCTGCGCCCGTGCTTACGCGAGCAGCTAAGCACGGGCGCAGGTACGGGTAAGCACGGGCGGGGATATGCCTAAGCAGAGAGCAGGGCGTCGGCGGCCAGATACAGCCCGTATCCGAGGCTCAGGATGGCGGCCAGGAGCAACAGGGCATAGAAGAGCATCCACAACGTGCGCCACAGGCTGGTCCACCACGAACAGAGGTAGAGCTGGCGCAAGTCCCACCAGAACAGCAGGAAGATGACGCTCCAGGGCAGGGCGAAAACTTCGGCTTCGTTGTCCACCCATCCGAAGGGCAGGAGCAGGATGCTGAGCAGCATGATTTGCCCGGCGACATAGGCTTGGATGAAAAAGTGTTCCATCAGGTTGAAGCGCACCCGCCGGGGATGGCGGCGCAACTGCCACCGGCTTTGGAAGGACCAGTACGTGCCGACGGCGAAGAGGGGCAGGATGGCGATGACATGCAGCGTCCGGTTGCCGTGGCCCCAACGTTTCAGCAACTCCCACACGCGGTTGAGGAAGGGAACCTGCAAGATGGCGGTGTCTATCTGCCGGACCAGTTTATTGCCGGGGAAATAAGACGTTTCTTCTTGGGGGGTGAGCTTTTCGTCGGTTCTCAGGCTGTCGGCGGGCAAGACTTCTGCCAAGTAGCTCTTTTGGAGGGCGATGCTGGCATCCCAAATGGACATGGCGAGCGAGTCGGTTTCTTCGTCCCGGCCTTCCTGTAGTTCGCTCAGCGACTTTCGGATTCTTTCGGCTCTTTCCGTGTCGGCGGGTATCTGTTGCTTCTTTTGTACTTGGGGGATGACCAGTTGCACGGCCAGCAGGTAGAAGGCGATGAGCAGGAACAGCGTCTGCAGCGGCATGGAGTAGGCGGCGCGCCGTCCCTGCATGAAGCCGCGCATCAGGTGGCCGGGGCGGTAGAGCAGGGCGAGGAGTGTGTGCCCGAACTTGCCGTCCACGCGGAAGAGGCTGCGCAGGATGTTGCCCGGCGCGTGCTTCAGCCGGAAGCGGTAGATGCCGCGCGACTGCCCGCAGCGGGGACAGAAGTTGCCCGTGAAGCTGTGCCCGCAGTTGCGGCACGTGCAATGCTCGGCGCTGAGCGGGGCGGGCACCTTGCCGCGTATCTGGCGGATGTGGAAGGCGCGCCTACGGACGATGACGGGATGCAACTGTTCCTTCAGCCACGCCTCGGCCACCGCGGGCAGGATACGCCGCCGGCGTGCCACCTTCCACAAGTAGAGCAGGAAGAGGGTGAAGAAGATGAAAGTCGGCTCGTCGTCCAGCGGGATGCTCTCCGCCCAACTGAGCCACAGCAGCAGAAACAGCAGGAGGATTTGCCGGAGGGCGATGCGCCGCCGCGGCCGGGGCTTGGAAGACGGGTCGGCGTCTTCCAGCAGTTCCTCCAGCGAGGCCATGATGCGGCAGTGGGGATAGCAGGCCAGCTCGTCGGCAGTGGTGACGCCGTGGGTGACGCCCGCAAAGTCCACGCTCGCCGCCAGGGCCGTCTCGGCATCCACGGTGCTGTCGCCGATGTAGAGCACGTCCGTCTTCTCCACGCCCAGCTCCGTGATGGCGTGGAGCAGTCCTTCGGGGTCGGGCTTGGCGCGGGTGACGTCTTCGCCGCCCACCACGATGTCCAGGAAGTCCGCGGGCAGGTGCTGGTCCATGGTGTCGTGGATGCGGAAGCGGTATTTCGTGGAGATGATGCCCACCTTGGCACCGCGTTCCTTCAGCTTCCTAAGCACGTCGAGCGTCTCGGGAAAGAGGCGGGTGTTGGGCGTCATGTGCACGTCGGCTTCCTTGCGGTACTGCTGCTTGAAGTCGGCCAGGCGGGCGGGGTCGGTCTCGCCCGTCAGGATGGAGAACGATTCTTCCAGCGTCTTGCCGATGGTGCGGCGGATGGCATCGTCCGTCACGTCGGCATAGCCGTTGCGCTCCAGCACGTGGCGGAAGCACAGGACGATGCCGCGCGACGAGTCGGCCAGGGTGTAGTCGAAGTCGAAGAGGTAGGTAGTATAGTGCATGGGTGTTTGCTCGTTCATTTTTTAGACGCGGATTGAGCGGATGATGCGGATTCTCTTTTTATTTTAATCCGCTCAATCCGCTTTATCCGCGTCTAAAAGATTATTCTTTATGGTAGGGGTTCCACGGTGTATCCTTTCCCCTGCAACAGCTTGATGAGTCCTTGTTCGCCCGGCAGGTGTCCGGCGCCGACGACGAACAGCGTGGGTGCTGCTTGCATCAGGGCAGGCATCTGCTTCGCCCAGTTGTGGTTGCGGTCATACAGCAGTTGCGCCATCTCTTCGGGCGTCGGGTCGCACTTGGTGCCTTCCTTCTCCTCCATCAGGCGGAGTACCGTGTCCAGGTCCTGCGCGGTGTATGCGGCGATGAGTTCCTTGGCCTGGCGTTCGGCCTTGGCGGGGTTGCTGAGGAAACAGTAGAGGTCTTCGGCCTGGCGGCGGAGGGGCTTGTTG
The DNA here is from genome assembly GCA_949292025.1 of uncultured Bacteroides sp. Classification (GTDB taxonomy): domain Bacteria; phylum Bacteroidota; class Bacteroidia; order Bacteroidales; family Bacteroidaceae; genus Bacteroides. The sequence continues at coordinate 82,197 of CASEYC010000056.1, read as the reverse complement.
AAGAGGATGTCCATCTGCGACTGCACCGTCTCCAGTCCGCCCACCTTCTTGCCCGCCTTCGTGGCGTCTTGCTGGAAGGAGGCGTCCAATTGTTCCTGCGGGTTGTAGCCCGGCGTGTGCTTCAGGTAGAACAGCACGGTGAGTTGCTGGAAGAGGGCGGCGGGCTTCATGCGGTCCAGCAGGGCGATGTCCACCTTGAGGTATTCTTGCACGGCCTGGGTGATGGTCTCGAACTCGGCGGGGGAGAAGAGGCTCTTCAGCGTGGTGTCGGCGGGCAGCATCATCTGTTGCTGCATCTGCATCAGGGTTTCGGGCTTCATCATGTCGGCCATGATGATTTCGCCGTACACCTGCTGCACGTCTTGTTGCACCTGCGGCAGGGCGGCGATGCTGTCCTTGATGCCGAGGGACGCGAGGTGGTACGTGCCGAAGAGGTACGAGGGTTTGTCGAGCCCGTTGCCCGATACTTTCCAAAGCAGTTGTGCCTGGGCGCCCAGCGTGGCTGCGACGACCAGAAGGAGGGTGATAAGTCGTTTCATAATGGTTAATGATAAATGGTTGATTAAATGATAATTTATCGGTGTTTTTTGGCGCGGATTACGCGGATTTCACGGATATTTTTATTCTAAATCGTTGGATTCCATTGGCCATATAAATAATTAATCCGTGAAATCCGTGTAATCCGCGCCTAAACTAAATTCCTATTTATAGCCTTGATTGATCCTTCCGCCCCGCATCCAGTGCTCGTCCCAATAGTCCTCGCTGAGGAGGCTGACCATGACGCCGCGGCTGGTGCTGGCGTGGATGAACTTGCCGTCCTTCAGGTAGATACCCACGTGGCTGACGCGGCGGCGCTTCCGTCCGTGGAAGAAGACCAGGTCGCCCTCGCGCAACTTCCGGCGGCGTACACGGCGGGTGGCGTCCACCTGCTGGTCCGTGCTGCGGGGCAGGTCGATGCCGTAGGCGGCCTTGTAGACCTGGCGGACGAAGCCCGAGCAGTCCGTGCCCCGGCGGCTTTGTCCGCCGCTGCGGTAGAGCGTGCCCAGCCATTCGGCGGCCTCCAGGTAGAGGGCGTGGTGGTCCTTGGGACCGATGTCCATGCCCAGGCGGTCGGCGGCGCGGACCAGGGCGCGGTAGTCCAGCGGGGGCGCGGCGGTGCGGCAGCCCGTCAGGCAGAGGGCAAGGAGGAGCAGGGGGAGGAGGCGTTTCATTACTCTTCCTCCGCCTTCAGGTTGAAGTAGTCCTCCAGCTCCTGTTCCGCCTGGCCGTCGTGGTTGTCGATGTCGCGCAGGATGATGCCGTGCTCCAGCAGGGCGATGCGCGGGCAGATGTCCACCGTGTGGTTCAAGTTGTGGCTGGAGATGAGGACGGTGGCCCGGTGCTCTTCGTTGTACGCCCGCAGCAGGTGCTTGATGATGGCCTGGCTGGAAGGGTCGAGGAAGTTGAACGGTTCGTCCAGGATGAGCAACTGCGGGTGGTGCAGCAGGGCGGAGATGATGCCTATCTTCTGCTTGTTGCCCATGGAGTAGTTGCGGATGAACTTCTTCTGTCCCAGCACCTCGCCGTTCATGAAGCGCTCGAAGGGGCGGAGGCGTTCGTCCACCTCCTCCTTCTTCAGCCCGTACATGCGGCCGATGAAGTAGAAGTATTCCTCCGGCGTGAGGTAGTCGATGAGGAAGCCGTCGTCGATGTACGCGCCGGTGATGTCCTTCCAGTCTTCGGTGCGCGTGACGTCCGTCCCGGCGATGGCGACGGTGCCCTGGTCGGCCTTCACCAGGTCCAGGATGAGGCGGAACAGGGTGGTCTTGCCCGCGCCGTTGTTGCCCACCAGGCCCAGCATGTCGCCGTCGGCGATGCTGTACTGGGGGATGTTGATGGCTTTCTTTGAGCCGTAGCTCTTTTCCAGGTTGTTGATTTCTATCATGGTTGTATCCTTGTTTAGTAATTATTTCTTTCTACGACGGTCGTAGACGGGTATCTATGGGTGTCATAGATGGGTATCTACGAGTGTCGTAGCGGGAAACCTTTTCCGGGTGTCGGAAGGGAGCCTTTCCGGGTGTCGGAAAGGAGCCTTACCGTTGTCGGCTGTCGCGGAAGCCCTCCATGTTCTTGTAGCGCCGCTTCATCAGCCGCCGGTAGACATTGCGTATCCACAGGCGCGAAGTCAGGATGAAGGCGAGGCCGAGGACGATAAGCCCCCAGTAGGCCACGGTGTCGTTGAAGAGAATCGTCAGCGGCAGGTAGACCACCCACGGCAGCAGGAAGGCACTGAAGCTGGCCAGTTGTTGCAGGCCCGTGCCCGCGTTGTTGCGACCGGTCATCTTGGCGTTGAGGTCCACCGTGCGGTTGTTGTACACGGCTATTTGGAAGAAACCGCAGTTGACGGGACCCGCCGTGAACAGTCCCCAGCCCAGGATTTGCAGCAACGACAACTTGCCCGTCACCACGCCCGGCAGCATCAGCAGCAGGGGGAGGAGCAACACGAGGCTGTAGAGCACGTACTTGGCGCGCAGCAGGGCGAAGAGGGACTCGCGGCGCGTCATCAGCCCGTCCATGTAGTTGCCCTCGTAGCCCATCAGGGTGCTGAAGGCCAGCAGGCTGACAATGACGTAGTTGTACATCACCCAGAAGTCGTTCAGCCGGTAGATGTCCGTGAAGCTGATCATTGCGCTGAAGAGCAGGATGATGACGACGATGCTGATGAGCGACTTGCGGCACATCTTGTTCCTGAGCATCAGCTTCAGCTCCAGGCGCATGTATTCGCCCGTCATGCCGTAGTGGTCCAGGAACTTGTATTCCGAGAGCGTCTTGACCTGCACGGTGGTGTCCTCCGTCTTGTTCAGCTCGTTGTAGATGAGGCGGCGGATGACGCGGCTGTCCACCCACCACAGCAGGGCGATGGCGGCCAGCATGCCGAGGAACGCGAGCGCGTTGCCCGTGATGAAGCCCTCGCCCAGGTCGCGGAACCAGTCGAACACGGGGCTTTCCTCCGGCAGGAACATCCCCAGGCCCAGCGCGGCATACACCCCGACGGGCAGCAGCACCCACCAGATGCGTTCGCCCAGCAGCGTGCGGCACAGCAGGTACCAGTAGTTGTTGAGCGTCATCAGCAGCCAGATGCCGACGCAGTAGGTCAGCACGCCCCACAGCCCGTAGAACTTCGTCACCGTCAGCAGGGCGAAGGGCAGGAACAGGAAGAGCCAGATGAAGTTGATGCCGCTCAGCCCCGAACGGACGAGCAGGAAGTCTATCAGCCGCCCCCTCCGCACGGGCAGCAGCAGGTAGGGCTTCACCTCCTGTGTGGGCGTCCGTTGCAGGGGGAAGCGCAGCAGGAAGTCCAGCGCGAGGATGAACGCCAGGCCGGAGTTGAGGATGTGGTACGGCTCCGTCGGCGCGTCTTCCAGCCCGAAGGCAAGGGTGGTGCCGATGAAGATGAGGTAGCCTGCCCAAAACACGGCCCCGAGGTATATCCAGAAGCGGGCGAAGCGGCTCTTGTCGTACATCGGGTGGCGCTTGTCGGCCAGGCGGGCGTGGCGGCGCAGTTCTAAGAAGAGGTTCATAATCAGTGGTTAGTGATTAGGGTTGAGTGATAAGTATCTATACAAATGATGAGTGCTTAGGGGTGGTCTGTGCTACTCACTAAACACTCATCACTTATCACTGCATCGGGTTGTTTACTTCGTCTCGGGCACGGTCATCACCACCGTCAGCTTGTTGCCTTGCTTCAGCAGGTCGCTGGCAAACTTGGCGACATCCTGGGCGGTCAGGCCGTTGACGAGGGCTTCGTAGTCCTTCGTCATGTCCTGTCCGGTGTAGAGCACTTCCTTGATGTTGCTCATCCAGTAGGAGTTTTCCTTCTGGTTGTCGGCGTGCTTCTTCAGCATGTACTCCTTGATTTTCTGCATCTGCTCTGCCGTGGGGCCTTCCTGGGCCATCTTCTCCAGCAGGCTGACGATGAGGTCGTTCAGGTGCTCGAACTTGGCGGGGTCGGTCTGGTAGACAATCTGCAGGATGGCGTTCTGCTGCTCGTAGCCCAGCGAGCCGTAGGTGCTGACGCCATACGTGCCGCCTTCCTTCTCGCGGATTTCCTCGGTGTAGACCATGTCGAGGGCTTGGCTGAGGACGCTCATCAGGGTTTCGTTGCGCAGGTCGTATGCCATGTTGCCGTTGATAATCATGGCAACGGTGGCCATCGGGGTCTGCTGTTCCTTGGCGAAGATGTTCTCCTTCGTGCCCTTGGCGATGGTCAGCAGGTTGGCCTTGTTGTACGTCTGCTTGGCATTCTTGGCGGGCAGGGCGCCGAGGTAGGTCTCGATGTAGGGCTTGATGGAATCCAGGTCGGCATTGCCCACGAGGATGAAGGTGAAGTCGCCGCAGTCGGCAAAGGCTTGCTTGTACAATTCAAGGATGCGGTCGTAGTTCATCTGGTCCACCATGGCGGCCTTCAGGTTGAGGTAACGCTCGTTGTGGCCTTGCAGTTCGTAGCTCAGGGTGTCGCTGAAGGCAGAGAGCGGGTTGGCCTCGGCGCTTTCCAGCTGGGCCTTCAGGCGGTTCTTGAAGGAGGCGAAAGCTTCTTCGTCCTTGCGGGGCTGTGTGATGTAGAGGTAGGTGAGCTGCATCATCGTCTCGAAGTCCTTGGGCGAGCAGTTGCCGCTGACGTTCTCCTGCGTGCTGCCCACGGTGGCTGTGACGGACACCTTCTTGCCGGCCAGCAGCTTGGTCAGTTCGACGTTGCTGAAGTTGCCTGCACCGCCTGCGTCCACCACGCCGTTCATGGTCGAGTAGTTCAGCTTGTCGGCTGCATCGAAGAGGCTCGTGCCGCCCAGGCTGAAGCCTTGCATGCGGATTTCATCGGCCTTGAAGTCGGTCTTCTTCACATAGACCTTGATGCCGTTGCTCAGGGTCAGTTCCGTGGCGCCGAAGAGGGCGTTGTCCTTCTGGCTGACAATCTTGCCGCCTTGGGGAGCTTCCTTGATGAGAGGCTCGTTGGACACCTTGTCCACGTAGGCTTCCACTTGCAGCGTAGGCATGGCCTTGAGGTCGGCTACGACTTCTTCCTTGGTGGGGATGACCACGCCTTCCTTGTCCGGGGCGGCGATGAAGACGGCCTGGTTGTTGTCCGTGATGAGCTGCTGGGCCACTTGGTTGATGGCCTGCACGGGGATATTCGGTGCAAGCTGGTTCAGCGTGGCGTATTCATACTCGATGCCGGGGATGGGCTCGGCGTGCAGGAAGTGTTGCAGGCACTGGTTGACGTAGCGGCTGTTGTCTGTCTTCTCGCGCTCGTTGTATTGCGACTCCAGTTGTTGCAGGATGTTGGCGCGGGCACGGGCATATTCGCTCTCCGTGAAGCCGTGGCGGCGCACACGCTCCACTTCCTGCAGCAGGACCTTCATGGCGTTGGAGAGGCCGTCGTCCTTGGTGTAGGCAGAGATGTTGAAGGCTTTCTTCGTGCCGCAGAGGAAGAAGTCGCCGTCCGGCGAGCAGAAAGCCATGTTGAAGGGCGGGTTGGCGGACTGTGCCAGCTCGCTGAAGCGCTCGTTCAGCATGGTGGCGATGGCGGCCATCATGTAGTCCTGGGCCAGGTAGAGCACGCTGCCCTTGATGCTGTCCGGCGTGGCGTCGTGCTTGAAGTAGATGTCCACGATGGGCGTGTCAATCTCCTTGTCCTTGCCGATGTAGACGATGGGCTCGTCGTTGTCGGGCACGGGATACCAGATGCGCTCGGCGGCGTTCTCCGGCATCTTGACGTCGGCAAAGAGGGTCTTTATCTTCTGCTCAATCTGGTCCACATCGATGTCTCCCACGATGATGAGGCCCTGCAGGTCGGGGCGGTACCACTTCTCGTAGTAGTCGCGGATGTCCTGGTAGGGGAAGTTGTTGATGACGTCGATGCTGCCGATGGGCATGCAGTCCACATACTTGGAGCCGGGGTAGAACGTGGCCTGTGCGTCGGTGTAGAGGCGGAGCATGCCGACGTTGCGACTGCGCCACTCCTCGCGGATGACGCCGCGCTCCTTGTCAATCTCCTTGTCGGCCAGCAGGATGGCATCGCTCCAGTCGTGCAGGATGAGCAGGCAGGAGTCCACGATGGCTTGGTCCGTGCTGGGCACATTACTTATATTATATACCGTCTCGTCCACCGAGGTGTAGGCATTGAGGTTGGTGCCGAACTTGATGCCCTTGGTCTCGCACCACTGCACGATGCCCAGGCCGCGCTCGTCGCCGGGGAAGTTCTTCGTGCCGTTGAAGGCCATGTGCTCCAGGAAGTGGGCCAGGCCGCGCTGCTGGGGTTCTTCGAGGATGGAGCCTACCTTCTGGGCGATGTAGAACTCCACGCGGTTCTCAGGTTTCTCGTTGTGACGGATGTAGTAGGTCAATCCGTTGTCCAGCTTGCCGATGCGGACGTTCTTGTCCACCGGCAGGGGCGGCAGCTGCATCTGGGCGGCTGCCTGTTGCAGGCCGAGGCACAAGATGAGTGCCGTCAGCCAAAGTGTACGTGTTAACTTTCTCATGATTCTATCTGTTTTTAATAGATGTTTTGCCTTATCTGTCGCATCCTTCCGTTGATAATCACAATAGCGGGCAGAAATATTCGTCCTCGATAACGCACAGGGCCGCCAATAGGAAGAAGTTGCGGGTGGAGCCGTTCTGGGGTTGTTCGGATAGTTTCATTGTCTGCTAAGTGGGCTGTTTAGAAGTTGGGTTAATAAATCCGGATTCCGCCTGGTGTCCCAAACGGGGCCTATGAGAATGTATGTGGGGAAAACGATATAGTAAATTTTATAATGTTTTTTGGCGACGATGTAACGGTAGTTATAAATAGGGATGTCTACTGGCTCTTTCCGCCCCATTTCCGGAAAAATAAGGAGATAACGTGTCTCTCTTTTCAGATCCGTTACGATGGCCTGTGCTTTCTCTTTCCCGGTCTTCGGCAGGTAGAACTGATAAATTTCTTTCAAGGTCTGTAACGCCAAGGGCGACCATTTGATTACCATTTCTGTATCTCCTTTTCCATTTGTTCGTCACTGATGCTTAACCCTTCGGCATCTTCCCGTAGGGTTTCACTGAGCAGTTGCTCCAGTAAATGGGCAGGCATCGTTGGCAGATTGTCGGCTGCTTCTTCGTTTTTTATCAGATGACATGCTGTGCCCAGCCTGCTGAGCGCTTTCTCTGTATTAAAGTTGTTAATGATTTCTTGGAGCAACTCCATTTTATAGTGGGTAAGTTCTATGGTGGTCATACGTTTAGGGCTTTTAGTGGATTGTGGATTATTTGTTTACATCTGTTCTTATTTCGGCTAAATTAGAGCTCCTTGCAAAGTTAGGAATAATCTTCAAATATACAAACCGTTATTTACGGAATAATCAGCGTAATCGCCTCGTGCAATATCCCGATGTTCAGCGGGAAGTGCTTCTCTTGCAGGATGCGGCCGTCCAGGTCCACCGCGGCGTTGCGGGCGCGCAGCACCTTCACCTGGCGGGTGCGGAAGGGCTTCACCAGCTTGTGGTTGAGGATGCGCCCCTGGATGAGCATCCACAGGCCGCCCCACAGTTGGCGCAGTTCCGGGCGGTGGATGACAGAGACGTCCAGCCAGCCGTTGTAGGGCACTGCGCTGGGCAGCTGGCCGTAGCCCGAGGCACTGCCGATGCAGACGGTCATGATGCGGCCGCGGATGTGCTCGTCGTTGATTTTCAGGTGCGTGCGATACAGCTTCCGCTCGAAGATGAGCGAGAGGAAGGCCATGAAGTACGACAGGTATTTCACGCCCCAGAAGCGTTTGCACTCATCGGTGATTTTCACAATCCTGGCTCCCAGGCCGATGTTGATGGCGTTGAGGAAGTAGCGCGTCACGTGTTTCTGCCCGTCGTAGTAGCTGCACGTGCCCACGTCTATCTTGCGGCGGCGTCCGCGGACGAGGCAGTCCACCGCTTCCTTGTATTCGCTGCTCATCTCCCAATAGTCGGCAAAGTCATTGCCAATGCCGTTGGGGATGATGCCCAGGGCGATGCCTTCCTTCGCCTCGGCCTGCGAGTGCATGATGCCGTTGATGGCGTCGTTCAGGGCACCGTCGCCGCCCACGATGATGATGGTGCGGTAACCGTTTTCGGCCAGAATGCCTGCCAGGCGTTCCACCGAGCCGAAGCCTTCGGACTGCACGTAGTCGTAGGCCACGCCCACGCTGTCCATATAGTCCTTGATCTCTTGCCAGCGTTTTTGCACCTTGCGGGTGCCTGCCTTGGGGTTGTAGATGATGCCCCATTTCTTTTGTTCCTTGTTCATAGTAGGGTTGTATTTGTAGGTCAGGTCATGGACGTGCCGCCCTCCAGCAGTTGCAGGATGGTCTCCACCTGTTCGACCGTGGGCATTTGTGCGTCCACCCAGTGTATGACGTGCCCGCGCCGCTCCATGCCTCGGAACCACGTCATTTGCCGTTTGGCAAACTGGTGGATGGCTATTTCCAGTTGGCGCACCATCTCGTCGTAGGTCAGTTGGCCCGTGACGTGGAGGGTGAGGTACTTATATTCCAGGCCGTAGTAGGTCAGGTCGTCCGGCGCGATGCCCTCGTCCAGCAGGCGGCGCACTTCGTCCACCATGCCCTCGTCCAAGCGTTGGCGCAAGCGGCGGCTGATGCGGGCGCGGCGCTCCTCACGGTCTATGCTGACGCCGACGACGAGGCTCTTCAGCCGGGGGAAGGGTCGCTCCTCGGCGGGGGCGTGGCGGTAGTACTCTTCTATCTCGATGGCGCGGATGGCCCGCTTGGGCGTGTCCACGTCGGTGGTGTTGTGCAGGGTCTTGTAGCCTTTCAGCAGTTCGGTCAGTTCCTCCAGCGGCTTTCCTGCCAAGGCGGCGCGCAACGGCGGGTTTTCCGGCACGGGCAGCAGGCGGTAGCCGCTCAATACGGCTTCCAGATACAACCCCGTGCCACCGCAGACCACGGGCATCCGTCCTCGTGCCTTGATCGCGTCATAGGCTTGGAGGAAGTCGCGCTGATACTCGAAGACGTTGTACTTGGTGCCCGGCTCGGCAATGTCGATGAGGTGGTAGGGGATTTTCCGCCCGCCGACGATGTAGTCCTGCAGGTCCTTTCCCGTCCCCAAGTCCATGCGGCGGTACACCTGGCGCGAGTCCGCGCTGATGATTTCCCCGCCCAGCCTGTCGGCCAAGGCGACGGCCAGGGTGGTCTTGCCCGAAGCGGTGGGGCCCAATATGGCTATCAAGTCGTAGTCCGGCATGGTCGTTTATCTTTTCGTTGATTCGCCACAAAGATAGCGTAAAATCAGATAGGATTGTCTCCTGTTTCCCGTTTTTTTGCGGCATTTGCTTAGCGGTACGGGTAAGCACGGGCGGGCGTACCTCCGTGCGTGCTTAGGGGTACGGGTAAGCACGCTTAGGGATATACCCCTTTGGAACTATGGAAATATCCTGGTTTGGGCGGTTCAGGAAACCCTTCGAAGGGTTAAAGGAGATAGAGAGTGGTTAAAATGTGTTTGTGTATGAAGATTTTCAGGGAAATAGTTTGCAGGATTCAGGAAAAGCCGTACCTTTGCACCGTGTTTTTCATGGTATTAGATTTTAAGGTTAACAAAGGTTGGGCTCAGCGGAGCCCTTTTTTTATGCCCATACTCTTCCTCTCGTTATTTCAATCTGCTGATATTCAATATCTTTTTTCGGATGATGCCCACGTTGAGCACGGCGACGAACAACAGCAGCAACCCGCCTGTCAGCAGGCAGGGCAGCAATCCGTTGGGCTCCGGCGCGGAATAAAGGCGTTGCAGTCCCTCCATATAGGTGGCGCGCAGTCCCGCAGTACATAGTGTGGCCGCCACGAGGCTTGCCAGGTTCAGTCCGACGGCCAGCAGGTGGTAGGGCAAGGCCACTTGTGCCGGGCTGTAGCCGATGAGCAGCAGGTTTTCCAGCTTGGTGGCGTTCTTTTGCAGCAGCAGGAAGATGCTGAGCAGCAACAAGTAGAAGGACAAGAGGCTGATGACCAGCCCGACGGCCAGCACGACGCCCGTCAGCAGGCGCAGGAACCAGGCGGCCTTGCCGTCGTCCAGGGCGTTGCCCTCGGTCTCGTAGCCTTTTTGCTGGAAATAGCGGGCGATGGCTTCGTCCGCCGGATTGTTCACTTCGACGATGAGGCGGGAGGGCTGCGCTTCCTGTCCCGGGGCGAGGGTGCGGTTGGCCTGTTCCATGAAGGCTTGGGGGATGAGGATGGTGTTCAGCCGGTTGGAGAAACCGACGATTTGGCCCTTGTAGCGTTCCGTGCGTCCGTTGCCGCGCAGGGTGATGTCCATTCGGAGCAATCCGGTCAGCCCTTCGGACAATTTGGGCAGTCCGCGGCTCTCGGCAAAGCCGAAGTTGTAGAGGTTCAGGTAATTGCGGGGGATGATGATGGGGATGGTTCGGGTGGCCTCGTCGTAGTGCCATTGGCTGAGGTCGGCGTCGATGAAATCGTCCGGCACGGCCTCGAAGAACATTTCCGTACTCAGGTCCACGCCGGTACCCTGGATGCCCATGCCTGCCGATACGTGGAACAGCGAGGGGGTGAAGCTGCCCACCTGCACGGTGAAGGGCTGGCTTCGCAGATCTTCCATCTCTTCCGGCGTGAAGGTGCTGCTTTTGCCCATGAGGCTGCCCAGTGTGCCCACTTTCTTGCCGGCAATGAGGTAGTCTTGCTTCAGGAAACTGTCTCCGCCGGTCAGCACGGGGCGGATGTCACAGTAAGCTTGCACAGCCAGCAGCACGATGGCCATGCCGATGAGGTTGGCGAGGAAGAAGCCGGTCAGTTGGCCGATGCTGACGTGTCGGCGCAGGAGTTTCCATACCAGTCTGTTCATGGGTTTTGTAGTCTGGGGTTAGAGTTTATAAGTGTGGTCGTATGTCAGGGGAAGGGTGGCGCCCACGGAGGTGACAAGTATGCCAGCCCCTTGGCGTACTGCTTCTTCTTCCAGCAGGCGGGCCAGGGCTTCGGCGTTTGCCTCGTCCAAGTGGCTGACGGGTTCGTCCAACAGGAGGAAGTCGAAAGGTTGGCACAGGCTCCGGATGAAAGCCACGCGCTGTTGTTGGCCGAAGGACAGTAGGGCAGTCTTCTCGTTGGCTTTGTCGGCGATGCCTGCTTTTTCAAAGAGGGTGAGGATTTCCTTGCGGGTCTTGTGCCCGGTCAGGCGGTTTTTCAGCCATACGTTTTCCAAGGCGGTCAGTTCGGGGAAAAGCCGGAGTTCCTGGAACAGCAGGCTGAGCGAACGGCGGCGCAAGGCGGTCCATCCGGCGGTGTCGAGGGCGCGGATGTTCTTCCCGTCGAAGGTGATGATGCCTTCATAATCGCGCCGGTAGCCATAGAGGTAGCTGCACAGCGAGGACTTCCCCGTGCCCGATGCGGCTTCTATCAGGCACCGCTCTCCCTTGCGGAAGGTGAGGTCGCGGTGCCAGATGTCGGACGTGATGCTGTCCCGGTTGGCAAAGACACGGGGAAGAACCTGTTGCAGGCGGATTTCGTTCATACGGTTCAGAGGGCGGTCTTGGCCAGTTCCACGATTTGTTTCAGGGCGTTGGTGTCCTTGTCTTTCAGTTGCAGGCTGGCAAAGCCGCTGGTGCCGTCGCTTTCGCTCTTCAGGTAGGATATTTGCCCTATGGCATTCAGCAGGGTTGCATACTTGGCGCCTCCCAGTCCGGCCAGCATCTTGACGGCGGGCAACTGGCAGACGGCTTCGACATTGAGCACGAGCGTGCCTCTTTTGCCTTTCATGTCTGTGGCATACGCGGTTTCGCCGGCCGATGGATTGCATTTCTTGAAAAGGTCTTTGTAGAGCATCTCGTCGTTGGTGGCATAGAATTGCTTGTCGCGCACGCCGAAGAAGAGGTTGAAGTTGCGGGCACGCAAGACGTATTGGTCTTTATCCAGTTCTACGATGTCGCTGCCGCGTCCCAGTTGCTTTTTCAGCGCGGCGTTGTCCTTTAGTTCTTTCAGAGGGGCGGCGTCGGTCACGGTGGCATAGGCCAGCACGGAGGGCAGTTTGCTCAGCGTCACGTTGACCAGTCCCACGGTGATGTCTTCTTTGAACATTCCCAGCAGGCGTTTGACTAATTCGGCGTCATTGGCAGAGAGTTCCTCCCCCATGGCGGTGCTCTCCAACAGGAGGCCGTAGAGGGCATTGCCGTCGATGCCGCCGCTCAGCAACATCAGGGTGGATTGCGGGAAGTAGTCGATGAAAGTATTCTTGACGGGGAGCGAAACGGTAGACTGTTTTTCCAGGAATGCTTTGACCTGTGGGTTCTCGGTGTAAGGCGCGATGTGCAGGTCAATGCTGCCTTTCTCGAAGGATAAACCGGCCACGACTTGCAAGTCCTTCAGTTGTTTCAGGTCAATGTCTTTGGGCATCCGGTAGCCGGTGATGGCCATGTAGTTGGCGGGCAGGTCGGCATAAGAGTAAATGGCCTTGATGTCTCCTTTTTGTCCTTGCATTTGCTTGAACACGGTCTTTGAGGCGAGGCTTTGCTCCTCGGGTTGCTGTATCCAAGTGGACAGGCTGTCTCGCAGGCCGTTGAGTACTGGCTTGGCCAGTCGTTGGCAATTGACGGCAAAAAGGGTGGAGGCGTTGTAGGCCAGCATGACTTCGTGGTTCACTTGGGCTATCGAGCAACCTTCGGCTTCGCTGGTTTCGATGTTGGCGCCTTCAGCCCGCAGGGTTTCGATGAGGAAGCGTAATCCTTCTTCGTCTGTCACCTTGGCCACCAATGCGCCTTGCGACAGGCTTTTGCTGGAGAAGAGGTAGAAAGGGGCTTCCACGTCAATGCCTGATGCGGAAGGATTGTTCAAAATGGTTTCAATCTGCTGGAAGGCGGAAGCGCTCATTTCGCCTTTGATGGCATCCTTGAGTTTCTGCAGGTAGATTTCGTTCTCCTTGTCTTGGACACCGGCTTTCTGAGCCAAGGTGGCAGCATCTATGGAGACGATACCCGTGACGTTGGACGGGATGGCATGGGTGTACTCCGCTTTTTGCGAGCAGGCACTGGCCAGCAACAGGACGGCTGCCAATGCGGGAAACAGCATCTTTTTCATATCTGTAATGTATTTATTGGTTTTTCAAATTCAGGATGTGGCAGGCCACCAAGGCTGCCGTTTCTGTCCGCAGGCGCGAGGGACCCAGGCTGACGGGGATAAATCCAGCTTCTTCGGCCAGGCGTACTTCCTCTTCGCTGAAGTCGCCTTCCGGTCCGATGAGCACCACGGCTTCTTTGCCTTTGCTGACGGCATCTTTCAGCGGTGTCTTCTCGCCTTCGTGGCAGTGGGCAATGAACTTTTGTCCGTTGAACGGTTGCTGGATGAATGCCTTGAAGTCCATCATTTCGTTCAGGCGGGGCAGGCGCGCCTTGAGGGATTGCTTGATGGCGGACACCAGGATTTTGGCGATGCGCTCCGTCTTGAGTACTTTCCGCTCGGAATACCGGCAGTTCAGGAAGGTCAGTTCGTCGATGCCTATCTCCGTGGCTTTCTCGGCAAACCATTCTGTGCGATCCATGTTCTTGGTGGGAGCCATGGCGATGTGCAGGTGTCCGCTCCACAAAGGGGGCTGGGGCACGGTCTCTACGATGTCCACCAGGCAACGCTTATGGGCAATGAGGCTGATGCGGGCACGGTAGAAGTTGCCGGTGCCGTCGGTCAGCATGACTTCGTCGCCGGGTTGCAGGCGCAACACGCGGACGGCGTGTGCGGTTTCTTCTTCGGGCAATTCCGGGGAGTTTTGTATGTCCGGGGTGTAGAAAATGTGCATAATTTCAGCTTTTGGTTTGTTGCAGATGGTTGAGTTGGTCGCGCAAGACGGCTGCCTGTTCGTAATCCTCCTGGTCGATGGCCTTTTGCAGGGCTTCCTTCAGCCAAGCGGCATTTCCGGTGGAAGGGCTTGCGAAAGTCTCGCTTCCATGGCCGTTCGGGGCAGGCGTATGGTCCTCATTCAAGATGTCTTCGTAAGTCAGGATGGGGGCCTTCATGCGCAAGGCCAAGGCCACGGCATCGCTTGTGCGTGAATCCACACGGAGGATTACCTCGTTGGAGCGGATGTATAAATAGGAGTAGAACACACCATTTTCCACCTTGTATATGACAACGCGCAACAGGCGTATGCCCAAGGCTATCATGACTGATGCGAACAGGACATGCGTCAGCGGGCGGGGCGTGTTGATGCCCCGCAGTTCAAACAGGATGGCTTGGGCTTCCGAGGCGCCGATGGCGATGGGCAGGTTGCGTTGCGTGCCTGCTTCGCTCAGCACCATGATGAAAGCGCCGGCCTCTGTCTGGCTGTTGCTCAGGCTGGTTATTTGCAGTTCTACTTTTTTTCGTTCGTTCATAATTGCTCCTTTCCGGGTGTATGTTTATAACGGAATACTACCGCAAATAGTATGCCAATGACGAACGTGTAGGCGGCAAAAATCAACCAGATGGGTGTCCACTCGCGGCTGATTAATCCGCCGCCCTCGGCGTAGACGGAGAACATATCCACCACGGCGCCGCTGGCATAGCCGCCCACGAAAGCTCCGATGCCGTTGGTCATCATGAAAAACAGCCCTTGCGCGCTGGCGCGGATGCCCGGGTGGGCTTCCATCTCGGTGAACAAGGAGCCGGACACGTTGAAGAAGTCGAAAGCCATGCCATAGACAATCATGGAGAGGATGAGCATCCAAAGCCCGTCGCCCGGATTGCCCAATCCGAACAAGCCGAAGCGGAATACCCAGGCCAGCATACTGATGAGCATGACGCGCTTGATGCCGAAATGCTTCAGGAAGAAGGGGATGGCCAGGATGAACAGCGTTTCGCTCATCTGCGAGATGGACAGCAGGATGACGGAGTGCTTCACGCCAAACGAATCGGCATATTCGGGGATGCTGGCAAAGGAACCCAGGAACAGGTCGCCGTAGGTGTTCGTGATTTGCAACGCTGCGCCCAGCAACATGGAGAAGAGGAAGAATATGGCCATCTTCCGTTGCTTGAACAGCACCAGCGCATCCAGGCCGAAGGCGGACAGCACCGTCTTCTGCTCATTGCGTGCCGGCGGACAAGGAGGCAAGGTGAGCGCATACAGGCCCAAAACGACCGCCGCCGTGCCTGCCACATAGAGTTGCAGGGCGCTGCTTTTGAATCCGGTCAGGTCCACCACCCACATGGCGCAGATGAAACCCACGGTGCCCCACACGCGGATGGGGGGATAGTCCTTCACCAGATCCATCTTGTATTTCTCCAGCGCGTTGTAGGAGATGGTGTTGGTCAGTGCGAGCGTGGGCATATAGGCCAGCATGTTGAGCAGCATGGCCACGTACATCTGTTGGTAGCTGGTGGCGGAGGCGGCATAAAACAAGGCGCCCGCGCCGATGAAGTGCAGCAATGCGTAGAGCCGTTCGGCATTCACCCACTTGTCGGCGATGATGCCCGTCAGGCCCGGCATGATGATGGAGGCTATGCCGCCGGTGGCAAAGATGGCGCCGATTTCCCCGCCTTCGAAGTGTAGTTTGCCGCCCAGATAGCCGCCCAATGAAATGAGCCAAGCTCCCCATATAAAAAACTGCAGGAACTGCATGGTTATCAGTCTTATCCGGATGCTTGTCATATAGAATCTTTGTTTTTAAGAGGTCTGTAGTATTCAACATTTGGTAATGAAGATACAAATATACGGTGTTGTCGCAAGAAATGCAAGCGGAAGGAAGGAAATGCGTCGAAGAAAGTTGAGGCAGGTATATAAAAAAAGAAGGGGTATCTATCCCAGACACCCAATCTTTATTAACCTTAAATCTAATACCATGAAAAACACGTTGCAAAGGTACGGCTTTCCCCGAAACCTGCAATAGCTTGCAGCAAAAATCTTCTCTGTATTAACTCCTTTTAATCAAACTGCCGCTTTTGAAAGGTTTTTTAGCATGTTTATGGGTCATTCGACATACAGGACAAGCCCTTTCAGGTATTCGCCTTCCGGGTGGTAGATGTTCACCGGGTGGTCGGCAGGCTGCGTCAGTTGGTGCAGGATGCGCACGCTGCGGCCCGACTGTGCGGCGGCCGTGAAGACGGCCATGCGGAACTGGTCCTTGTTGACGGCCTGCGAGCAGGAGAAGGTGAAGAGGATGCCTCCCGGCCGGATTTTCTCGAAGGCGCGGGCATTCAGCTTGCGATAGCCTTGCAAAGCGTTGCGGAGCGCGTCCCTATGTTTGGCGAAAGCGGGCGGATCGAGGACTATTAAGTCGTAGGCTCCGTTCTCCATGCGCTCCAGGAATTTGAAGGCATCTTCGGCGTAGGCCGTGTGGCGCGTGTCGTCGGGGAAGTTCAGGGCGATGTTCTTGTTGGTCAGGTCGATGGCCTTGGCCGAGCTGTCCACCGAATGTACGGACAGGGCGCCGCCACGCATGGCGTAGACGGAGAAGCCGCCGGTGTAGCAAAACATGTTCAGCACGTTTCGCCCGCGGGCATAACGCTCCAGCAGGGCGCGGTTCTCGCGTTGGTCTACGAAGAAGCCTGTTTTCTGCCCTTTCAGCCAGTCGATGTGGAAGTTCAGGCCGTATTCCGTGGCCACGTTGTCCGCGCTGCCGCCCAGCAGGAAGCCGTTTTCGGGGAAGAGGTCGGCCTTGTAGGGCAAGGTGGTTTCCGATTTGTAGTAGATGTTGTCAATCTCCCCCTTCATCACCTCGGCCAGGGCGTCGGCTATGGCCATGCGATCCAGGTGCATCCCGGCGGAGTGGGCCTGCATCACGGCGGTGCGGGCATAGACGTCGATGACCAAGCCGGGCAGGTTGTCGCCTTCGCCATGCACCAGGCGGTAGGTGTTGTTGTCCGGACGCCCGACGAGGCCGATGCTGCGGCGCATGTCCAGGGCGACCTTCAGGCGCTGGCGCCAAAAGCCGCCGTCGATGGTTTCGTCTTGCCTGAAGGTGAGCACGCGCACGGCGATGCTCCCAATCTGGAAGTGGCCTTTGGCGATGAATTCTTTTTTCGCGGTGTAGACTTCCACCACTTCGCCTTCTTCGGGTTCCCCGTCCATGCGGGCGATGGCGCCGGAGAACACCCACGGGTGAAAGCGCTTCAGGGATTCTTCTTTTCCGGGTTTCAGGTAGATTTTATACATTATATATAAATAGGTGTTATTGTGCATTAGGGTTGGACTCTTCTTTGGCGGCAATCTCGAAATCGCCCGTGCGCTTCAGCTCCTGCAAGCGGTTGTAGATGTTCAGGCATGCCCAGGCGTCGGTGGCGGCATAGAGCTTCTGAGGCTCGGTCAGGGTATCGGCTTCCCAGTTGGTCAGCCGCTGGCTTTTCGAGATTTTCTCGCCGAAGAGGATGCCGTATATCTTTTGCAAACTCTTGTCCTCGATGCCGAAGGCGCGCACGTATTCCTGCAGCTCGATACAGGAGCGTTGCTCGAAGGGGGCGCGCTTGTGCAGCATCATGAAGTCGTCCTTCAGCGAGAGGCCCACCTTGGTGGTGTGGGGGCTTTCCAGCAGGGTGATGATGGGCAGGGTCAAGCCGGTCAGGTTGAGGCGGAAAAGGAAGCAATGCTTTTCGTCGGAGACTTGGAGCAAGGCCACCTTGTGCACCCTTCCCTTGGCGAAGGAGGGGCGCGTCTCGCTGTCAATGCCCACCAAGGGGCATTGCTTCAGGTAGGTGACGGCTCTTTCCGCCTCCCACGGCGTCTGCACCACGTGTATCTCTCCCGGGAAAGTCACTTTCGGCAGCCCGTTCAAGGATTCTTTGTCTATGCTTCTTTGGATAATCAACATGAGTTCGGGGTTTATTGGGGAAATTGCCGCGGGTCATCCTCCTCGCCATCTTCTTCGCTGTCCATGTCTTCCTCTTCATCGCCTTGGAGGTACCGGGCTTCGTGGAGGGCGCGCAGAGTGTTCACCAGCTTCTGTCCCCAGTAGAGGCGGAAGTTTTCCTGGCAGATGGCCAGCGCGTCGTGCATCGTCTCGTTCAGTCCCAGTTGGAAGACGAAGATGAAGTCCTTGATGTCCTGGTAGATGTCTGCCAGGTCTTCGGAGATATAGCGGGTGATGGGCTGGTCGCTGTATTTCATGTCTTCCATGAACACGTCCAGGTAGGCGTCTTTCTCGGCCAGGATGCCCGCCAAGGTCATGCGCAACACCTCGTAGGTCTCTTCGGTGACGTAATGCTCCGGCAGGTCTTCGCCCAGCGTCTCGCACGGGGGCAATAGGGTGGCTTTCAGGTAGAGCAGGGGCAATATCTTCAGGGTGGTGTCCACGAAGGTTGTCCGTTGCTTGCCTTCAGCCTGCTCCAGGTACTTGCAGAACTCGGCGGCCACGGTGACGAACTCAATGACGTCGCGGTCGAATATGACTTGGCTTTCTTTTCCCATATTTCGCAAATTAATATGCAAAGGTAATGCAAATTAGGGGGAGACGCAAATTTCATCCCCGGAAAGTTACGGCCAACTTCGCCCGTGTTTCCCTGATGGCTTCCAGGGGTTTGCTTAGGGGTATCTGCGCCCGTGCTTAGGCGTACCCCCGTCCGTGCTTAGGCGTACCTGCGCCCGCGGGCGGGGGATATGCTGTATTATGCCAAAGGCACAAATGGAAACCGATTGGGAAAAATCCCCCGCATGGAGTTGCATTTATTCCCCAATAATGCGTATATTTGTCGTTGAAAAACCGTAAGTTTCAGCAAAACCACAAAGGATTTGGACTATGGACAACAATTTTGTAGTAAACATTGGCCGCCAGCTGGGTAGTGGCGGCAGAGAGATAGGCGAGAAACTGGCAGCCCGTCTGGGCATCTCGTTTTATGACAAGGAACTCATCACGCTGGCATCCGAAGAAAGCGGCCTGTGCAGCGAGTTTTTCGAGCGTGCCGACGAGCGTCCGGCCAAGACGCTGATGGGCGGCTGGTTCGGGATGCGCTTCCCGTTTATTACCGATGGGGCCATCCCCGCGACCAATTGCCTGAGCAACGACTCCCTGTTCAAGGTGCAGAGCGACGTCATTCGCCGGTTGGCTGCCGAGAAGTCGTGCCTTTTCGTCGGGCGATGCGCCGACTATATCCTGCGCGAGCATCCGCGTTGCGCCAACATCTTCATCTCCTCCACCCGCGAGGACCGCATCGCCCGCCTGCGCCGCATCCACGGCATCAGCGATGAGGAGGCCGAAAGCATGATGGCCAAGGCCGACAAGAAGCGTTCGGAGTATTACAATTATTACAGTTACAAAACGTGGGGTGCCGCGGCGTCCTATCACCTCTGCATCGACTCGTCTGTCTTGGGCATTGAGGGGACGGTGGACTTCATTGAGGAATTTGTGAGCAAGAAACTGTCGCTCTAAATACGCGCGGAGGCATTGCAAAAAGAAATCGGCTGCACGGCGGAGGTTCCGCAATGCAGCCGGTTTCTTAGTATGGAGTCAGGCCACTGGCCTTACATCATCGTCAGCAGAATCATCTGTCCCGCCAAGATGCGGAGGAACATGGTGAGCGGGTAGACGGTGGAGTAGCCCACGGACGGAGCCGGGTTGCCGGCCACCTGGTTGGAGTAGGCCAATGCAGGAGGGTCGGTAGTGGCACCGCCGATGACACCCATCAGGATGAAGTAGTTCACCTTATAATAAGCACGGGCAAAGATGCCTACCGCCAGCAGCGGGATGACCGTGATGAGGAAGCCCCAAAGCACGTACAGCAGTCCGTCGCCTTGCAGCACCGTCTGCACGAATTGCGCACCCGCGTCAATGCCCACGCTGGCCAGGAAGAGTACAAGACCAATCTCGCGCAGCATCAGGTTGGCGCTCGTGGTGGTGTAGGTCACCAGTTTCATTTTGTATCCGAAGCGTCCGATGAGGATGGCCACCACCAGCGGACCGCCGGCCAAGCCCAGTTTGACGGGGGTCGGCATACCCGGGAAGGAGATGGGCAGGCTGCCCACCAGGATGCCGAGGAACAAACCTACGAAGATGGTGACAATGTTCGGCGTGTTGAGGCTCTTCATCTGATTGCCCAAGACGAGGCCCACGCTGTTCACAGCGTCCTCGCGACCCACTACCATCAGGCGGTCGCCCACTTGCAGGGTCAGGTTGGGCGAGGCGAACAGCTCCATGCCCGAACGGGTGATGCGGGTGACGGTCACGCCGTAAGAACTGCGGAAGTGCATGTCGCCCAGCTTCTTGCCGTTGATGTTGGACTTGGTGATGATGACGCGGCGCGATACCACCGGCAGGTCCTGATGTTCCCAATCCACTTCGACCTGCTTGCCGATGAAGGCGATGATGGCCTCGGCATCTTCCTCCGAGCAAACCATGAAGAGCTGGTCGCCCAGGCAGAACTTAGTGTCCTGGTCGGGGATGATGACATGGCCTTCGTGGCGCAGGCGCGAGCAGACGAACGGACGGCCCAGGAATTGCTTCACTTGGAGCAGGCGTTTGCCGTCAATGGCCTCGTTGCGCACCTCCAGCGTCATCATGTGCGGCTTCTGCTTCTCCTCATCCTCGTTTTGGGACAGTTGCGCCTCTTCCTTGGCGAAGTCCACGCGGAAGATGTAGCGGATGGCGATGATGGAGCCGATGATGCCCAGCACGCCCAGCGGGTAAGCGCAGGCATAGCCCAGGGCGATGGGGTCGCCCGTGTAGTGCAACTGGTTCAGCGCCTCTTGTGCGGCGCCAAGACCGGGAGTGTTGGTCACTGCGCCATAGAGGATGCCCACCATCATGGGCAGGTCCACACGGCCGTTGGCAATGAAGTAAATGGTGAGAGCCACGGCGATGTTGAGCACAATGATCAGCACCGCAAGCAGGTTCAGCGTCATGCCGCCCTTCTTGAAGGACGTGAAGAACGACGGACCTACCTGAAGGCCGATGCAGAACACGAACAGCGTCAGACCGAACTCACGCAGGAAATGCAGGATGGGCGTGGAAACGGTGAAGCCGAAGTGCCCCATCAGGATGCCCATGAAGAGCACGAAGGTCACGCCCAACGAGATGCCCGCCACCTTGATTTTGCCCAGCATGACGCCTATCGCTATCACGAACGAATAGAGCAGCACGATATGGGCTACGGAGGACGGGTCCCAAAGTAAACTGTTTAACCAATCCATAAAATTATACTGTTAAATGATTCTAAGCTCTGCTTAAGTGCTGCAAAAGTACACAATCGTGCGGAAGATGCCAAGATTTTTGGGCTCGAAAAAAGAATTTTGCCTTCAAAAAAGATTTAGCAGGGCAAAAACTTGCAGATTTCAAGATTTTTGCTAATTTTGCAGGTGAGAAAAAGGGGATGCCAGCCTGCCCGAAAACGATGGGGCCGGCTCCGGACGACCGGCTCGCATCGACGCTTCGTTTATAATGCAGAAGCGGGGGGCGTGCCGATGCCAAGGCGGAGGACGCGCCCCTTTTTCTGCACAAATCTGAAAAAAACGTGCAACGGTAGCCCTGCCAATCGACTTATTGTTTATATTTGCAGAATAAAGTGTGATGACACTTCAATTAACCTACATTATAAATAGATAAACTATGGCAGAAAACAAAGAAAAACTCTTCTCTGACTTCCCGTCCGTCAGCACCGAAGCGTGGATGGAGAAGATCACGGCCGACCTGAAAGGCGCCGACTTCGAGAAGAAACTCGTTTGGAGAACAAACGAAGGATTCAACGTGAAACCCTTCTACCGCCGCGAAGACCTCGACGGGTTGCGCCAGATGGATGCCCTGCCCGGCGAGTTCCCCTACCTGCGCGGCAACCGGAAGGACGACAATTCTTGGCTCGTCCGCCAGAATATCCGGGTGGAAGACCCCGCCGAAGCCAATGCCAAGGCTCTCGACATCCTGAACCGCGGCGTCGATTCGCTGGGATTCAGCGTCAAGGCCAAGCAACTTGACGAAGCCTACTTGGAAACCCTCCTGAAAGACATCAAGGCCGATTGTGTGGAACTGAACTTCTCCACCTGCCAGGGTCACGTGGTGGAATTGGCGCAGATGCTGGTGGCATATTTCGAGAAGCAGGGTTACGACCTGTCCAAGCTCCGTGGCTCCATCGCCTATGACCCGCTGGGCAAAATGCTCTCCAAGGGCAAGGAGCGCACCGTCATCGCCGAGACGGGCAAAAAGCTGGTCGAAGTCTCCGCCAAACTTTGTGGCTATCAAGTCCTCGGCGTGGACGCGTCAATCCTTTGCGATGCCGGCGCCTATATTTACCAGGAGCTGGGTTATGCCCTCGCCTGGGGCAATGAATACCTGCAGGCTTTGACCGAAGCCGGCGTGCCTGCCGCGCAGGTGGCCAAGAACATCAAGTTCAACTTCGGCGTGTCGTCCAACTACTTCATGGAGATTGCCAAATTCCGCGCCGCCCGTATGCTGTGGGCGGACATCGTGGAGCAATACCTCGCCCCGGACGACTGCAAGTGCGCCGCCAAGATGCACATACACGCCATCACCTCCCGCTTCAACCTCACGCTCTTCGACTCCTACGTCAACCTGCTCCGCACGCAGACGGAGGCCATGAGTGCCGCCTTGGCCGGCGTGGAGTCCATGACGGTGCTTCCCTTCGACGCCGCCTACGCCGAGCCTAATGAATTTTCCGAGCGTCTGGCGCGCAACCAGCAGCTCCTGCTCCGCGAGGAATCCCACTTCGACAAGGTGGTAGACCCCGCCGGCGGTTCTTATTATATAGAAAACCTCACCGCCTCCATCGCCGCACAGGCTTGGAAACTCTTCCTGGCCGTGGAGGAAGAAGGCGGATTCTATGCTTCTGTCAAGGCAGGCAAGGTGCAGGAAGCCGTCAATGCCAGCAACCGCGCCCGCCACGAGGCCGTGGCCCGTCGCAAGGAAATCCTGCTGGGCACCAACCAATTCCCCAACTTCACTGAGCTGACCGAAGGCAAGCAACCTTTGGAAGGCCATTGCTGCTGCGGGGGAGGCCATGAACATACGTGCGAAAAGGATTGCGCATCGCTCGATGCGTCGCGTGCCGCCAGCGAGTTCGAGGCTCTTCGCCTGGAGACCGAGGCCAGCGGCAAGCGTCCGAAAGCCTTCATGCTGACCATCGGCAACCTGGCCATGCGCCAGGCGCGCGCCCAGTTCTCGTGCAACTTCCTGGCTTGCGCCGGATACGAGGTCATCGACAACTTGGGCTTCGCTTCCGTGCAGGAGGGCATTGACGCCGCCCTGGCTGCCAAGGCGGACATCGTGGTGCTCTGCTCCAGCGATGACGAATATGCCGAATATGCCATCCCCGCCTACCAGGCCTTGGCCGGACGCGCCATGTTCATCGTGGCCGGTGCTCCCGCCTGCATGGACGAGCTGAAGGCTGCCGGCATCGAGAACTTCATCCATGTCCGCGTCAATGTGCTGCAGACATTAAAGGAATACAATGCTAAATTATTGAAGTAATCATGAGAAAAGATTTCAAGAACATCGACATATATGCCGACTTCAAGCCCGCCAACGGGGCTGAGTGGCAAAAGGCCAACGGCATCCACGCTGACTGGAAGACGCCGGAGCACATAGAAGTGAAGCCTGTTTATACCAAAGAAGACCTGGAAGGAATGGAGCACTTGGATTATGCCGCCGGCATACCGCCCTATCTGCGTGGCCCGTACTCCATGATGTACACTTTCCGCCCTTGGACCATCCGTCAGTATGCCGGATTCTCCACGGCCGAGGAATCCAACGCTTTCTACCGCCGCAACCTGGCTTCCGGCCAGAAAGGTTTGTCGGTAGCCTTCGACCTGCCCACGCACCGCGGCTATGACCCGGATAATGAGCGCGTGGTGGGTGATGTCGGCAAGGCCGGCGTGTCCATCTGTTCGCTGGAGAACATGAAAGTCCTCTTCGAGGGCATTCCCTTGAACAAGATGTCCGTCTCCATGACGATGAACGGTGCCGTGTTGCCCGTCATGGCCTTCTACATCAACGCCGGCTTGGAGCAAGGCGCCAAGTTGGAAGAAATGGCCGGTACCATCCAAAACGACATCCTGAAGGAATTCATGGTGCGCAACACCTATATCTATCCGCCTGCATTCTCCATGAAGATTATCTCCGACATCTTCGAGTACACCTCGCAGAAGATGCCGAAGTTCAACTCCATTTCCATCTCCGGATACCACATGCAGGAAGCCGGTGCCACGGCCGACATTGAGTTGGCTTACACCCTGGCCGACGGATTGGAATATCTCCGTGCTGGTGTCAATGCCGGATTGGACATCGATGCCTTCGCTCCGCGCCTTTCCTTCTTCTGGGCCATCGGCACCAACCACTTCATGGAAATCGCCAAGATGCGTGCCGCCCGTATGCTGTGGGCCAAGATTGTGAAGCAGTTCAATCCGAAAAATCCCAAGTCGCTGGCACTGCGCACGCACTCGCAGACATCCGGCTGGTCGCTCACGGAGCAAGACCCCTTCAACAATGTGGGACGTACCTGCATTGAGGCCATGGCCGCTGCCTTGGGTCACACGCAATCCCTGCACACCAACGCTTTGGACGAAGCCATCGCCCTGCCGACGGACTTCTCCGCCCGCATCGCCCGCAACACGCAAATCTATATTCAGGAAGAGACCTACGTCTGCAAGAATGTGGATCCTTGGGCAGGCTCCTATTACGTGGAGTCGCTGACCAACGAGATTGCCTACAAGGCATGGGAGCACATCCAGGAAATCGAGAAGCTGGGCGGCATGGCCAAGGCCATCGAGACGGGCATCCCCAAGATGCGCATCGAAGAAGCCGCCGCACGCACCCAGGCCCGCATCGACAGCGGCGTGCAGACCATTGTGGGCGTCAACCGCTATCGTCTGGACAAGGAAGCCCCCATTGACATCCTCGAAATTGACAACACCGCCGTGCGCCAGGAGCAGGAAGAGAACCTGAAGAAGTTGAAAGCCAACCGCAACCAGGCCGATGTGGACAAGGCGCTGGACGCCATCACCGAGTGTGTCAAGACCGGCGAGGGCAACCTGCTGGAGTTGGCCGTGGAAGCCGCCCGTGTGCGTGCCACCTTGGGCGAGATTTCCTATGCGTGCGAGAAGGTAGTAGGACGTTATAAAGCAATGATTAGAACCATATCAGGCGTGTATTCATCAGAAAGCAAAAACGATGCAGACTTCGCCAAGGCATGTGAATTGTGCGAGAAGTTTGCCAAGAAAGAAGGTCGCCAGCCGCGTATCATGATTGCCAAGATGGGGCAGGACGGGCACGACCGTGGTGCAAAAGTCGTAGCTACGGGCTATGCCGACTGT
The DNA here is from genome assembly GCA_949292025.1 of uncultured Bacteroides sp. GTDB lineage: Bacteria > Bacteroidota > Bacteroidia > Bacteroidales > Bacteroidaceae > Bacteroides. Next base: position 57,001 of record CASEYC010000056.1, on the reverse strand, counting down.
GGCTTCGACGTGGACATGGGCCCGCTCTTCCAAACCCCGGCGGAAGCTGCCCGCGAGGCCGTGGAGAACGATGTTCATGCCGTAGGCGTATCCTCTCTTGCGGCAGGCCACAAAACCTTGATTCCGCAGCTGATGGACGAGTTGAAGAAGCTGGGTCGCGAAGACATCGTGGTATTCGCCGGCGGTGTCATTCCTCCGCAGGACTATGACTTCCTCTACAAGGCCGGTGTGGCTGCTATCTTCGGCCCGGGTACTCCGGTGGCCAAGGCTGCCTGCCAGATCCTGAACATCCTGATGGACGAGGAATAAGCTGTTTTTTCAGGTAAGAGATTGGGGAGGGAAAGGCTATTTCGAGGCTTTTCCCTCCTCTTTTCGCTAAAAAGTGTTATAAAACATACTTTTCTGCTTGGAAAGTTTGCAGGTTTCGCAAAAGTCCGTACCTTTGCAACGTGTTTTTCATGGTATTAGATTTAAGGTTAACAAAGGTTGGGCTCAGCGGAGCCCTTTTTTTATGCCCGTACGTCAGGTACGCGGTGTCTGTGCCAGGGGTCTGGTGTGGGGTATGGTGTAGTTCCTGGCAAATCTCTTTCAGCGGGTGTTGTTTATGTCGGAATAAAATGCTTTCTTTGCAGTAAGTAACTTGAATGCAGGGCGGTTGTGCTCGCGTGGGACATAAGAGGGGAATTTTCATTGTGATACAAATAAAAAAACTGTGTTATGAACCAGAAGAATACATATATCCGTTTTGATTGGGCTATCAAACGCTTGTTGCGGGACAAGGCCAATTTTAGTGTGTTGGAGGGATTGCTGACTGTGCTTTTCAATGACAAAACCCAGATCGTGGAGATTTTGGAAAGTGAAGGCAACCAGCAACGGGATGACGACAAGTTTAATCGCGTGGACATCAAGGCCAAAAACAGTAAAGGAGAGATAATAATCGTAGAGGTTCAGAATACGCGCGAACTTTATTATCTGGAGCGCATATTGTATGGTACGGCAAAAGCTATTACAGAGCATATTTCCTTGGGGGATACCTATCAGCAGGTGAAGAAAGTATATTCCATCAGTATACTTTATTTTGATTTGGGCAAGGGCAATGACTATCTGTATCATGGACAGAACCGTTTTGTAGGCGTGCACACCCATGACGAACTGTTGATTACCGCCAAAGAAGCCGGAGCAATCGTGCAGAAACTGCCCGGTGAAGTTTTCCCGGAATACTATTTGATTCGGGTCAACGAGTTCAATCAAGTGGCCAAGACACCATTGGAAGAATGGATACAATATCTTAAAACGGGGGTTATCAATCCTGATACGACAGCTCCAGGATTGCCCGAAGCTCGTGAAAAATTACGTTATTATGACATGTCCCAAGAAGAACGTCATGCTTACGATGAGCATATCAATGCCATAATGATACAAAATGACGTGCTGAGCACAGCCAAGCAAGAAGGTCTTGAGGAAGGCCGTGCAGAAGGCCGTGCAGAAGGTCTTGAGGAAGGCCGTGCAGAGGGAGAGAAGAAAAAAGCGTTGGATGTAGCTCTTAATCTGAAATCAATGGGACTTTCTGTGGAGATGATTGTCAAAGCAACGGGCCTGAGTGTGGGAGAGGTGGAGCAATTGCTCTAATTATGTTTGTCAATGCGTATAACCTTTATTGAAAAGCAAGCCGTATGAAAGAATTGCGATGCCCTAAGTGTGGAAGCGTTTTCCAGGTGGATGAGGCCGACTATGCTTCTATCCTTAGTCAGGTGAAGAACACCGAATTTGAAGCGGAGATAGAACGCCGCCTGAAGGAGATGGAAGCCCGGCAACAGGCCGAACTGTTGTTGAAGTCCACCCAAGCCCGGCAGGAATTTGAGAGTCGGATGAATAAGAAGAATTTGGAATTGAGTGCCAAGGAAACGGAAATCAGCCGCCTGAAGTCTGATATGCAAGTGATGCTGGCCAAGCTGAACGGGGAGAAGGACCAGGAGATTATTCGCCTCAAGAACCAGCTGGAAAACATATCCACTCAGAAGGACGCGGAACGCCAACTGGCTTTGGCGGAAAAGGACAAGGCCATCAGCAGGCTTAAGGCAGATATGGAACTGGAACGCTACAAAGCCCAGGTGGAAACAGAGGAATTGAACAAGCGCCACCTGTTGGAGCTTCAGAGCAAGCAGGAACAGATAGACTACTACAAGGAGCTCAAGACGCGCATGAGCACCAAGATGGTGGGAGAGACGCTGGAGATACATTGCTCCACGCTCTTCAACCAGTTCTTACGCCCCATGATGCCATACGCCTACTTCGAGAAAGACAACGAGGTGGCGGATGGCACCAAAGGTGACTTCATTTTCCGTGATTCGGTAGATGGATTGGAGTACCTCTCCATCATGTTCGAGATGAAGAACGAGATGGACACCACTACGACCAAGCACAAGAATGAGGATTTCTTCAAGAAGTTGGACGAGGACCGCCGGAAGAAGGGCTGTGAATATGCCGTGCTGGTCTCCCTCCTCGAACCTGATAGCGAATTGTATAACGGCGGCATCGTCGATGTGTCCCACCGCTATGAGAAGATGTATGTCATCCGTCCGCAGTTCTTCATCCCGCTCATCACGCTCTTGGTTCAGACTTCAAAGAAAAGCTTGGAATATCGGAAGCAACTCATCTTGGCGCAAAGCAAGGAAGTGGACGTGACCAACTTCGAGAACAAGCTCGAAGACTTCAAGGCTCGTTTCGGACGGCATTACGAACTGGCTTCCCGCAAATTCGGCGAGGCTATCAAGCAAATAGATGACACTATAGCCAAGCTCCAAAAGGTGAAGGAAAGTCTGATGGGCTCGGAGAACAATTTCCGTCTGGCCAACAAGGACACGGAAGACCTTACTATCCGTAAGCTCACCTACATGAACCCGACGATGAAGCAGAAGTTTGAGGAGGCGCGGAAATAAACGGATGGGGCAAAGGCGGCGCCATAGGGGGAGAGCCCGTTAACGCAGGCTCTCCTGTTCCAGCCGTCTGTATATCTCAGCCAGCCGGTAGAATGCTTCTTTGGGTTCCCAAGGAGGCAACATTTGTGAGCGGGGATGGTTCTTGGCATAGGTTTTCACGATGGCGTATGCCGTCATGTCCAAGTCCAAGCCTTCTTTACGGTAGGGATAGATGGGGTAGGAGAACAAGTAGATGAACATTCCCTGTATGCCGGTGCCGTTGAGCAGTTCGATTTGGGTTTGGATGTAGTCGGCCTGCTCTTTCTCGCTTCGGGTGGGTATCATACCGCTTTCATAAATGCCGGCCTTGCCGTCGGGTGTGGTGCCTTGCAAGATGGAGAATGCGTTTCCGCCCCGTCGGGCTGCTCCTTCGTAGGTGCAGCAACCCACCTCCATGACGACCACTGGTTTCCCGTATTGGGAATAACGCTTTATGCCTTCTACGTATTCCTCATCAGTCTGAATGTCCCTATAGTAATCCACGCCTACGATGTCGAATAGGCTCCAATCCACAGCCTCCCATGTTCCCGAGGAATACGTGACCAGCCCCTTGTAGTTCGCGCGGACTGCCTGGCAGATGTTGGCCAGGATGCGGTTCAAGGTTTGGTTTTTCCCTTGTATGGTCTTGAGAGCGGCAGTTTTGTCTTTCATTTGTCCGAATGACATCAGGGTGGCCAGCCGTTCGTTAATGGAACTGCCTTCAAAGACACCATTATCGAATATGGAATATTCGCATCCGGCCACAAACACCAAGTCTGCCCCTTTTTGCCGGAGTTTTTCGGCTGCTTGGGCTGCTTGGGCCATGTAAGCCACCACTTCCTTTTCGTCCGCATTCATCTTCCACGGGTTGAAGAAGATTTTCAATCCAGCTGCCTGAGCCACTTCCGCAGCAACAGTAAGCCGGCTGATGTCTTCCCCCTCAATGCGTATGGCATTGGCTCGCAGGATGTTGGCTATGATACTGATGTCATACTTCACCAGCTTGATGTCGAATGTGTCGACCGAGCAACTTTCGGGTGTGAATTTCAGCCCGACGTCATACACTACTCCTCGTAAATCCATTGTTCCTTTGGCTTGGCAGAATGTGCACAAGAAAACCAAGAACAGGACAACCTGCATTCTTGTTCTCATTTTTGCTCCAATTCTATAATACACAGTTTGTTATTCGTCGAAATAAAAAACGATTGAAAACCATAGGGTGTCAATCGTTTTCCTGTACCCGGAGCGGGACTTGAACCCGCACAGCCATTACTGGCCAAAGGATTTTAAGTCCTTCGTGTCTACCATTCCACCATCCGGGCGACCTTAAAGAAAGAGCGGCAAACGAGACTCGAACTCGCGACCCCGACCTTGGCAAGGTCGTGCTCTACCAACTGAGCTATTGCCGCAGGTTTTGAAGAACGGCTGCAAAGGTAAGAAGTTTCCCGTTGTCGCGCAACTTTTTTCGCGCAAAAGTTGGAGCAGGGGATTGAATTACCGTCCTAACAAAGTTTTCTCCGCCGTTTCCATCCGCTCGAAGTGGAAGCCGTCCATTGTCTCTTGCATCAAGGCTGTGATGCGGTCGTTGCACAGGTTGCCGATGCTGCCCTCATGCGTGTGGTGTACTTCCTTGACGGGAGTGAACTCTCCGGCTTCAATCTCCAGTCCCACTTTCTTGTAGGCATCGCGGAAAGGCATCCCTTCGCGGGCCAGGCGGTTCACTTCCTCCACGCTGAAGATGGGGTCATAACGCCGATCGTCCAAGATATGCTCGTTCACCCGGATTTCGTGCATGATGTAGGTCGCCATTTGCAGGCAGTCCTTCAACTCTTGGAAAGCGGGCAGGAAGACTTCCTTGATGATTTGCAGGTCGCGGAAATAGCCCGACGGCAGGTTGTTGGCTATCATCATAATTTGTTGGGGCAGGGCTTGGAGTTTGTTACACTTGGCACGCGTCAGCTCGAACACGTCGGGATTCTTCTTGTGCGGCATGATGCTGGAGCCCGTGGTGCAGTCGTCCGGCAACTTCACGAAGCCGAAGTTCTGGCTGTTGAACAGGCAGGCATCGTAGGCCAGCTTGGACAGCGTGCCCGCTATGGAGGCCAGGGCAAAGGCCACGTTGCGCTCCATCTTCCCACGGCCCATCTGGGCATACACCACGTTGTAGTTCATGGAGTCGAAGCCCAGCAGTTCCGTGGTCATTGTGCGGTTCAGCGGGAAGGAAGAACCATAGCCGGCAGCTGAACCCAAGGGGTTGCGGTTGCACGTTTTGTAGGCGGCTTGCAGGAACAGCATGTCGTCCGCCAGGCTCTCGGCATACGCGCCGAACCATAGACCGAACGACGATGGCATGGCCACCTGCAAATGCGTGTAGCCAGGCATCAGCACATCCTTGTACTTCTCGCTTTGTTGTATCAGGACGGTGAAAAGTTGTTCCACCGCCCCGGCTATGTCTTTGATTTCGGCGCGCGTATAAAGCTTCAGGTCCAGCAACACCTGGTCGTTGCGCGAGCGTCCGCTGTGGATTTTCTTGCCCATGTCGCCCAAGCGGCGCGTCAGCATCAGTTCCACTTGCGAATGCACGTCTTCCACGCCGTCCTCTATCACAAATTCACCCCGTTCGGCCATTGCGTAGATGGACTTCATCTCCGCCAAGAGCTGTTGCAATTCATGGGCGGTCAGCAGGCCGATGCTTTCCAGCATGGTGATGTGGGCCATGGAGCCCAACACGTCATACTTCGCCAGGTAGAGATCCATTTCGCGGTCGCGTCCCACGGTGAAGCGTTCGATGTCCTTGTTGATTTGGACGGATTTTTCCCAAAGTTTCAGTGCCACGTCGAAAAAATTAAGTTGCGAAATACGGTTAGTCGTTTTCCGTGTACGGAATCATGGCCAGCAAGTCGGCCATCTTCTCCAAGCCGTCCTGCAAAGGACGTTGTATCATGTTCTTGATGAAGGGGTTCACCTCCATGTTGATGACCAGCTTCAACTGGCATTCCGTCTCCGACACCGGCGAGATGTGAATCTGCAGGTCGAAGGGCAGGGGCGAAGAGGTGGTGCCGAAGGTGATGCAACTCTCCGGCTCGCGGGCCACGATTTTCAGCGTGATGGTGCCGATGGGCGGAGCCTGCATGCTCAGCGTGTCCGTGTCGAACGTCATGTTCTTCACCTTGTGCTCAGGAAGGCGGTCTTTCACTCGGGCCAGATTGCTCAGGTCTGACAACTTGGCGTACACGGTTCCCTGTGGAGCCTGTACTTGCTTTACGTTACTTTCAAATGTAGTCATGGCGGTTATTTATTTGCCGGCATCCCAGTGTGCCGGGTCTTTTCTCCATTCGTTCAGGGTCTCGATGTCCTCTTCCTTGATGTAGCCGGTCTTGAGGGCCACGTCTATCACGGCCTCATAGTTCGTCAGTGTCACCAAGGGGACTTTGGCATCCTTGAAAGCCTTTTCGGCCACGGGGAAGCCGTAGGTATAGGCGGCCACCATGCCGATGACTTCGCATCCGTCGCGGCGGATGGCATCCACGGCTTTCAGGCTGCTGCCTCCGGTGGAAATGAGGTCTTCCACCACGACCACCTTCATGCCCGGGCGCAACTCGCCTTCAATCAGGTTCTCCAGTCCGTGGTCCTTCGGGGTGGAGCGTACATAGACAAAGGGCAGATTCAAGGCATCTGCCACCAAAGCTCCCTGTGGGATGGCGCCTGTGGCCACGCCGGCAATGGCATCCACCTGCCCGAAGCGCTCCAAGATGAGGCGTGTGATTTCCGTCTTCACGAAGCTGCGCAGCGACGGATAGGACAGCGTCTTGCGGTTGTCACAATAGAACGGGGATTTCCAGCCGGACGCCCAAGTGAACGGATTGGCCGGTTGAAGTTTGATGGCTTTGATTTTCAGTAGCTTTTCAGCAAACAGTCTTTCTAAATTTTTCATAGCTAACCAATGTATATGTGATTATCAAGTGCAAAAGTAAACAAACGGAATGAAAATAAAAAAGGGAAAGGCGATATTTTTTAGTCAAGACTCTCATTTTCATCCGGCAAGTCGATGCATTGGCGTATGTCGTCGGCTGCAAACCCCCTGCTCAGGGCAAACCGGATCAGCTTTCCGTTGCGTTCGTAGTCGTTTCCCGAGCGGAGGCTCCGCCGCTTGGCGTCCAGCAGGGCTTGCAGGGTGGCGTGGTATTCCTGCGGGTCGATGCGGTTCAGCAACGGGCGGTAGGTGTAAGGGTCAATCTTCTTTAGCCGCAGGGCCTGGTCTATTTTCTGCTTGCCCCACTTGGCAAAGCGGAATTTGTCGTGGATGAAGGCGTTGCAGTAGCGTTCCTCGTCGATAAACTTCTCCTGCTCCAGCTTGTCCACGATGCGGTTGGCCGTGTCGTAGGGCAGTCCCCAACGCAACAGCTTGTCGGTCACTTCCGTGCGGCAGTGTTCGGCGGAGGCGCAATAGGCCTCCATGCGTTTTTGCGCTTCTGTTTCGTTTATTTCTGTCATAAGCGATGGTTTATGATAATCCTGTATGTGTATGTTTGTCAGTGTCCGGTGGCTTGGCCGGGTTGCGTGGCGGCGGCGAAGCGGTCGTTGCCGCTCAGGTCCTTTTCCGTCCGCACGTCCGTGTAGCCTTGCCGGCGCAGCAGGTCGGCCGTCTCTTTCCCGTAGGCCCGGTTGATTTCAAAGTAAAGCCTGCCGCCCGGCGCGAGCAGTTCACGTCCCAGCAGCCCTATGCGTCGGTAGAAGCGTAGCGGGTCTTCATCGGGGACAAACAAAGCGCTTTCCGGTTCGTGGAGCAGCACGTTCGGCTCCATGTCTGTGCGTTCGGCTTCGGTCACGTAGGGCGGATTGCTCACGATGACGTCCAGCACACCCCTTTCTTCCGGCTGCCACGCCAATGCGTCGCGGTGCACGAAGTCCACTTCCGCCTGCAAGGCTTTCGCGTTCTGCCGGGCTATGCGCAAGGCCGTTTCCGAGATGTCCCAAGCCTGTACCCGTGAGCCGGGCACTTCCAATGCCAAGGTCACGGCGATGCACCCGCTGCCCGTGCCGATGTCCGCCATGCGGGCGTTTGCAGGTATCTCCCTTAGCATCCGCTCCACCAGTTCTTCCGTTTCGGGGCGGGGAATCAGCACGCCCGGCTCCACGTGGAAGTCGCGTCCCAGGAAGCGGGCTTTCCCCTGGATGTATTGCACCGGCTCGAAGCGGAGCAGCCTTCCGACGGCGTCTTCCAGCAACCGTGCCTGCGCTTCGTCTGTTTCCAACGGCTCGTTCAGCACAAAGTCCGTGACCCGTTGCCCCAGCATCTCGCAGCAGACGATGCGCGCCAAGGCTGCCGCTTCGGTTGCGGGATAGCAGGCTCTCAGGCTGTTGCGCAGTTCGGCGGGAGATATTCGCATGGGTTCTTTACGTTTTGCGGGCGCAAAAGTAATGTTTTTCTTTGAAATATGGTTCCCCCTCGTCCCAAAAATGCGTTTTTGCGTTTTGAAGGCCTTGATTCCCAGCCCATAGGCGGCGGTACGGGTAAGCACGGGCGGCGGTACGGGTAAGCATGGACGGCGGTATGGGTAAGCACGGGCGCAGGTATGCCCCAGCATGTCCGGCATACTGATGCCCGATAAATTGCCGTTGGGTTTTGTACGCTGGCTTATATTTCCTACCTTTGTGCGGACAAGAACGCAATGCAACAAGAAACTATGATGAAATATCCGATAGGCATACAGAGTTTTGCAAAACTGCGTGAGGACGGTTTCGTGTATGTGGACAAGACCGCGCAGGTGTATAGGCTGGTGACGGAAGGGAAGATTTATTTCCTCAGCCGCCCGCGCCGTTTCGGCAAGAGCCTGCTGGTGTCCACGCTGAAGGCTTATTTCCAAGGACGGAAAGAGCTGTTCACGGGACTGGCTCTGGAGAGGCTGGAGACGGAATGGGCGGAATATCCGGTGTTCCATATCGACTTCAACGGGGCGGTCTTTATGGAAGCCGATGCTTTGGAAAGGAGGCTGGAGAGTTATGTGGCAGAATGGGAACAGGCGTATGGAAAAATCCCGTCCGATGCGGGCTTGGGCGACAGGTTTGCCTATATCCTCCGTCAGGCTCACGCCAAGTATGGCCGCCGTTGCGTGGTGCTGATAGACGAATATGACAAGCCCATCCTTGACGTGCTGGATATGGGCATCAAGGTCGGCGTGGACGGGCAGGAGTGGTTGCTGGAAGACCGCAACCGCGAGCTGCTGAAAGCCTTCTATTCCGTGTTCAAGGCGGCGGACGAAGACCTGCAGTTCGTGTTGCTGACAGGCGTGACCAAGTTCTCGCAGGTCAGCGTGTTCAGCGGTTTCAACCAGCCGGCGGACATCAGCATGGACCCTCGCTACGAGGCGTTGTGCGGCATCACGCAGGAGGAATTGGAGCAGTACTTTGCGGAGCCGATAGAGGCGATGGCCGCGCAGGAGGGCTTTTCCGTGGCGGAGATGAAAGACGTGTTGAAACGCCAGTATGACGGCTACCATTTCAGTCCGCGCATGACGGATGTGTACAATCCATTCAGCCTGCTCAATGCCTTTGCCAGCGGGCAGGTTCAGGATTACTGGTTCCGCAGCGGCACGCCCACCTACCTGCTTCGCCTGTTGGCCCACTCGGACGAGAACCTGGACGAACTGACAGGGCGTTACTATGACCCGCAGGAGTTCATCGACTATAAGGCTACGGTGGAGAAGCCCCTGCCGATGATTTACCAGAGCGGGTACCTGACTATCAAGGATTACAAGCCACGCCGGGGCACATTCCTGCTGGATTTTCCCAATAATGAAGTAAAGAAAGGGTTTGTGTCGTTGGCGGCAGCGGATTATTTCAAGCCAGCCCGCACAGAAGTCAATTCTTGGATTCAGGATTTGCTGGATGCCTTGGAGGAGGTCGATGTGGAGCAACTCCGCAAGCTGTTCACCTCCTTCTTGGCGGATATTCCCTACACCATGCGCCGCAAGTCGGACGAGCGGGAGCGCGAACGTTATTTCCATTATACCTTCTACCTCATCTTCCGTCTGGTCAGCGTCTATGCGGTCTACACGGAGAAACAGCAGAGCGAGGGCCGCGTGGATTGCATCGTGGAGACGCCCGGCTATGTCTACATCTTCGAGTTCAAGTTGGACGGCACGGCGGACGAAGCCCTTCGGCAGATAGCGGAAAAGGGCTACGCCCGTCCTTACGAGGCGGAAGGGCGGTCATTGTTCTGCATAGGCGTGGGCTTTTCCTCGCAGAGCGGGACGGTGGCGGACTGGAAAGTGGAGAGGCGATGAAAAGGCATTGGATAATATTGTTGTTGGCATTTGTGGTGGGCGCGGCTTGCTCGGGACGTCGCGGCCAAGGGCTTTTGTTGGATAAGGCCGATTCGCTGGTGGCGGTGAAGCCGGACAGTGCGTTACGCCTGCTGGAGCATCTGCCCGTCCGCAGCCTGCACACCGAGGAGGAGCGTGCCCGCTATGCTTTGTTGTTGACCGAAGCGCGGGATCGTTGCTATGTGGTTCAGACGGACGATTCCTTGATTCGCACCGCCGTGGATTATTATGACGCGCAGGGCGATGCGGGGATGCGTGCCCGGGCGTATTATCGCTGGGGCAGCGTGCTTCGCGACAAGAAAGAGCAGGCTCGGGCAGTGGAGAAGTATCTGGAGGCGGTGGATTTGGCCGGGGAAGCTGAAGACAAGGGATTGCAGGGGAAGATTTATGCGAATTTGGGGTATCTGTATGCTTGTCAGTATTTAATGGAAGAATCTGATAGCTTGTATTTGTTGGCTGAAACCTTGGGAAAAGAAGTTGGGGATAGTCTATTGGTGGCGGATGCGCTTTCTATGCGTGGGAAAATTCTTTTTGAGGCAAAAGAATACACGGAAGCCAAGCGACTCTTTTTAATGGCAGATAGTGTGTCTGCCCATTTGAATCACGAAGGGATCCGTAGCAACATATATTCATTTTTGAGCCAAATTTATATTAAAGAGAATGATTATGAGCGAGCCCTTGTTTATGCAAAACGAAATTATGCTCTCCAATTTGATACGATGCAGTATTATCGCGGTCTCGTCTATTTGGGGGATGTTTATTTCAGAGCTGGAGAATATGATTCTGCGGAATATTATTTTGAGAGATGTCGTCAGGCACCATCATATATTTCCAAGGCGAATGCATATATGCGCTTGTCTTCAATAGCGCAAAAGCGGGGGAATTATGCCGAAGCTTTAGACTTCAGGAAGGAATATGAAGCCTGTGCGGATAGTGCAAAGTCAGAGTATCAGTCATATGGAGTTCAGCAAACGATAACAAATCATTTGTTGGTACGTCAGCAGAGTGGGTTCAAGCAGATTTTATATGCTTATCGTTATATGTTGGTGGCTTTGATAGGTATAACTCTTTTGTTGATTCATATTTATAGGAAACGAATTGTCCGCATAACTAAGGAACGATTACGTCATCTCGCACGATTGGAGGAGGTCAGACGACAATATAAACAGGTTAAACAAGAATTGGAATTGAAAGCAGGAAAAATCGCATTTTTGGAGAAGGATATTAGGGACCTGAGAGAAAAAGAACATTTGCAGGAGGGGTTGAAAGATTTGCATAAGCGTTACCAAGATTTGCGAAAAATGATTAATTCTGATTTAGACGTATTTGTGAAGATGGAAAGAATCCTTCAAGATTATAAGGAAAAGGCATATTCGAAGCAGGAACTTTCAAGCAATGATTGGACATTATTGGCTCAGGATTTGGATTCTACAGGTAGAATGTTAGAGATGCGCATTTACTATGGTCTGACAGAGGATGAAATGCATTATTGCCTTCTATTGCTGACGGATTATTCCATAGGTGAGCGTGGGAAAATCATGCGTCTGTCCCGGCAGACACCTTACCGTTGGGAAAAGGAGATTTGCAGAAAGATGGGCATTGAGTATAAAGCTGGTGTTTTGAAACAGGTGGTTTCTGATAAAATCAGGGGGTAAAACTATCAGCAAAGTGTTTTTGAGGTGAAATGTTACATTTTGAAGCGAAAATGTTACAGGTGATGTTGGTGATATAATCATAGATTCGACTAACTTTGTGAACATGAATTCCCCAATAAAGACCTTATTTATCTGCGGGTACGTGAAGTGATGTTTTGTAGTGAATAATACTTCCTAAGTAGTCGTTGAAAATGGGTGTACATTGTAAATAGGAATTTAGTTTAGGCGCGGATAAATTATCATTTAATTTTGAATGCTTACTTATTAATATTAAATCTAACAATTATGGATGCATTTCGTTTTATTATCAGTCTATTGGCGGTAAGCATGGGTTTGGCGGTGGCTTCTTGTTCTTCGGACGATGAACCTGCGCCTTTGCCGCAAGAACCGCCTGAACCAACGATGAATGTTTCGGACAGTTTGGCCTTGGTGGAAATCTACAAGGCTGCGGATGGAGACAACTGGGCTGTCACTTGGGATTTGACGGACATTCAGACGTGGGGCGGCGTGACCGTGGCGTATGACTCTGTGCACAATGAGTACAGGGTGGTAGCATTGGAGGTAAACCAAAATTCCCATGAACATGCGCAAGGATATTTGTCTGAACGGGTGGGCGACCTGACTTATCTGATGAGTTATGGAGCCGGAGGCAAGGGCATAACCGGCGGCATTCCGGAAAGCCTGTTCAAGTTGAAATACTTGAAATTCGTATGGATTGGCACGACGTCTATTTCGGGTATTATCCCGGGATTCGTTTTCCAGTGTCCCAGTCTGGAATTCCTGATATTGACCAATAACCATACCGGTGAACTTCCGGAGGAAATCGCGCAATGGGATAATCCGGAGGCGGAATGCCGGTTGTACCATAATCGGTTGGAAGGAAAAGTCCCTGACGGCATCAAGATACGGCGCTTGGACTTGAGCAATAACAAGTATAAGGAATTTCCTTTTGAGTATTGTTTCACGCCTCAGCCTGTCATCCAGATGAGGGGGAATCCCATTCAAGGCACTATTCCCGAGGATGTCCTGGGTGACTGGGATGCTTTGCGCCGGTTGTATTATTGGTCTCTTGGAGATTTCACCAACGCTCCGGCTTGGTGGAATGATGGTCCTCCCGACAATCCCGATATGGGAGAAGTTGAGGCCTCAAGCAGACTGCTCCAAAAAAACCGTCCGTTGAAGACGCGTCTTGAAGTGAGGACGGACATCCTGTTGCCGGGCAGTTGAGGCGCTGCATCCCGTTTCCTGTATTGGTAAAGGCAGGGGAGGGCGTGTCTTGTCATAACGCCTTCCCCGCCTTGTAAGAGGCGTATTGATAACTCGTGTTCTCGTAATACATGGAGCTGTTGTAGTTGTCAATCTTGGGGACAATCCACGAATTGTACACTTTGATGAGGGAAGAGAGAATGTCTTCGCCTGACTGCTTGGCAGCTTCCAGTATCAGGCGTTGCATCACTTTTCCGATGTCCCAATGGGTGGGGATATTGTCCGTTGCAGCGGCTACATTGTCGTATGTGCCGGGGGGGATGTGATACTTGTTTACGATTTCGTGGGTCACTTTGTCTATGTTCTCACAATGATAGACTTCCGCCAAATCGTAGTAATGTTCCAGTCCTTTGCGTCCTAAGGCATTTACTATGGTTTTCCGCTCATTTTTCGTCTGGCGGGCCACATATTCTATCAGACTGCATAGGAAAAACAAATCATTTTGTTTGTGGTCTTCTCTTCCGTTCATTCTTTTATCTCCTCATATCCTTTGAATGTGATGCATTTCAGTGCTTCGGGCGTGCAAAAGTTGATTTGATGAGTTGGATATTTGAATTTTGCTAATATCCAAAATTGTTCCCGGGTCAGTATGCCGTTCATAAAATCTGCTACATAGTTGTAGATTTGATCATTGGCCATTGCTCCAATGACGATGTCGTATGTATGAGGTTGGCCACTACGGCAAGCGGCTATGAAATCCAACCATTCATCGGTCATTTCTTTGAAAAAGAGGATATTCAATGAACTGTTGGCTTGATAATCGTAGAGGTTGACCACTGGTGTCTCATAGCGTTTGGCCCATTTGATGGCTTGTTTCTTCAGTTCCGTACAATAGAATCCTTCCCCAAAATCCTTGGTAAATTGCCCCTTCATGATTTTTGGGGAGGCTATGATCGTATAGCTGCCATGATAAAGTACCATTTTCATTGTGCTGGTTGAAATTCGCTTCCAAAGGTACGAAAAAATACATTTCCTTCCTCTCTCCCCATACATTTTCCCGTAATTTTCCCTATCTTTACGCCCCGAAACAGAAAACCACAGATTCATGCCATTAAAGTTACCAGACAAATTGCCTGCCATCGAATTGCTGAAGCAGGAAAACATATTCGTGATGGACACGACACGCGCCACGGGACAGGATATCCGTCCGCTGCGCATCGTTGTCCTCAACCTGATGCCGCTGAAGATCACGACGGAGACGGACTTGGTGCGCCTGCTCTCCAACACGCCGCTCCAGGTGGAAATCTCGTTTATGAAAATCAAGAGCCACACGTCGAAGAACACGCCCATTGAGCACATGAAGGCTTTCTACACGGACTTCGAGCTGATGCGCAACGAGAAGTATGACGGGATGATTATCACCGGGGCGCCTGTGGAACAGATGGACTTCGAACAGGTGAACTATTGGGACGAGATTTCGGAGATTTTCGACTGGGCGCGGACGCACGTCACTTCCACGCTCTACATCTGTTGGGCGGCGCAGGCGGGATTGTACCATTTCTACGGCGTGCCCAAATATCCCTTGGCGCAGAAGATGTTCGGCATCTTCCCCCATCGGGCGTTGCAGCCTCTGCATCCCATCTTCCGCGGATTCGACGATGTGTTCTATGTGCCCCACAGCCGCCATACCGAGGTGCGCCGCGAGGATATCCTCAAGGTGCCTGAACTGACATTGCTTTCCGAGTCGAATGAGGCGGGCGTCTATTTGGTGATGGCCCGCGGTGGCAGGGAGTTTTTCGTGACCGGTCATTCGGAGTATTCGCCCCTGACCCTGGACGGGGAGTATCGGCGCGACCTGGGCAAGGGGCTGCCCATCGAGATGCCGCGCAATTATTACATTGACAATGATCCGGAGAAGGGCGTGCTGGTGCGTTGGCGTGCCCATGCCAACCTGTTGTTCTCCAACTGGCTGAACTATTTTGTTTACCAAGAGACACCTTATAATATCAACGACATCGCATGAAGCCGCGTCCCATAGAACTGCTTGCCCCGGCAAAGAATCTGGAGTGCGGCTTGGCGGCCGTGGATCATGGGGCGGATGCCGTCTACATCGGCGCTCCGCGCTTCGGGGCAAGGGCTGCCGCGGGCAATTCATTGGAGGACATAACCCGGCTGGTGGAGTATGCCCATGTCTACGGCGTGCGCGTCTACGTCACGGTGAACACCATCCTGAAAGACGAGGAACTGGCGGAGACGGAGCGGCTGATACACGACCTCTACCGCATCGGGGTGGATGCCCTGATTGTGCAGGACATGGGCATCACGCGCTTGTCCTTGCCGCCCATCCCTCTCCATGCCAGCACGCAGATGGACAACCGCACGCCGGAGAAGGTGCGTTTCCTGGCCGAGGCTGGTTTCCGTCAGGTGGTGCTGGCGCGCGAATTGTCATTGCAGGAAATCAAGCGCATTCACGAGGCTTGTCCGCAGGTGTCGTTGGAGGTATTCGTGCACGGGGCGCTCTGCGTCAGCTATAGCGGGCAATGCTATGCCAGCCAGGCCTGCTTCGGGCGCAGTGCCAATAGGGGCGAGTGTGCCCAGTTCTGCCGCCTGCCCTTCACGCTGGTGGATGCCGATGGAAAAACGATAGTAAGGGACAAACATCTGTTGTCCTTGAAAGACTTGAACCAGAGCGACCGCCTGGAGCAGTTGCTTGATGCCGGAGCATCGTCCCTGAAGATAGAAGGCCGCCTGAAGGACGTGGCCTACGTGAAGAACGTCACGGCGGCCTATCGCCTCCGCCTCGACGAAGTCCTGTCACGCCGTCCCGAATACGTGCGTTCCTCCTCGGGGAGTTGCCGCTATGCCTTTACCCCCCAGTTGGACAAGAGTTTCAGCCGGGGATTCACCCATTACTTTCTGCAAGGGCGGGGCGAAGACGTGGCTTCGTTTGATACCCCCAAGTCGCTGGGCGAGGAGATGGGCACGCTGAAAGAGCAACGCGGACACAGTTTTACGGTGGCGGGCGTGAAGCCTTTCCACAATGGGGATGGCATCTGCTACCTCGACGCGCAAGGCCGTTTGCAAGGTTTCCGCGTCAACCGGGTGGAGGACAACCGGATTTTTCCGGCGGGCGAAGTGCCCCGCATTCCTCCCCGCACCCGTTTGTATCGCAATTTCGACCAGGAATTTGAGAAATTGCTGGCGCGCAAGTCCGCCGGGCGGAAAATTGCCTTGCGTTGGGCGTTGTGGGATACTCCGCAAGGCTTTGCCCTTTCGGCTGAGGATGAAGACGGCAACCGTGCGGTACGTTCCTTTGCTTATGCCAAGGAGCAGGCACGTTCACCTCAGGAAGCCAACGTGCGGACGCAGTTGGGCAAGCTCGGCAACACGCCTTTCGAGGCGGTGGGCGAGGCGGATATACAGCTCTCCGGCAATTGGTTCCTGCCGGCATCGGTGGTGACTGACTGGCGCAGGCAGGTGGTGGACCGTCTGCTGGAGGTGCGCCGCATCCGCTATCGGCGGGAGTTGCAGGTATGGAAGCCGACGGCTCACCCTTTCCCCGTCTCTTCGTTGACTTATCTGGGCAATGTGATGAACGGGGAGGCGCGGCATTTCTATCAGGAGCATGGCGTAGCTTCGGTGGCTCCGGCCTACGAGGCACAGGCGGTGCCGGGCGCGGCGCTGATGTTTTGTCGCCATTGTCTGCGGTACAGCATGGGGTGGTGTCCCACTTTCCACAAGAAACGTTCGCCCTATCGGGAACCCTATTACTTGGTGTCTGCGGACGGGAAGCGTTTCCGCCTTTCTTTCGATTGCAAGAACTGTCAGATGAAAGTCTATGCGGCGGAGTAAAGACAACGGGCAGCGGAGCATCCGCTTGGGGCAAAGCCGTGGCTTGGCGCAAGTCTTGGGGATGCTTTTCTGCTTGGGATTGCTGTTCTCCTCTTGCCGTTATACTCCGCCCGTGTTGTCCGGTGAAGCCGTGGAGCAGCGCGCCCGTGACTCCGTGGCCTATCTGTTTGAGCGGCATTATACCTGGAATACCAACCTGGTGCTTCAAGCCGATTCCATAAATCTGGTGGCCTTGCCCTTGAAGGAAAGCTACAGCACCCTCCGGCAGGGCGACCGTGTGGTGGTGGCGGAGCTGGACGTGCATCCCAATGACACCGTGGACAGCGTCTGGGTGAAACTGGCCCACTCGCAGGAGGTGCAAGGTTGGTTGCGGGAGTGCGAGATGAAGCAGGCTTTTGTCCCTGCGGACAGCATCTCGCAGGCCATTTATTTGTTTAGCGACACGCATATACCTTATTTTATAGTCATTTGCGCCTTGTTTGTGGCTTTTGGGCTGATTCGGATGCTGCGGCGCAAGTCTTTCCGCAAGTCGGGTTTTGGCGATATTGATTATGTGTATCCTTTGCTGCTCTGCCTGCTGATGGCTTTTTGTGCCACGTTGTACGAGACGATGCAGGTGTTCGTGCCCGATACGTGGGAGCATTTCTATTACAATCCCACGCTTTCCCCCTTTCGGGTGCCCTTGGTGCTCGCCTTGTTCTTGTCGGGGCTTTGGGCGTTTGTGGTGGTGCTGGTGGCCACGGTGGATGTCTTGTTCCGCCGTTTGCCGCTCACCACGGCGGTATTCTATCTGTTGGGGCTGGCGTCGGCCTGCATCTTTTGCTACTTCTTTTTCATCCTGACTACCGGCATTTATGTGGGTTACGTGTTCTTGGTGCTGTTGGCCGTCCTCTTTGTCCGGGTCTTGCGCCGTTCGTTGCATACGTCGCTTTACCGTTGCGGCCATTGCGGGGAGGCTTTGTCGCAGAAAGGGACGTGCCCGTATTGCGGGGCATTGAACGAGTGAGGAAAAGCCGGGCAGTTTTTTCTCCATTTCCGGATTAAGTGTTACTTTTGCGCGGTAAAAACGAATGTTATGGAAGACGAGAAATATATGCGCCGCTGCTTGCAGTTGGCCCAGAACGGGTTGTGCAATGCAGCCCCCAATCCGATGGTGGGGGCTGTCATCGTGTGCGACGGCCGGATCATAGGCGAGGGCTACCATGTGCGTTGCGGGCAGGCTCATGCCGAGGTGAACGCCATCCGTTCGGTGAAGGATCCGGCTTTGCTGAAGCGCTCCACCCTGTATGTCAGCTTGGAGCCGTGTTCGCATTACGGGAAAACGCCTCCTTGCGCCGACTTGATTGTGGAGAAAGGCATCCCGCGCATCGTGGTGGGGTGTCGCGACCCTTTCGCCAAAGTGGCAGGACGGGGCATCCGGAAGTTGCAGGATGCCGGCCGCGAAGTCGTGGTGGGTGTCTTGGAGGATGAATGCCGCGGGTTGATACGCCGTTTCATCACGTTTCATACCCGGCAACGTCCTTACGTCACGCTGAAGTGGGCGCAGTCGGCCGACGGGTTCATCGACTTGCAGCGTACGGGGGGAGCACCCGTCCGCCTGTCCAGCGACCTGACCCAGATGTTGGTGCACAAGAAACGGGCCGAGCACAGTGCCATCCTGGTGGGTACCCGCACGGCATTGCTGGACAATCCAAGTTTGAACGTGCGCAGTTGGTACGGGCCTTCACCGGTGCGGGTGGTCATTGACCGGGAGGGCGTTTTGCCGGACAACGCGCATCTGCTGGACGAACAGGAGCCGACTTTGGTCTTTACGGAAAGAGTCGGGGAGGCTCGCCCCAACGTGGAATATGTGCAGGCGGACTTCGGCCAGTCCTTGGTGCCCCAGTTGCTGGAGGCACTTTATGCGCGCAACCTGCAATCGTTGCTGGTGGAAGGGGGAGCCATGACCTTGCAGTCCTTCCTGGATGCCGGTTTGTGGGATGAGGCTTTTGTGGAAGAATCGCCAGTGCGTTTGCAGGCGGGTGTGCAGGCTCCGCGGATGGACGAAAAAAAAATCTGTGGGACCGAGCAGCATTTCGGGAGGGTCATTCGTCATTACAAAGCATCGGAAGACGTCATTTGACCGTGTCAGAGGGGCGTTTTATCGTGCATTTCGGTTATTTTATCTATAATTTTGTATAAAACTTCCCGTAGAGGAGGTTTATAGCGAAAATTGTTCCTATTTTTGCAACTTGTAAATAAACACTAACATAAGGAATGAGAACAAGATTTCTATCAGTGATTGTAGGCTTTTTGCTGGTGTCGATAGCGGTAAGTTCCTGTCTGGATGATGATAACGGAACGTCCGTGTATAGTTCGGACGCCACCATACACGCTTTCAGTCTCGATACTATTCATGGAGTGGACTACAAATTTGAAATAGACCAACTGAACAATCTGATTTATAATCCGGATTCCATGCCGGTGGATGCAGATACGTTGATTGACAGCATCATGGTGGACGAGCTGAGCGTCATGCTGGGTGTGATGTCCGGCGACACGACCTTTGCGACGGATGTCTACCACAATCTGTTGCCGGCCATGAATGCCACGGGAAGCAACGGGGTGAAGTTGGAGGTGTATGCTCCCGACGGGCTGACCAAACGCACTTACACCCTGCAAATCCGGGTGCATCTGCAGGATCCTGATTCATTGACCTGGGTACACATGGACACGGTGGCTCCTGTCTTTACGGAGACGGTGAATCCCGGCGTGCAGAAAGCTGTTATCTTCAACGGAAACTTGTGCTTATATACTTCTCCTGCGGAACTTTACCAGACTTCGGCTGCGCCCGGACTGTACGGTTGGAGCCGTTCGGAAGTGACAGGATTGCCCGGAGAGGCGGACGTGACTACCCTTGTCGGTTTCGCCGGTCGGCTGTATATGTTGTCCGAAGGCGATGTGTATGTTTCGGAAGACGGAAAGGCATGGCAGAAGTCGGAGGGCTTGAGCGGCGGCGTGCAGGCTTTGGTGGCTGCGTTGCCTGTTGACGAGATAACCGGCCGGGAGGAGACGCTGGTGGGCATTCGTCTGAATGACACCTTTGAACGTGAGTTCTGCGCAAGCGTGGACGGGCAGGCGTGGGTATCCGGCAGTACGGTGCCCGATGGTTTTCCCACCCGGAATATCCACAGTGCACACTATACGACGGGCTATGGCGTCAGCCAAACAATGGTGATGGGAATGCCTCGCGGAATGGAAGACAAGTCAGTACCTTGGTTCACGAACGACGGCTTGTCTTGGTCTTCGTTGGAAACGGATGTGGAGGGGCTCTCCTGCCCAGGCATGGACAATCCGGTGCTGATGTACTATGCCGACCGCTTTTATGCTTTCGGGGGAACCCTGACCGGTATATATGAATCTGTCGCTGGCATTGCATGGCAACAAGTGGAGAAAAAATTCCTGTTACCCTCGGCTTTTGCCGGGAAAAAATCCTATACGGTTGTCGTGGATCCCACGCCAAAACATGCGGAGACGGCAGCCGATAAGCGGGATTTCATCTGGGTGATTTTCGGCGGCAACGGCACTCCCAACGAAGTATGGCGTGGCCGGCTCAACAAGTTGGGGTTTGAGAGAGAATGAAGTAATACCGATAGAACATGTCATATAAAGAACAAATAGACTTGAATCGGATACCTTGCCACGTGGCTATCATCATGGATGGCAACGGGCGATGGGCCAAGCAGCGCGGACGCGAGCGGAGTTACGGCCACCAGGTGGGGGCTGAGACTGTGCATGTCATTGCGGAAGAAGCTGCCAGGCTGGGTGTGAAGTATCTGACACTCTATACTTTCTCCATCGAGAACTGGGGACGCCCTGCCGATGAAGTGACTGCGTTGATGGGACTTCTGTTTGAGTCCATCGAAGAAGAAACCTTCATGAAGAACAACATCCGTTTCCGCGTCATCGGAGAGGTGGAGAAGCTGCCCGCTAAGGTGCAAGAAAGGCTGAACAACTGCATAGCCCACACGGCAGGCAATTCGGGCATGAACCTGGTGCTGGCGTTGAGCTATTCGTCCCGGTGGGAGATTACCGAGGCGGCAAGGCAATTGGCCATCGCCGTGCAGAAGGGTGAATTGACGGCTGACCAGATAGATACCGAGCGGTTTGCCTGCCATTTGACTACCAGTTTTATGCCGGATCCAGACTTGCTGATCCGTACAGGCGGGGAACTTCGCCTGAGCAACTATATGCTTTGGCAATGTGCCTATTCGGAGTTGTATTTCTGCGACACGTTTTGGCCGGATTTCCGCGAAGAGGAGTTTTTCAAGGCGATTTGCGATTACCAGAAGCGGGAACGCCGTTTCGGGAAAACCAGTGAGCAGATCTCTTGAAGCAAACGATAGAAAGTAACGACTTATAGATATAAAATTTAAGAACGTAAAGATGCACGAACGTATTTTCGTCCTATTCATAACGATGCTCGGCTTGTTTGCCGGTGCGGTGAAGGGTGTCGCACAAGAAGTGGCGGCCGACAGCATGAATGTAGAAACACCGGTAGTCCTCTATTCCAACACGCCGAAGAAGTTGGAGATTGCCGATATCAAGGTGGAGGGTGCTGACAATTATGAAGATTATGTCATCATCGGCCTCTCCGGCTTGGCCAAAGGACAGACCATCTCGATTCCGGGTGATGAAATCACGCAGGCTTGCAAGCGCTATTGGCGGCACGGGCTCTTTTCGGACGTGAGCATCACGGATGACAAAGAGGAAAACGGAAAGGTGTGGCTGACTATCCACCTGACCATGCGCCCCCGTGTGTCGGATATCCGTTATTCCGGCGTCAAGAAGTCCGAGCGCGAGGACTTGGAGGAGAGAATCGGCATGATGAAGGGCGGACAGATTACGCCGAACATCGTGGACCGTGCTGAAACGCTTATCAAACGCTATTTTGACGACAAGGGCTTCAAGAATGCGGAAATCTTCATCAACCAGAAGGATGACCCCGAACATGAGAACCAGGTCATTGTGGACATTGTCATAGACAAAAAAGAGAAAATCAAGGTGCATCATATCGAAATTGCCGGCAACCAGGCACTGAGCGCCAAGAAATTGAAGCGCGTGATGAAGAAGACGAACGAGAAAGGTAAACTGATTAACCTGTTCCGCACCAAGAAATTCGTGGAAGAGAATTATGAGGCCGACAAGCAACGCATCATCGACAAGTATAACGAACTGGGTTATCGCGATGCCATGATTGTGGAAGATAGCATCAGCCAGTATGACGACCGCACGGTAGACGTCTTCATGCGCATCGAGGAAGGCCAGAAATACTACCTGCGCAACATCACGTGGGTGGGCAATACGCTGTATCCTTCCGAGCAACTGGATTATATGTTGCAGATGAAGAAGGGCGATGTCTACAACCAGAAACTGTTGAACGACCGCCTGACCGGCGATGAAGATGCCATCGGCAACTTGTATTATAACAACGGTTACTTGTTCTACAGCCTCGATCCCGTGGAAGTGAACATCGTGGGCGACTCCATAGACTTGGAGATGCGTATCTACGAAGGCCGCCAGGCTACCATCAACAAGGTGATGATCAGCGGTAATGACCGTCTGTACGAGAATGTGGTGCGCCGTGAGTTGCGTACTCGTCCGGGACAGTTGTTCAGCCGTGAAGACCTGATGCGTTCCTATCGTGAAATTGCCCAAATGGGACATTTTGACCCCGAGCAAATCAATCCGGACATACAGCCGCGTCCTGAAGACGGCACGGTGGACATTGACTATCAGCTGGTGTCCAAGGCCAATGACCAGGTGGAGTTCTCCGCCGGTTGGGGACAGACGGGCATCATCGGCAAGCTGAGCTTGAAGTTCACCAACTTCTCGCTGGCCAACCTCCTGCATCCGGGCGAGAACTATCGTGGCATCCTGCCGCAGGGTGATGGACAGACGCTGACCATCAGCGGACAGACCAATGCCCGTTACTACCAGTCGTACAGCGTGTCTTTCTATGACCCATGGTTTGGGGGCAAGCGTAAGAACGCGTTTTCTGTGTCAGCTTTCTATTCCCGCCAGACGGACATCAGCAGCCAGTATTACAATGACGCCTTGTACAGCAACTTCTACAACAGCTATTACAGCGGCATGTATGGTTACGGTATGTACAACTATGGCAACTATGTCAATTACGAGAACTATTACGACCCCGACAAGTCCGTGCAGATGTTCGGTCTGGCCGTGATGTTCGGTAAGTTCCTGAAATGGCCGGATGACTATTTCCAGTTCACAGCCGAATTCTCTTACCAGCGTTATATCCTGCGTGACTGGCAATACTTCATGGTGACCAACGGCAACTGTAATGACCTGAGTTTGAACCTCACGTTGTCCCGCAGTTCTATAGACAATCCCATCTATCCGCGCCAAGGTTCTGAGTTTGCGTTGTCCTTACAGATTACGCCGCCCTATTCCTTGTTCGACGGAAAGGATTATAGTAAGTATGACCAGAATAACCAGGAAGACATCAACGCCATGCAGCGTTGGGTGGAATACCACAAGTGGAAGTTCAAATCGAAGGTGTACATTCCGTTGATGGATCCTTTCACCGTCAAGCGTACGCCCGTATTGATGGGCCGCGTGGACTTCGGCTTGCTGGGTCACTACAACAAGTACAAGAAATCCCCGTTCGGCACCTTCGAAGTGGGTGGTGACGGCATGACCGGTTATTCTACTTATGGTACGGAGACTATCGCCCTGCGCGGATACGAGAACGGTTCACTCTCTTCTTATGGCAACGAGGGTTATGCCTACGCCCGCCTCGGCATCGAACTGCGCTATCCGCTGATGTTGGAGACCAGCACCAGCATCTATGCGCTGACCTTCGTGGAGGCTGGTAATGCCTGGCAGGAAGTGGGCGACTTCAATCCCTTCGACCTGAAGCGTTCCGCCGGTGTGGGTGTGCGCATCTTCCTCCCGATGATTGGCATGATGGGTATCGACTGGGCCTACGGTTTCGACAAGATTCGGGGCAGCAGCTCGTATGGCGGCAGCCAGTTCCACTTCATCCTGGGCCAGGAATTCTGATTGTAAACAAGAACTTTTTAAGACAAGCCTTATGAGAAAGAGTCTTTTTATTACTTTCCTGCTGCTCGTGACCTGCCTGACGGCGCGGGCACAACGTTTTGCCTTGATTGACATGGAGTATATCCTGCGGAACATTCCTGCCTACGAAAGTGCCAACCAACAGTTGGAGCAATCCTCCAAGAAGTGGCAGGCGGAGGTGGAGAAACTGGCCGGAGAAGCCAAGTCCATGTATGAAGAGTATCAGAAGAAAGCATCCTCGCTGACCGATGCCCAGCGCACGGCCAAGGAGGAAGCCATCGTGAACAAGGAAACCGAGCTGGCCGAACTTCGCCGCCAGTACTTCGGTCCGGAAGGTGAGATGGCCAAACTGCAAGCGCGGCTGATGCGCCCCTTGCAAGACGAGATATACGAAGCCGTCAAGGAAATTGCCACGGCAAAGGGCTATGCCGTCGTGACAGACCGTGCCTCGGCATCCAGCATCATTTTTGCTTCGCCCGAGATAGACATCAGTGACGAAGTGTTGGCCAAGTTGGGCTATTCCGGCCGGTAAAATACGCTTCGCGGGGGATGGATGTGCAAAAATAAGCACACGCGTTTTGTTATCCCCTTGCTTTGCACTATCTTTGCGCCACGTAACAATTAATCATTCAAATAAATAGAAACATTATGCTTAAGAAAATTGCACTTATTGCCGCTATGATTGCCCTGCCTCTGGCAGCTATGGCACAGGCTAAATTTGCTCACATGAATTCGCAGGACGTCATCACCGTGATGCCTGAATTTACCAAGGCCCAGGCCGATTTGGACGCTATGGCCAAGCAATATCAGGATGAGATGCAGCGCACGGAAGAGGAATTCAACAAGAAGTACCAAGAGTTCCTGGCCCAAGCCGATTCCTTGCCCCAGAACATTGCCGAACGTCGCCAAAAGGAATTGCAGGACATGGCACAGCGCCAGCAGCAGTTCCAGCAGGAGGCCCAGCAGTCCATGCAGAAGGCCCAGCAGGATGCCATGGCTCCCATCATGCAGAAGCTGGATGCAGCCATCCAGGCCGTGGGACAGGCAGACGGCTATGTCTACATCTTCGACGTGGCACGCACGCCGATTGCTTACATCAGCACGCAGAGCGTGGATGTGACCTCCAAGGTCAAGGCTCAGTTGGGCATAAAATAACACTTGAACCAGACATTAAAATCCATCCAGGGCCTCTCCTCCGCTTTCTTCCCTATGGGGAGAGCAGGGGAGAGGCTCTTCTTTTTCTATCCTCCATGCAGCCATTCTCTTCTTTGCCCGGCCCTGTCGGGGTGTTCGATTCCGGCTATGGCGGCTTGACCATTCTCAGCAAGATACGCGAGTCGCTTCCCCAGTACGATTACATCTATTTGGGCGACAATGCCCGTGCGCCCTACGGGACGCGCTCCTTTGAGATTGTGTACGAGTTCACCCGTCAGGCCGTCTTCCGGTTGTTCGAGATGGGATGCCAGCTGGTCATCCTGGCCTGCAACACAGCGTCAGCCAAGGCCCTGCGCAGCATTCAGCAGCACGACCTTCCGCGATGGGATGCAGCCCGCCGGGTGTTGGGGGTGATACGCCCCACAGTGGAAAGCATCGGAAGCGTGACGCACAGCCGCCACGTCGGCGTCTTGGCCACGGCAGGCACCATCAAGTCCGAATCCTATCCAATGGAGATACACAAACTCTTTCCCGACATTGCCGTCTATGGACAGGCCTGCCCCTTATGGGTTCCGCTGGTGGAGAACAACGAGGCCATGGGCGACGGGGCGGATTATTTCGTCAAGAAATACATCGGTGAATTGTTGCAGAAGGACAGCCGCATCGACACCGTCATCCTGGGCTGCACGCATTATCCCTTGTTGCTGCCCAAGATTCGCCGTTACATGCCTTCCGATGTCGCCGTCGTGGCGCAGGGGGAGCTGGTGGCGGAAAGCCTGAAAGACTACTTGTGCCGCCATCCCGAAATGGATGCCCGTTGTACCCGGGGAGGTACTTGCACCTATTGCACCACCGAGGCCGAAGAGAAGTTCTCGGAATCTGCCTCGACCTTCCTCAACGAAGCGGTGGAAGTACACCGTGTCACACTGGAATGAGAGCGGCGGTATCGCTGCCCGTGTCCGGGGGTATGGCCGCCCGTGCCCGGCGATACCTCCGCCCGTGTCCGGCGGTACGCCTAAGCAAAAGCCTCTTATGTGGCTGACATTTAGAATACTTTTTGCGCTTTTAATAGTAAATTTTGGAAATTTTGCCTAAGTTTGCGGAGGTAAAGTAGAAAAAACGAAGTAAATGTTTGTACATCGGAACACATACGGCCCGGAGATGGATGAGCGTTCCTTCCGCTTGTTCGTTGAAACCTATTCGGGCGATTTGCTCTATTATGCCCGCTATCTGCTCCATTCGCGCGAGGAGGCGGAGGAGGTGGTGAGCGATGTGTTCCTGGAGGTGTGGCAGAACCGTGGCAATCTGTCCGGGATTCAGAATATGAAGGCGTGGCTTCTCACGTTGGTGCACAACCGGAGCATCTCCTGCTTGCGGCAGCGGGCGAACGTGCCTGATTCGGTGCTGTTGGAAGAAGCCGGGGCGAACGCCTTGCCTGCCGACCTGCAGACTCCCGATGAACAATTGGTCAGTCGGGAAGAAATCGCCCGTATCAACCGGGTCATCAACAGCTTCCCTCCCCGATGCCGGCAAGTCTTCGTGTTGGCCAAGATCGAAAAACTGCCTTACAAGGAAATCGCTCGTATGCTTGGCATCTCCGTCAAGACCATAGACAACCACATTGCCAATGCCTTAAAGCAGATTCGGGCCGTCCTGGAAAAATAAATCGAAAAAAATCACTCATCCATTAGGGGATTCGCGGAAAAACTGCGTCTATCCTTTTGCAGACTTGTTTATGGAAAAAGAAAAGACAACCAATCAAGGAAAATCAGGCTCTTCCGTTTTTTCGCCGGGTGCGGACAAGGTGGAGAGCAAATTGCATTTCGTGTGGGATGAATGCCAGCCCCCCCGGATGGATGCGGGGCAGGTATGGGCCAAGACGGCTGAAAAAATCCGGGAACACGAGGAGCAGGAGGCCGCACGACGTGCCCGGAATCGACGCAGGTTATTTTGGCGCGGTCTTTGGGGAGCGGCGGCCATGGTGGCTTTGCTGTTGGGGGGCTACGTGTTCCGCCAGTGGCAGCCCGGCGAGGCATTGCCTTCGTCTGTAGGGCCGTGTATGGAAAATTCCGTTTGCCTGGAAGGGGTGGACGGTGTGCGCCTGGTGATATTGGCCGACAGCAGCCGGATGTGGGTGAACGAGGGCAGCCGGGTGGTCTATCCGCGTGTCTTCGCGCAGGAGCGGCGTGAGATTTTCGTGGAAGGTGAAGTCTACTTGGAGGTCACCCGCGATGAGGCCCGCCCGTTTGTGGTGCATACGGATGTTTTTGCCGTGGAAGTGCTGGGCACCTCTTTCGACGTGAAGGCTTATGAAGATACCCCGAACGCTGTGGTGCTGGTGGAAGGCTCTGTGCGTGTGGAAGACGCGAAGCGGCAGTCTGTCATTATGCAGCCCGATGAACGGCTGGAAGTGGGTGAGGATGGTATCGGAACGAAAGAAAAGGTGGATGCGCAGGCATATATCCGCTGGGTGCACAAGGTGTGGATGCTGGATGGGAAACCCTTGCGTGAGGTGTTGCAGGACTTGGGTGCTTATTACGGCGTGGAGATTGGCTGTGATGCTGCCGTGGCCGAAGAGCCTTTCTATGGCAAGCTGTATCTGGACGGCGATGTGCGCCAGGTGCTTGAAGCTATTCGTCTGACATTGTCCGGTGAAGCTGGTAGGGATGATGGGGCAATTTATATCAAGTGAAGAATGAGTCTGATATTATGCGAGAGATATAGAAACCTGATTAGTAACCTTTAAAAACAAGAACTTAGAAAAGAGCATGAAGTAAGAAGAACCTTGAAAAACAGAAAGTAGAAACCATACTTTCTGACCAGTGAAAAACGACCGGAAGATACTGCCATATCCTCCGGTCCAACCTGATTTCATAACAAAATTACCTGTAACAAAATCAATTCAAATGTATGAAAAAGAAGACAACCTTCAATGAAAGACGGAGAGGTTTTATACCTTTTTGTCTTAGTCTATGCTTTTTTATGGCTTTGGGAAGCATGATGACTCCGTTGGGAGCTGTGGAGCACAGCAAGAGCGGGAACGAACAGCATTCCGCGCAGACGGTGAAGCAAGTGCTGAGCTATATTGAAGCAAACAGTGATTACGTCATCCTGTATTCCAAGGACCTGCTGGAAGCCCTGGACAAGCAGGTTTCCATCCCCTTGGACGGAGAGAAAGTGGAGAAAATCCTGGAGAAGCTGGCTTCGGCCGTCAACTTGGAATGCAAAATCAACGGGCGGCAGGTCGTTGTGGCCCCCAAGGCTGTGGCCGGGCAGGCTCCCCGGCAGAGCGGCAACGTCAAGGTGACGGGACAAATCATCGACGAGAAAGGGGAAAGCATCCCCGGAGCCAACATCTCGGTGAAAGGACAGAGCGGCAAGGGTACTGTGAGTGACATGGACGGCAACTTCACGCTGAACGTGCCGCGCGGCTCCGTGCTGGTGGTATCTTTCGTGGGTTTTGTTTCGACCGAATACAAAGTGGACGGCCCGGCGGGCAACCTGAAACTTCAATTGCATCCCGATGCAGAGACGTTGGATGAAGTCGTGGTAGTGGGCTACGGCATGCAGCGTCAAAGCTCCATCACCGGTGCCATCTCGTCCGTCAAGGCCGATGAACTGAAGGGCATTACCACGCCCAGCGTGTCCAACCTGCTGCAGGGCAAGGTGGCCGGCGTGGTGGCAACCTCCACTTCCGGCCAGCCGGGTGCGGGTGTCAGCATCCGTATCCGTGGTACCGGTTCCATCCAGGGCAATCAGGAAGCCTTGTGGGTCATCGACGGTGTGGTAGGTGATGCCAGTGCAGAGTTGAATCCGAACGACATCGAGAGCATCTCCATCCTGAAGGACGGCTCGGCCACGGCACTTTATGGATCGCGCGGTGCCAACGGCGTCATCCAGGTGACCACCAAGCGTGCCAAGATGGGCACGTCGCAGGTCAGCCTGTCCGCTAGGTTCGGCGTGTCCACGCTGCAGCGCGGCAAGCTCCGCATGATGAACGGCGCGGAATATTACGACTACCTGCACGAGGCCTTCACGAACGCCGGCACGCTGGAGAGCCAGGCCTGGCTGCAACCCTATCTGCGGAACTGCAACTTCGACTGGTGGGACTATGCCACGCAGAATGCCCTGACGCAGAACTACAACATCGGTTACCAGTTCGGCAACGACAAAATCCGTTCCTACATTTCCGGTGACTACTATACGGAGGACGGTACCATCAAAGGGTTTGATTACCAGCGTTTCACCCTGCGTTCCAACACAGACTACATCGTGAACAAACGCCTGACGCTGAAGGCCAACATTGCCGCCAGCTACAAGGAGACGTTCGACCAGCAGCACTCGCTGGCCTATACCAGCTACACGCCGTGGGACACTCCTTATGATTCCCAAGGCAACCTGAAGGACGGCAGCCAGGGCATGCCGGACGCATCAGTGGCTGAGACCGCCGATCCGCGCGATTATTGGTACTCCGACGGTGGCACCAACTATGCTTACGACCGTCACCTGAACTGGAACAAGAAACGCCAGAACGCCATGGATTTGGGCCTCGGATTGGAATACAAGTTCTTTGACTGGCTGATTTTCCGCTCGAACAACCGATTTGGTTTTACCAATAACTATGAGGCAGAGTACACCGACCCCACCAGCCGTGCCGGCGCGGGTACGGATGGTTCGTTCTACGATGCCAACGTCAACACGCGCTCCATCTATGCCAGCCAGATTCTGAACATGATCAAGACCTTTGGCGACAAGCATGAAATCAATGCCTACCTGGGTTACGAGTATGACGAATACCGCTATTGGGACCTGAGCGCCACGGCCTACAAGATATTCCAAGGCGCGGAGATTATCAATGCGGGTGCGGACGACCCCGCTGCTTCGGGCTCCAAGAGCGAGCAGAAGAACATGGCCGTTTTTTTCAACGGCAACTATACGTTTGACAACAAATACCTCTTCCAGTTGATGGTCCGTCACGACGGTTCGTCCCGCTTCGGTGCCAACAAGCGTTGGGCCACGTTCTGGTCCGTGGGTGCCGGCTGGAACATGCACGAGGAGGAGTGGATTAAGGAACTGGGTTGGATCAATCAGTTGAAGCCCCGTATCTCATACGGTATCAGCGGCAACCAGCCCAACGGTGCTTACGAGTGGGCCACGGTGTACTCCATTACCCAGCAATATGCCAACGAGATTGCTTTCTACTCCAACTATGCCGGCAACCCCGACCTCTCTTGGGAGCAGACGGGCAGCTTGGACGTCGGTTTGGACGTACGCCTCTTCGACCGCGTCAGCCTGGTAGTGGACGGCTATGTCAAGAAGGTAAAGAACCTGATTTATTTGCGCCACATGCCCGCCGTCAGCGGATTCAACCGCCAGACGGCCAACGACGGCAAGATGGAGAACAAGGGTTTCGAAATCACCGTGACGCCGGAAATCATCAAGACCAAGGACTGGTACTGGGATGTCAGCTTCAACATGGGTTATAACCACAACGAAATCACCTACCTGCCTACGGGCGATGACCTGACCATGCAGGCGGTTGCCGTGGGCTATCCCTATATGAACTGGTATATGCGTGAATGGG
Organism: uncultured Bacteroides sp.; assembly: GCA_949292025.1. Taxonomy (GTDB): domain Bacteria; phylum Bacteroidota; class Bacteroidia; order Bacteroidales; family Bacteroidaceae; genus Bacteroides. The sequence continues at coordinate 26,181 of CASEYC010000056.1, read as the reverse complement.
CTGGTGTCAACGCGCTGGACGGCACGCCCCTGTGGTTCAAGGTAGACCCGGAGACGGGCCAAAAGACCGTGACGGGCAACTACAACGAAGCCACGTCTGTCCTGCTGGATGCTTCGCCCACGCCCAAGGTGAACGGCGGCATCACGACCAACCTCAGCTGGAAGGGCCTGGCCTTGAACGCCAACTTCACCTTCAGTGCCGGCGCCAAGATCTACAACAGTATGCGTGCCGGTGCCCTGGATCGTGATGGTGAGCGTCCCTCGCAGCCTGCCATGCAGCTGGCCGACGGCTGGAGCCGTTGGGAGAAGCCGGGCGACATCGCCACCCACCCGCAGCTGATTGCCGGTGGCAACAACATGGCCTCCAGCACCTCCACCCGTTACCTGGAGAGCGGCGACTACTTCAAGATGAAGTCCATCACCCTGTCCTATACCTTCCCCAAGAAGTGGCTGAAGCCCCTGCATGTGGAGAATGCGGTCATCAGCCTGAGCGGCGAAAACCTGTTCACCATCACCAAGTATTCCGGACAGGACCCCGAAATCCTGCTCTCTACGGACTACAACGGCAATGCCAGCGACTATGGCTATCCGACCGTGCGCCGCTTCACCGTGGGACTGAGTGTTAATTTCTAATCCGATAAACTGAATATGAACATGAAGATAAAATATGCGTTGGGCACCGCCGGCCTGCTGTTTGCCCTGGTCGGTTGCAACCTGGATATACAAATGTATGACGGCGTGACGGCGGAAGATGTCACCGTCCGTAACCTCAAGGAATTGTCGCAAGGCACGTATCGTCTGCTGAAGAACGATAACGGCTTGATAGACAACGGCTATTCGTTTTGGGCGTATGGAGGTGACGACTTGTCGTGGGGTGGCACTTCTACGGACCCCAAATATAAGGACTATGACTACGGACGTAGCATCACGAGTTCGTCCACGGAATATACCTGGGAGTTGGGTTACCGTACCATCGGCAATTGCAATAAAATCATTGAGATGGGGGCCGAACTGGGCGACGCCATTACGGCGGACGAGCGGGTGATGGTAGGCGAGAACTACTACCTCCGTGCCCTGTGCTATTTCCTGCTGGTCAACGAGTTTGCACAGCCGTATTCCAACAATCCCACGCAGAATCCCGGCCTGCCGCTGAAGCTCAACAGCGACCCGAATGACCTGCCGCAGAGCCGCTCTACCGTGGCCGAGGTCTACGACCAAGTGGTGGCTGACCTGCTGGATGCCATTGACTACATGACTTTGACGGAAGGCCAAACTCCCAAGGATGCCTGCTATGCCACCAAGGAAGCCGCTCAGGCCTTGTTGGCGCGTGTTTATCTCTATATGGAGAATTGGGACGGTGCTTACGAGATGGCCGATGCTGTCATTAAGTCCGGTCGCTTCGAGTTGTTGCAGGGCGAAGACTATGACCGATATCCACAACACGTTCCCGAAGAGAACAGCGAGACCATCTTTGCCGTGCGCCGCGTAGAACTGATGGATGATGGCGGTTACAGCCGTCCCGGCGGACTTTACTTCCGGGTGGACAACCAAGGTTGGGAAGAACTTTACGCTTCTGCTCCTTATCTGAAGTTGTTGGAACTGTATTTGGATGATGACGGCTATCCCATGGACCGGCGCAGCAATTTCATCACGAAGCGTTACGTGGAGGACGGAGGTGCTGACATGTATCCCATCAACTCTTCCATACGGCGTGATTACCAGGAATGGACCTTTGTCTATGACAACCTCCTGTCGAACACGGCCAACTATGTGTACGAGCAAATCAATGTAACTCGCCAGGCCGATGGCTCGTGGGTGATGAGTGCTGACGATGCCACTCAATTTACCAGCGCCACCATCCAAAGCGAGCCTTACAACTTGGGTACACGCTACTATGTCACTACTACGGGCGGCACGAAATACATCGGGCGCATTGAGCCGAGAGTATATGATGCCGCTACGCTGCGTCAGAAATCTGCCGACTACTTGGTGTATGCCATTAATAAGTTCTCCTACCAAGAGCAATATTTTCACTTGAACTCGCCCGTTATCTCCCGTCTGGCCGAGATGTACTTGATCCGTGCGGAGGTTAATGCCGTGAAAGGCAATGTGCAGGAAGCCTTGGACGATGTGAACGTCTTGCGCCGTCGTGCAGGTATTCCTGAATGGACCATGACGAATATGCAGACCGCCGAGGCCGGACAGCCGAAGGATATCAACAAGATTGTGGAAGAGGAGCGTATGCTGGAACTGGCTTGGGAAGGACACCGCCGCTTCGACATCTTCCGCCGTCGCCAGACGCTGGACCGCCGTTATCCGGGCGGACATACCCTGACGGAGGGCAACCGCTTCTGGGAAGTACACTACAACGACCCGGCTGTGTGCGAGTACATCCCGCAGGCACAGTATGACGCTTATCCCTACGAGCTGGAGCAGAATCCTTGATTTGATGTAGAACCCATATATTAATACAAATAGGTAAAGAATTATGAGAAAGATTTCATCGCTTATGATAGCTTTGCTCTCGCTGCTCCTGTGTGGATGTGCCGAGACGGAGCAGCCCTATGTGGGCTATGTGGAGATTGAGTGGCGCGGCATCCTCGATGCCAACGTGGGTGCCACGACCACCGTCAATGCCGATACGGACATCACGTCCGGCATCAAGGTGGAGTCCATCGACTTCGGCGATTCCGAGATCCAATGGTGTACGGCGGAAGTCAACGGCACCGGCATCTTGGTGACGGCCACCGAGGCCAATACCGGCACGACAGAGCGCACGGCCACGGTATATGTGCGTTATGGTTATTGGGAAACCTCGTTCATTGTCCTGCAAAAGTATGAAGGACAGCAATACATCCAGCACGACTGGGCCACCTGGACGGCCACGGGCAACAGCGTGGAATCCAGCGACGGAGGCGGTTATCCCAGCCTGTTTACCGAAGACCGCACCACCTACTGGCACAGTCAGTATAGTGCCGGTGCTCCGGGCTTGCCCTATTGGATTGTGGTGGATATGCAGGAGGAACTGGAAGTCGTGCGCTTCGATATCGGTCGTAGATACTACGCCGGCACCGGCAACAACTATGGCACGGTGAAGACCCTGAACATTTATGCCAGTACGGACAATGAGAACTTCGAACGGGTGGGCGGCTTCACTTTCGAGTTGCCTTGGACGGCACCGGACGGGACTGTGGTCACTTCGGCCACAAGTCCGCTGATTCCCGCTTACGAGGAAGTGGATTTGGACGCTCCCGTCACGGCCCGCTACATCAAGTTGGAAATCACCGAGACCAATATGAGCAACAATGCCTGCCAGATAGGCTACTTCAAGGCATACGGACCTATTTAATGTAGAAACTCTAAAAAACAAAGTACAATGAGAAAATTGATTGGAAACATCCTGGGTGCCGGCCTGCTCATGCTGGCTGCCGCGACCCAGACCGTTCAGGCCCAAGTCCAGTTCAACTGGCCCTGGAAGTGGCAGAACCACACTATCGTGACCGAAACGCCGGAACGTCCGGCCGGTCAGGAATCAGCATTGAACCTGGCTGCTCCCAAGCTCAGCGTGGTGCGCGTGGGCTTCGTGGGGCTGGGCATGCGTGGACCGGGTGCCGTGGAGCGTTGGTGCCACATTCCCGGCGTGCAGATTGTGGCTCTTTGCGATTATGAGGAACAGCGGGCCGAGAACTGCCAGAACATCTTGCGCAAGGCCGGTATGCCGCCCGCAGCCATCTATTCCGGCGAGAAGGGATACGAGGAACTCTGCAAGCGTGAGGATATAGACCTGGTGTATATCGCGGTGGATTGGATACATCATTTCCCCGTGGCCATGTGTGCCATGGAGAATGGCAAGCATGCAGCTATCGAAGTGCCTTCTGCCATGAACCTGAAGGAATGTTGGGCCTTGGTGGATATGAGCGAGAAGACCCGCAAGCATTGCATGATTCTGGAGAACTGCTGCTATGACTGGTTCGAGATGAACACGCTGAACATGGCCCAGCAGGGTGTATTTGGCGAGGTGCTCCGTGCCCAGGGGGCCTATATCCACAACTTGGACGAGTTTTGGGATTACTACTGGAAGAACGGCAAGGAAGACAAGCTGGGTTGGCGTCTGCGCTATAACATGGAGCACCGTGGCGATGTCTATGCCACGCACGGACTGGGTCCCGTGGCACAGGCTCTCGACATCCATCGGGGCGATCGCATGACGACGCTGGTGGCCATGGACACGAAGTCCGTGCACGGCAAGGAGCGCGTGGAAATGGCCACGGGCAAGCCTTGCGATGATTTCAAGAACGGCGACCACACGACGACCCTCATCCGCACGGAGCAGGGCAAGGTGATTGAAATCCAGCACAACGTGATGAACCCGCAGCCCTACAACCGCCTGTATCAGCTGACCGGCACCAAGGGCTTTGCCAACAAATATCCGGTGGAGGGCTATGCGCTCGATCAAAGCCAAATGGCCGCTTCCGGCGTGCAGCCCCAGGTGGATAATCTGTCATCGCATGGCTTCATGCCCAAGGCTGAGATGCAGGCCTTGGTGGCCAAGTACCAGCACCCCATCCTGAAAAGGTATGGCGAGATGGCTCAGGAGGTAGGCGGTCATGGCGGCATGGACTTCATTATGGATGCCCGTTTGGTTTACTGCTTGCAGAATGGCCTCCCTCTTGATATGGATGTGTACGATTTGGCTGAATGGTGTTGCTTGGCTGAATTGGGAGCCCTTTCGATGGACAACGGTTGTGCGCCGGTGGCTTTCCCCGACTTTACACGCGGTCATTGGAATGACATCAAGGGCTTCAAGCATGCTTTCGCTTCTCCGGAGGAAGAGGCGGCTTCGGAAGCCATTGCCAGGAAATTCACGGAAGAGTTGAAAGCCGGCGCGGAAAAGGCATGGGCGAAATATGATAAACAGAAAGCCAAGGAAGATAAGCGGGATGGCAAATAGCATTCTATTTCGCGGATAATATTGAAGCGAGGCGTGGGTCTGTTGATTTCACGCCTCGTTTCTTAAGTGAATATGGCCCGAAGCCTTCAAGGGAAAACTTATGTCTTGTCCCCTTTTCCCGCAGAAAGTCCCCACGTAAAGGCGGCGAACATTAGGAAAAGCCAAAACTTCGTCTTATTTTTGCATTCATTAATGCTAAAAGAAGAAAGAAGCCATGATCAGACTGATTTTCCTCACAGACTTCACCGAACGTTTCGCCTACAATCTGCTGAAGGGCGTGTTGGCGTATGCACGGAGCCACGAACCTTGGGTAGTGTGCCGCATGCCTCCTTCCTTCAAGGCTGCATACGGCATAGAGGGGGTGCTGAAGTGGGCGAAGACCTGGCACGCGGATGCCATCATCGGCCAGTTCGGCAATGATGACAACGTGGACCTGTTCCGGCAAAACGGCATCATCGCCTTGGCACAAGACTACAAGGAGCGGTTCACAAATATCCCCAACATCACCGGCGACTACCGCAAGACAGGACAGATGGGAGCCGAATTCTTCCTGACCAAAGGATTCCGCCATTTTGCTTTCTATGGCTACCGCGATGCCGTCTGGTCGAAAGAGCGGTGCGAGGGATTCCGGGAGTGCATCGTCGCTCATGGTTTCGGCGACAACTTCTCTGCCTACCAGCATGAATCCATAGACAACCTATGGCTGTATGACGCACCGCCCTTGCTGGCATGGCTCAAATCACTGCCACACCCTACGGCCCTCATGGCCTGCGACGACAACCAAGGCAACCGCCTCACCGAGCTTTGCAAGGCCAACGGAATCAGTGTGCCCGACCAGATAGCCATTCTGGGCGTAGACAACGACGAGATAGTCTGCAACCTCTCCGACCCGCCCCTTTCCAGTATCAACCACAGCATCGTGCGGGGAGGCTTCGAGGCCGCCGAGCTGATAGAGCAACTCTTGAACGACGATGAAGCCTCCCCGCAAGACGTGCAGTTGCGCCCAGTCAACGTGGTGGGCAGGTTGTCCACCGACTTTCATGCCACCGACGACAAGCATATCCGCACGGTGCTCGACTACATCCGGCAGCATCTGGCCGATGACATGACCGTGAAGGAGCTGGTGAAGCTGGTGCCCCTCTCCCGCCGGCTGCTGGAAATACGTTTCAAGGAGGTGACCAGCCAGTCCATTCATAAGTACATCTTCTGCCTGCGGATGGAGCGCTTCGCCCAGCTGCTTCAAGACAGCGACGCCCCCATTGCCGAACTGGCGGCACAGGCAGGCATCAGCGACCTGAAGAACCTGTCCCGCCAGTTCAAGGCATTGAAGGGCGTCACTCCCAATAAGTTCCGCAAGGAATTCCGGACGATGCCCGGATGGCGTTGAGCGGAAGGGGTTATTCCGGCAAGTAGAGCATCTCGTCGGGCAAGACGGTCTCGAAGATGTCCTTGCCGCAGAACCCTACTTCCAGCGCCTGTCCCATGTAGTCTTCGAAGTAGAGCAGGCGCACGTCGTGGAAGCCCTTGTCCAGGGCAATCTTTCCCTCTGCCCGTCCGGCACTGTGTCCGCCGTCGTTGTCCACCACTTTCTTTCCGTCAATGTAGAGCACCGAGCCGTCGTCCGAATACGTGTAGAAGCGATAGACGCCTTTCTCCGGGATGCGCATCAGGGTGCGGAACTCGTAGGCGAAGTGGTCTTCCAGCGGAGCCTCGGCGATGGAGAAGTTCTTCATCGTGCCTTCCTTTACCTTCCTGCAGGAGGCAATGTCCGCTGTTTCCTCGCAGTCCCCTTCGTAGTAGGTGTAGGCCACGCCCTGTCTGGCGGGTTTCACGTCCAAGGCGGGAGAGTAGGCCATCGTGGCTTCTTCCTCCGAGTTCAGGCCGGAGGGATAGTAGTACGTGGCCTCGCGTCCGTCCGGGGTCGTGATCCAGGTGTTGAACTTGCGCTGGCCCTCGTACAGCTCGATGACGCGCGCGCCCCGCTTCAGATCGCCGTAGGCATCCTTGCCCGTCACCCGTCCGAAGGCCAGGAGAATGCCCTTGTTGATGCCCAGGTAGTCGTTGTCGTGGTCGTGACCCACAAAGACACCCATCACGTCCTGCATCTCGATGAACGAGGCGAACATTCCGGAATTGAGCCGGGAGGCGGCGATGCCCTCGTTCTTGGTGCCGTAGGTCTTGTTGTCGCCCACGATTTCCCCGTACTCCTGCAAGGGGATGTGGAAGAAGGCCAGGGCAGGCAGCGGCTTGCCGCCGTTGGCTTGCGCATAGCGGGCGCTTTGGGCACGGTACCACGCTATCTGGTCGAAGTGAATCCAGTCGTAGGCTCCATACAGCTTCTCGGGCTGGTAGTCGTTGGAGTCCAGCAGGTAGAGCAACGCCTCCGTTTTTCCGCCGGCGCCTTGGACGGGCAGGACACAGTTGCCGCAACCCTTGATGTCCTCAGGGCCTTTCTCGCCCACGTAGTAGGGCGACTGCATCAGCAGGTCGTAGATGTCGTCTTTCGTCAGATACTCCGCGTCGTGGTTGCCCATGGTGACGACGAAGGGCATTCTCAGCTCGTTGAACAGGCTGACCACGGCCTCCCAGCCTTCGCGGGCGGGGTCGTCAGTAACCACGTCGCCGCTCAACACGGCCAGGGCGGGTTGCTCGGCCTCCAGCACCGCGCGGATGGTGGCCTCGGTGTCGGCGCACCCGGCGGAGCGGGGCGTCCAATGCATGTCGGTGAACTGGACGACCTTGAACTTGCCGTCCTTGAAGGAGAACTGCTTTTGTGCAAAACTGATGGCCGGCATGATGCCCAGCAACATCAGTAAGAGAATCGATACTTTCTTCATTGCTTATTGTATTTAATGTATTTCTATTTCGTCCAACGAGAAGTCGCTGGGCTGTCCTTCATGATAATAACCCTCGGGGCAAGGACCTCCGCCCACCAGCTCCAGACGCACATAACGGGCCTCCACCTCCGGGAAGGTGAGGGAGACCGGGAAGCTGACCGCCTCCGTCGGCGTGAAGTCGTAGGTGAGCAGGCTGTCGGCCACCGCGGTGAAGTGTCCGCCGTCCGGTGACACGGAAACCCGTGCGGCGCGGACCGGCCACAACGCGTTCCACGGACGCCAGAGCGTGGCGAAGGACACCTTGCCGACCTTGCGGGGCCGGTGCAGCTTCAGCACGAGCTCCATGGTGTCCCGGTGGAAGGTGAGCCAGCGGTGGTGGTCGCGGGCATTCCCCCGGCGGCCGTCTGTCAACGAATGCAGGCTGCAGAGGTCGCCCAGGTCAGGCGTCTCGCTATAGGAGTAGGTGCAGCCCGTGGCAGCGTTGACGGCAAAGGCCGTTTGCGTCGTGCGCCCCAGGGGTTTCCCGTCCCGATAGGCCGCCGCGTAGACCACGGCATCCCCGTCGAGGCGGATGGGGGCCTCGTAGCGGGCGGACGTGGCCGTCAGCACCGAGTCGTTCAAGGCATAGCGGATTTCCACGTCGGGGCAGAGGGTGTGCAGCGTCACGAGATACGCCTCTTCCGCCTCGTCCCATCCGCCGGATGCCCCCACCTCGTAGAAGTTGCGGCAGGCGTTCACCTCCCGCAGGTCCAGACGGGCGAACTCGCGGTCGAGCCGCTGGGCAAAGGAGGCGAAGTTCTTCTGCGCAGGTTGCGTCCACTGCACCTCGGCCATGGCCAGGAGGCGGGGGAAGGCCATGTATTCAAAGTGCCCGGGCGTCTGGATGTATTCGCCCCAGATGTTGGCCTGCGTGCCGATGATGTATCCCTGTTCCTCGGGGCTCAGGACCGCGGGCAGGGGGTCATAGGCATACACGGTGTCCAGGGGCAGGTATCCGCGCATGGCCATGGGTTCCTGTTCGGGCACGGCCTGGTAGAAGTCGAAGTAGCAACGCACGCCCGGCGTCATGATGACCCGGTGCTTCTGCCGGGCCGCTTCGATGCCTCCCTCCTCGCCGCGCCAGGACATGACCGTGGCGTTGGGCGCCAGTCCGCCTTGCAGGATTTCGTCCCAGCCGATGATGTCGCGGCCCCGGCTGTTGACGAAGCGTTCGATGCGGTGGATAAACCAGCTCTGCAGGGCTTCCTCGTCGGGCAGGCTCTCGCGCTTCATCAGGGCTTGGCAATGGGCACACTTCTTCCACGCCTTCTTGGGACACTCGTCGCCCCCGATGTGGATGTAGTGGCTGGGGAAGAGGCTCATCACCTCGTCCAATACGTCCTCCAGGAAGCGGAACGTGCCCTCCTTGGGGCAATAGACCTCGTCGAACACGTCGAAGTAATCGCGCACCACGTAGGTCTTGCCCAACCCGCAGGACAGCTCCGGATAGGCGGCCAGGGCGGCAGAGGCATGTCCGGGCATCTCTATCTCGGGCACCACGGTGATGTAGCGGTCCGCGGCATAGCGCACTATCTCGCGGATGTCGTCCTGGGTGTAGTAGCCGCGCTGTTCCTTGTCGTCATAGCGGCGGGGGTAATAGTAGTCCGAGTGGCCTATCTGGGTGCGGGGGCGGTGCGACCCCACTTCGGTCAGGCGGGGATACTTCTTGATTTCAATCCGCCAGCCTTGGTCGTCGGTCAGGTGGAAGTGGAAGACGTTCATCTTGTACGAGGCCATCAGGTCGAGGAACTTCAGCACCTCTTCCTTGGGCAGGAAGTTTCGCCCGACGTCCATCATCGCGCCGCGGTGGGGGAACCGGGGCGCGTCCGCTATGCGCACGGCAGGCACCTCCAGCCGCCCCGCGAAGGTCCGGGTGTCGTCATAGATCTCCGGCGGGAGCAGTTGCAGCAGCGACTGCACGCCGTAGAACCAGCCCGCCCCCGAAGCGTTGGACGCGATGCGCACGCCCTCACCGTCCGCCTCCAGCCGGTAGGCCTCGTCGGCCAGGGTGCTGTCCGTGGCCAGGCAGATGTCGGCCTCCGCTCCTTGGGATACGGCCCTCAGGGCAATGGGAGTGTTCCGCAAGGCGTCCGCCAGGTAGCGGAATGCCTTCTGCGCCTCCTCTCCACCGGGGAGGGCGACGGCGGTCTCTTCCGGCAGGACGTAGCTGCCCGATGCGGCTGTCACTTCATTGGGCATTGGGATAATGCTAAAGGCCGCGTCGGCCCCGCCCTCCGTGCATGACGAGAGGACGAGGGACGCGGCTGCCAACCAACAAGCTATCTTTCTCATAGTGGCCGTGACAAAAGGGTGGGGTACTCGCGGACGGTGTGCAGCACCAGTTCGCCGAACAGCGTATTGGTCCACGCGAACCACGAGCGGGTGAAGTCCTTGGCATCGTTCACGTTGAAAGACTCGTGCATGAAGCCTGTGCCGCCGTCCGTGTCGCGGAGCATCCGCAGGCAGGTGCGGATTTCGTCGGTATCGTCTGTCGTAAAGGCTTTCATGATGAGGCTCATGGGCCAGGCGTAGTTCAGTCCCACGTGCGGGCCGCCCACGCCTTCGCCCGCCTTGCCGCGGAAGAAGTAAGGATTGTTGTCGCTCCAGATCATCTTGCGGGTGTTGCGGTAGATGGTGTCCTTGAAGGAGCAGTAGCCCAGATAGGGCGCGGCCAGCAGGCTGGGCACGTTGGCATCGTCCATGCAGAGGGCATTGCCGTAGCCGTCCACCTCGAAGGCATAGATGCGGCCGCAGACGGGATGGTTGACAATGGCATGGCGGCGGATGGCCTCGTCCACCTCTTCGGCGAGTGCCTGGCATTCCGAGGCAAAGGCTTCGTCTTTGCGAATCTTTTGCTCCATCTCCGCCAACTGGCGCAGGGAGACCACGGCAAACATGTTGGAGGGGATGAGGAAGCCGTATTGCGTGGCGTCGTCCGACGGGCGGAAAGCCGAGACGATCAGTCCGACGGGCTTCACCGGGGCGCCCCAGCCGTTGTTGATCTGCGAGTCCGTGGGGCGGTCGCAGTCGCGCCGGAAGCTGTACGGGCCCAGCCCGTCCTTGCGCTGCTGCTCCCGGAAGGTCTTCATCACCAGCGTCATCGCCTCGTGCCACCGGTCGTCGAAGGGGGCGGTGTCGCCCGTCAGCTTCCAGTAGCGATGGGCCAGGCGGATGGGGTAGCAGAGGGAGTCGATTTCCCACTTGCGCTCGTGCAGTTCCTTCACCATGTGTTGCGTGTGGTCCGTCTCCCAGTAGCTGCCCAGGGGACCGTCGTTGAAGGCGTTGGCGTAAGGGTCGATGCAGATACATTCGGCCTGGCGGCGGATGAGGCCCTCCACGAGGCGGCGCAGCGGCTCGTCGTCCTTCATCAGCGGCAGGTAGGGCCACACCTGTGCCGAAGAGTCGCGCAGCCACATGGCTTCGATGTCTCCGGTGATGACGAAGGTGTCCGGCTTGCCGTCCTTCATCGTATGCTTCACGGTGGTGTCCAGCGTGTTGGGGAAGCAGTTCTCGAACATCCACCGCAGCTTCTCGTCCTTGATCTTCGGCTTGGTCTCGGCAATGACGGCTTCTACGGCCTTCGAGGTGAAGTGCCGCTTGTCCGGCGCGGGACGCAGGGATTTGTAGGACGACGACCCGCCCGCAGCAGCGGCGAGCGAATCTATGGGATGCATGGCCAGGGCGGCCAGGGCGAGCCCTCCCGTCTGGAGGAGGCGGCGTCGCGACATGTTAGTTCCTTTCATGGGTTATTATGTATGTATTTGAAATTAAATGATTATCCATCGTCTTGTTTTTTGGCGCGGATTACGCGGATTTCGCGGATATATCGTTAGGATTACGGGATATCCGTGTTTTCACAACCCTTAGCTCCGTGAAATTCGCGTAATCCGCGCCTATATGTCCTGATTTTTATCCTAAACGTTTTCGGATAGTAATCCGAGACATTTTCGGATAGTAATCCGAGACGCTTTCGGATGGTAATCCGAGACATTTTCGGATAGTAATCCGAAACGTTTTCAGATAGTAAGGTGAAAGCGTTCCACCAAACTGTGCGTGGCTTAGTAGGTGTTCCGTCCCGGCTCGACGGCTATCTTCTTCTCCTTGTCGCCGTAGAGCACGACCAGCGTGAAGGGGATGTTGGTGCTGACCGTGATGCGCGGTTCGGCGTCGGGCGAGCGTCGTGCCTCGGCCTTGAGGTCAATCATCCCGTCGGGGCCGAAGGGGTAGCGTTCGATGCCGTTTTCCTCCGTCAGGTTCAGGTCCCAGACGATCTGGCGCTCCACGTAGTCGCCCCGGATGCCGATGATGAACTCTATCAGCTCCGCGATGGGCGGCAGTCCTGCCCAGCCTACAAACTCCTTGCGGGCCATGAAGCCCGGTTCGGCGGATTCGGGGGCGTAGTATTCCCAGAAGGTGCCTGTGTTCTTGTACACCTCCAGCACCTCGGCGTAGTGGTTCAGGCAGATTTCGCGTGCCAGCTCCCGATAGCCCTTCTCCACGAGTCCGCGCATCACCATGTAGTTGGTCCCCGGCCAGACGCCGCCCTGCCAGTAGCGGCCGTTTGCCTTGTATTTGGGGTGGTTGGCGGCCAATGAGGGGATGCGTCCCGGGCGGTTGAAGGAGGCGGTGTCCTCCAGGTGGCCCACCAGGCGGTCCAGCCGCGCGCTGTCCAGCACGTCGGTGTACAAGGCCCAGTAAGCGCCTATGCCCTGCGTGGTGCAGAGCGTGCCGTCGGCATATTGGTCGTAGAGGAAGCCCGTCTCCTCGTCCCAGAGGTTTTCGCTGATGTACTTCTTCAGCCTCTTGGCCTCGTCCTCGAAGTCCTCAATCTCTTGCCACCTCTCCAGGTAGAAACCCATCTGGAGCAGGAGGTTGGCGGTGAAGAGCTGTTGCAGGTTGGTGTCCAGCCAAATCATGTGCCCGTGGCTGTAGATGGGGCTGTACTCCTCCGGCACGCGGGGCATGTTGTCCATGCCCGTGCCCCATCCGCTGGACCAGTACATGCCGTTGCGCCACGTGTGGTTCAGTCGCAGCCACTTGTAGTAGGCGCAGAGGGCGGGGAATATCTTGTGCAGGCGTTCCGTGTCGCCGAATTGGTGGAAGTAGACCATCTCGCACCAAGGCATCAGGTTGGGCCCGGTGCTGACGGGGTCGTAACGCTCGAAGCAGTCGGCGCCGTCGGCCTTGATCTCGCGGCAGATGAATCCGTCGGGATGCTGCTTGGCGTAGAAGTTGTCCAGCGTCTGCTGGAAGGGGAAGAACCGCGCGCCGTAGCGGGCGAACATCAGGATGAAGGACGAGTCCCACATGAAGATGTTGCCGTTGTAGGCCGTGTCCAGGTAGCTGGAGACGAAGCCGGAGCCTTCCTGCGGGGCGCGTATGTTGCCCACGGCGATTTCCCAGGCGCGCCAGTACATTTCAATCTCTTTCTGGTGTCCGGCCCAGATGGGGTTGGGGAGGATTTGCCGGGCTTCCTCGAAGCTCCCGGGCGTGATGGTTTGGGGCTTGGCCACGCGGTACTCGTTCTCTGTCACCAGGGGCTCCTTGACGTACGTGTTCTTGTAGGGCAGGTGGTATTTCTCGTCGTTGCCGCAGCTCTGCGCGTCCACCCGGACGGCGGCCAGCAGGCAAAGCAGGGCGGTAAGGTATAGGTGCTTCAGCATGGAGGATGATGTTTTTATGAGGGTGAGTAAATGATGATTTGTCGGTGTATTTTGGCGCGGATCACGCGGATTCCACGGATATTTTTTATTCTGAATCGTTGGATTCCATGGGTTATATAATTAATAAATCCGTGAAATCCGTGTAATCCGCGCCTAAACTAAATTCCTTCCTGTTTACAGCCCGAGCAGCTTCTTGATCTTATGGAAGATGTCCGTGTTCTCATAGACTCCGGTGAACTCCTCGGAGCCGGGGCCGAAGGCGTAGACGGGCACCATCACGCCGCTGTGGTCGCCGGTAGAGAACTTGCCGACAATCTTGCCTTCCTTCAGGTCGCCGCCCACGAGGGTCAGTCCGCCCGTCTCATGGTCTGCAGTGACCACGACCAGCGTCTCGCCGTCGCGTGCCGCCCATTCGAAGATGGCGCCAACGGTGCGGTCGAAGTCATGCGTCTCCTGCATCAGCAGGTCCAGGTCGTTGAAGTGGCCGTAGTCGTCCAGTTGCGAGCCTTCAATCATCATGAAGAAGCCCTTCTCGTTCTGGTCCAGCAGGTCGATGCCTTTCAGCGAGGCTCGGGCCAGCAGGTCGCCGCGTTCGGCGGGCAGGGGCGTATCTTTGGGATAGGGCACGGCGAAGACCTTTCCGCTCTGGATTTGGCTCAGCTCCTCCCACGTCTTGGGCGTCTGGTAGCCCTTGGCGCGCAGTTCGGCAATGAGGTCGCGGCCGTCTTTGCGGTTCTGGAACATCTGGGCGCCTCCGCCGAAGACGTATTGCACGGGGCTGTTTACGTAGTCGGCCACGATAGCCTCTTCGGCGTCGCGGTCGGCGTTGTGGCAGCAGAAGTCGGCCGGCGTAGCGTCCCACAGGCGGCACGTCACGGCGATGCCCGTGGACAGGCCCTTGGCGTCGGCCAGGTCAATCAGCGACGGCTGGGGATTGCCGTTCACGTCCACGCCCACGGCATGGTAGTTGGTCTTCTGGCCGATGGCCATCGCCGTGCCGCCCGCGCCGGAGTCGGTGATCAGGCGGTTGGCGCAGTAGGTCTTCGAGAGTCCCACGGTCTGGCAGTTGTCAGTCAGGAAGAGCTTGCCGCGGTTGGCCGTCCAGGCAGAGTAGACGTGCATCAGGCTCATGCCGTCGCCTATCATCAGGATGACGTTCTTCACCTTCTTGCCTTGCGGCGGGGTTATCTTGGTCACCTCATACGGATGTTCCAGTACGTAGGTCTGTTCTTTGTCGCGGCGTTCTTGTGCCGACATTGCGCCGGGCATCAGGGCCAGCGCCAGGGCTGCTACGAGGCAGCGGTTTATTATTCTGTTCATAGGTTTTGTTGTTAAATGATAATTTATCGTTGTAGGGGCGGGGCTTGCCCCCGCCCTAAATAAGGGCGACCGCAAGAGTCGCCCCTACACGTTTGGCATTGCGGCCAAAAGGCCACTAAATTCCTATTTACTTCACGCTCACCAGCACCGGTGCATGGTCAGACAGATAGGCATCGCTCTCGGTCTCGGCCAGGATGCCGTACTTCAGGACTTCGAGGCCGTTCTTCACAAAGATGTAGTCGATGCGGTCGCGGTGCTCGTAGGGGATGCTGCCGAAGTCGTGGAAGCTCCAGTCCGGTCCGTAGACCAGGGCGGCCACGGTGCGCGCGTCGGTCAGGTGTTCGGGGTCGGCCGTGTCGGTCACTTGCTTGATGACGTCCGATTCCGGCTCGGCGTTGAAGTCGCCCGTGACGATGACCGGCAGGTCGCCGCCCAGCTCCTGCACCTTGTCCAGCACCAGCTTGACGCCCTCGCGGCGGGCAGCCACGCCTACATGGTCCAGGTGCGTGTTCAGCACGAAGTATTCCTTGCCCGTCCGCTTGTCCTGCAGCTTGGCCCAGGTGGCGATGCGTTCGCACGCGCCGTCCCAGCCTTTCGAGCCTGCCACTTCGGGCGTCTCGCTCAGCCAGAACCAGCCGCTCTCCTTGGCGTTGAAGCGGTCTGTGCGATACCACAGCGCGCTGTATTCGCCGGCTTCCTTGCCGTCCTCGCGGCCCACGCCGATGGCCTCATAGCCCGGTAGGCGTTGTTTCAGGTCTTCCAGTTGGTTGTGCAGCACTTCCTGCGTGCCCACGATGTCCGCTCCATAGAACCGGATAGCCCTGGCGGCGCGGTCCTTGCGGTAGTTCCAGTTGTTCAGGCTGTCTTCCGGGTTGTCGTAGCGGATGTTGAACGTCATCACGTTGACAGGCTCGTCCGTCTGCGTGGCGGCCTGCTGCCCGCCCTGTCCGCACGCGGCGGCCAGGAGCGGCAAAAGCAATAAAGCAATCTTCTTCATATCTACTCAGTTTATGTGTTAGGGTTTGCAAAGTTAATCCATTCTTTATTTCACGAACAAGGCCGAGGCGGGAATTTGCTCCAGCTCCGAAGCCGAGGGCAACTGCCAGGCCCAGCTGAGGTGCTCGCCTTCGTAGTCCTCGATGTACATCAGCTTGTAGCTGTGGAAGCCTTTTTGTAGGGCCACCATGCCCGTGGCGGGGATGGCGGCGTGCGAGCCGTCGTTGTTCACCACCAAGGTGTTGTCGATGTAGAGCACGCTGCCGTCGTCCGAGCGGGTCATGAACGTATAGACGCCGTCTTCCGGCACGTTGATGTAGCCCGTGAAGATGAAGGCAAAGTGGTCTGCCTGCTTCGCGCCCTTGATGGACGGTTCGGGCAGGGTGCCTTGCTCCAGCATACGGGTCTTGGCGATGTCGGCCACGCATTGGTACAGTCCTTCATAATACTGGTAGGACGTGCCGTTCTGCTTGGGCTGTACGGACAGGGCAGGCTTCAGCTTCGCCTTTGTGGCCTCGATGGAGAGCGTGCGGCTGGGGCGGAATCCGTCCTTGAAGCCTTTGGCCTTCAGCAGCGTGGTCTTGTCCAGTTCGATGGGCTGGGCATAGACGGGCGATTCTTCTGTCGGTTCGGTGCCGTCCAGGGTGTAGTGGATTTGCGCCCCGGCGGTCGTGGTGGCCAGCGTCACGCTCACTTTGTCCAGGAAGAGGTTCAGGTCTTTGTCCACGTAGGGGATGGAGACGGTGGCCTCGTTCGTGTATGAATACGGGGCAGCCTCGGCGGACGTGCCGCGTTGCGTGTTGGGCTGGTCCGTCAGGGTGAAGCGTAGTTCGCCGCCCCCCATCAGTTGGTCGTAGGTGATGTAGTTGGCGTCTATGGCCTGGCCGTTCAGTTCCACCCGGTCTATATAGATGTTCTTGCGGGGATTGTTGGCCGTGATGGTCAGTTGCTTGCCGTTGGCCAGGGTCAGCACCGCCTTCTCGAAGAGCGGGGTGGTCAGGGCAAACTCGCCCGTGCCCGGACAAACGGAATAGAAGCCCAGGGCGGAGAGGATGTACCAGGCTGACATCTGCCCGCAGTCCTCGTTGCCGATGATGCCTTCGGGCGTGGGCTGGTACATCTCGTCCAGCAGGCGGCGTGTCATTGCTTGCGTCTTCCAGGGCTGGCCCACGTAGTTGTACAGGTAGGCGATGTGGTGGCTCGGCTCGTTGCCGTGCACGTATTGCCCTATCAGGCCCGTGATGTCCACCAGGTCGCCGTCAATCTGCGAGGTCACGGTGAAGATGGAATCCAGGTCGGCCGTGAACTGGGGCATCCCGCCGAAGAGTTGCATCATGCCGTTCATGTCGTGCGGCACGAAGAAACGGTATTGCCAGGCTGTGGCCTCGGTATAGGCGCGGCCCACTTCGAGGGGATTGAAGGGCGTCTCCCAGTTGCCGTCCTCGCGCTTGGGGCGGAAGAAGCGGGTGGAGCCGTCGAAGACGTTGATGTAGTTCTGCGAGCGTTCGATGAAGGTGGCATACACATCGTCCCGTCCCATGGCCTTGGCCATCTGGGCGATGCACCAGTCGTCGTAGGCGAACTCCAGCAGGCAGGAGATAGACTCCTTCTTGATGTTGGCGGGGATGAAACCGTTCTTCACGTAGTAGTCGGCTCCTTTCTCGTTCTTTTCGGCAGAAACCACCATGGCGTCCAGCGCCTTGGCGGCATCGAAGCCCCGGATGCCCTTCAGGTAGGCATCGGCGATGACGGAGACGGAGTGGTAGCCAATCATCGTGCCCGTCTCTCCGGCAGAGAGCGGCCAGATGGGCAGCTCGCCCGAAGCGTCATGGATGTCGAGGAAAGAGTTGACCATCGCATTGACCAGCGTCGTGTCCGTCAGGGTCATCAGCGGGTTCCAGGCGCGGAAGGTGTCCCACAAGGAGAACGTAGAGTAGCGTGTCTGCCCGGCGGGCAACTGGCCAATCTCCATGTTGTGGCGGCGATACTGTCCGTTGACGTCGCTCACCGTGTTGGGCACGACCAGCGCGTGGTACAAGGCCGTGTAGAAGTTGGCCAGCTCGTCCGGGGTGCCTCCCTCCACGTGGATGACGTCGAGCGCCTGTTCCCATTGGTTGCGGGCGGCGGCACGCACGGCGTCAAAGTCGAAGTCCTTCACCTCGGCTTCCAGGTTCTGGCGGGCATTGTCCACGCTCACGATGGAGAGGCCCACCTTGGCCACAACGGGTTGGCCGTCGGCATTGTCGAAGGAGAGCACGGCTATCCTTCCTTCTTCGCCCAGTTCCACCGCGTGGAACGGCTTGGAGAATTGGGCGGCGAAATACACGTATTGGTTGTCCGTCCAGCCCCGGGTGCGGCGCATGCCGGTCAGCTCGTTGTCCGAGGTCTGTGTCAGTTCGGCTTCATAAATGTGTTCATTGTCCAGCAGGTGTGTCCAGTCCACGATGATATTCGCCTCACCGTCCGTGGGAAAGGTGTAGCGGTGTACGCCTGCATGGGTGGTGGCGGTCAGTTCGGCCTTGATTTTCTCGTCGGCCAGCGTCACGGCATAGTAACCTGCTTCCGCTTCCTCGTCCTGATGGGAGAAGGCGGCAGCACGATACAAGGAATCGGCCTCAAAGTCCACTTGTTGTGCAGTGGGGCGGAACAACAGGTCGCCCAGGTCGATGCAGCCCGTTCCGCTCAGATGGGTGTGCGAGAAGCCTTTCAAAGTCTGGTCGCCGTAGTGGTAGCCCGCACAGGCATCCCAGTTTCCGGCGCGTGTGTCGGGGCTGAGTTGCACGGCGCCGTGGGGCACCGTCGCTCCCGGATAGGTGTGTCCGTGGAAGCCTGTCCCGACGAAGGGATCCACATAGTCTACATTGGCCAGCCGCTCGGGCGTGCAAGCCACGCAGGCGCAAAGCACAAGGGCGGCACTGGCAAGGAATTTTGTTTTCATCAGCTTAATTGGTGTTTGTTATAAATGGAAATCTGCAAGGAGGAGTTCCCTCCGTCCTTGCAGATTCAATCTGTTACAACAAAGGATGTTTAGTATCCCGGATTCTGGGTCAATTGACCATTGGAGTTGGTAAGTTCTATCGACGGATAGGGGAATACCATCAAGTGGTCGTCATACGTGGCCTTGTTGGGATAGTCCTCGTAAGGTATGATTTCAAAAGATGAATCCGGATCCATGCGATCCGCATATTTGCGGGCACGCGGGTGGGCATTCAGTTCGGCAGCAGCCAATGCCTTGATTTCCGCATTGTCCGAACGGTGCCAACGCTTCAGGTCGAACAGGTGGTCGGTGAACTCGAAGGCCAGCTCGCAGCGACGCTCGTGGTAGAGGTCGGTCATTGTGGCGGTGTGGTCCAGCGGAGTCAGTTTGGAGCGTTCGCGGATGCGGTTGATGTCCTCCGTGGCCAATTGAGCCTGACCGGTCATCAAATAAGCCTCGGCACGGAACAACAACATTTCAGCAAAGCGGATGATGGGGAAGTTCAGGCGTACTGTCGGCCAGTTGCCATTTGTGTTCACATAACCGCTCTTGTCGGCATCGGCATGTTTGAACGGATCCATATACTTGTTGATCATAAAGCCGGACTCTACGTCGGAAGTGGAATAGAAACGCATGGTCTTACCCCAGAACTGGAATTCTTGTCCGTATTCCAAGATGGAGCGCACAATACGTTCGTTTCCTTCGCCGTCCTTCAACATCTCTTCAAAGATATCGTAGGAAGGTTTGTTTTGTCCCCAACCGTTGTAGATACCCCAACCTTTGTTTTCCAGGATGACGCCCGGGAATTCGGAACCGCCGCCCAGGTCACCGCCGTTGCCGGGAATAGACCAGATGTATTCCTTGTTCCAATAATTGCTGAAGTCGGAAGAGAAGAACTCATTCAGCGAGCCAGCCAAGTCGCGTCCGTATGTGGTCTCCAGTTCATTGACCAAGTTGATGACTTCCTGCCATTTGGAAGCGTCCCAAGTAGCCCAGTAAGCGTTCACTTTCACCTTGAAGGCTACGGCTGCTGCATCGTGTGCGCGGCCTCTGTTGCCTTCGTCATACTCCTCGAAAGTAGGCAAATACTTGATGGCGTTGTCCAAGTCTTCGATGATGAGGCGGTAGTTCTCCATTACGGATTCGCGCTGGGGCGGGATGGAGTTGTCATAACCGTTCTCGAAGTCCTCGTAGCGTACGAAAGGCACACCTTGCGTGTCCAAGCCATAACGGTAGGCAATCAGGAAGTGGGACCAAGCGCGGGTGAAGTAGGCTTCACCCAGGCTGCGGCTCTCGATTTCGCTCAACTCCGTGCCGGCCTGCTTGTTCAGCAGTTGCTGGATGACCCAGTTGGAACGGGCCATCACCGTATACAGCGTTTCAAATGTGGTGCGCAAGGGCTCTTCATCGCCCGTATATTCCAAGGTTGCCAGCGTGTTGTAGCTGCGGGTTCTTCCCCATACCACGTCGCAGGCACCGCCTTGTTCCCAAAAGAGTTCGCGTCCATACAGGGCTTCCTGGTGGAATCGCTCATACAAAGCATCCACGGCATCAATGGCCTGCTGGTCGTTCACGAAGTATTGGTCCGTGGTGGCATTTCCTTCAGGCTGCACATCCAGGAAATCGCTGCAAGAAGTGGTCAGCAACGAGGCAGCCATGGCAAAAAACAATATATTCTTTTTCATAATCTATGTTTCGTTAGTAAGGATTAGTAAGTCAGTTTCACACCCAGGGAGAATACGCGCGACACCGGGTATTTCAAGGCATCCCAGCCACCGCATTCGGGGTCCATACCGGAATAAGGGGTGAAAGTCACCAGGTTCTCGCCGCTCAGGAAGAGGGAGAGGCTGCTGTTGCGCTCGCTGGCGTGCGACCACTTGCGGAGTACGTCTGTCAAGTCATAAGACAGGGTCACGTTCTTCAGACGCAGGTAGGAAGCATTCTCCAAGTACCAGTCGGAAGGCGTGCTGAAGTTGCCGTTCGGGTCGTTCTTGGATAGGCGGGGAATGTCAGAACCCGTGTTCGTGGGGCTCCAAGCATTCAGAATCTCGCTGGAACGGTTGAAGTTGCCTTCCACGTCGCTCAGCAACATATACTTACCCACGTAGGCTGCTTTGGCACCGCCCACGCCTTGGAACATGGCACTGAACGAAAGTTTCTTCCAGTTGAAACCGAAGGAGAAGGCAAACGTAGTCTTCGGCGTGGCGCTGCCTAAGTACTGGCGGTCTGCGTCCGTGATTTGGCCGTCGCCATTGGCATCTACGAACTTCAGGTCACCGGCCTGTGCATTAGGCTGGATGCGGTTGCCGTTCTTGTCCACGTAGGCAGCTGCTTCTTCGTCGCTTTGGAAGATGCCGTCTGTCTTGATAAGGTAGAACGAGTTCAAAGGCTCGCCTTCTGCCGTCTGATAGAAGTAGGGCAGGTTGCGGAACTGCGTGTCGTTGGTCCATACGCCCGGGGTGCCGTCGGCATTCTTCACGCCTATGTCGGATACCCAGTTCTTCAGGTACGAGAAGTTACCCGAAACGAAGTACGACCAGTCTTTGTTGATTTGGTCGCTCCAGCTGGCGGCGATTTCAAAACCGCGGTTGCGGACCTCACCCAAGTTGACCAACATGGCATCGATACCGATGGTGTTCGGCCAGTTCATGGTCTGGGACTGAATCAGGTTGAATGTACGTTTGTCGAAGTAGTCCATCGACACGGACAGGCGGTCGTTGAACATTGACAGGTCAAGACCCAAGTCCCACTGCTCGGAAGTTTCCCAAGTCAGGTCGGGGTTCAGGGCTGTTGCATTATAGATAAAGGTGTTCCAAATCGTGTTGGATTCCGGACCATACTGAGCCTGTTCCGAATAAAGACCTTGGCTCAGAAGGGCGGATTTGTAGTTGTAGCCGATGGAACCCAAGTTGCCTACGCGTCCCCAAGAAGCACGCAACTTCAACAAGCTGATGACATCCGTTTGGGGGAAGAACTTTTCCTTGGAGATTTTCCAGGCAGCGGTCACTGCGGGGAAGTCGCCATAGTTGTTATCCTTCGGCAGGCGGCCGGCATAGTCACGACGCCAAGAAGCGGTGATGAAATAGCGGTCATCATACGAATAGGCGGCACGGGCAATCACGGACACGTTGGCATCCGGGCCGGTCAAGTAGTCGTTGGCAGAAATGCTGGAAGCATAGGCCAAGTATTGCAGGTATGCAGATTCGTCGGCCAAGCCATTGCCTGTGACATCCAGACCGCGGAGAGAATAATGGTCGGCGGTCGTGGAGAGCAAGGCGCCTACGGTGTGTTTGCCGAAGCTGTTGTCATAGGTCAGTGTGTTCTCTGTCTTCCAAGAGTCCGAACGATAGGTCGTTTCCGTCAGCGTGTTGGAGCTGTCCGGTTTGCCGGGCTCGTCCACGCTGGGGTTGAAGTTCTTGTAGAGGTTGGAAGCCAGGTTGTACGTGAAGCGGCTGGTGAACTTCAGGCCGGGAATCACATTGGCAATCTCCAACGTGGTGGTGCTCCACATGTCGCTGGTCTTGTTGTAGCGGTTTTCAGCTTCCAGCAAGCGGACGGGGTTCACCACGTCACCGTGAATGTCTGCAAAGTTGGAACCGTATTTTGCAATGTACTCCGGGTCTTCTGTCGTCACACCGCCCCACGTGCCATCCAGCGGGTTGCGGATGGTGGCGCTGGCCGGCATGTAGATGGCAGACAGGATAGGACCGGTGTAGGCGTCATTCTCCGTGTCCTTGCTGCGGCTGTCCGTGTTCTTCCAAATGAAGTCTTCGGTGACGGTCACCCACTTGTTCAGCTTGATTTTGCCGTTGTAGCGCATGGTCACGTCTTTCTTATACGTGTTGATCAAGACACCTTGGTCGTTGTTGTAGGAGAACGAAACACGGTTGGTGAAGTTCTCCGTGCCCACGTTCAAGGCCACGTTGTGGCGCTGGTAGAAAGCGGTGCGGAAGATGGCGTCCATCCAGTCGGTGCGGGTGGTCGTGATCCACGGGTTGCGTTCAGGATCCCAGCCTGTCGGGAGGCTCATGCCGGCATTGGCATACGACAGTTGGCGCATCTTCAGTTGCTGTTCGGCGTTCAGCGGCTCAATGAGGTTCGTGGCCTGGCGGATGCCGAACACGCCGTCATACGATACGGAGGGAGCACCTTCCTTGGCCTTCTTGGTCGTCACCAGGATAACACCGCCGGCACCGGACTGGGCACCATAGATGGCGGCGGAAGCGGCGTCCTTCAGGACCACGATGCTTTCGATATCATTCATAGAAGAAATGGGAGCACCCGGCACGCCGTCTACTACCCACAGCACATTGTCGCCGTTCTGCGAACCTTGGCCGCGGATGACGATGTTGGGCGTGGACGTCGGGTCACCGCCGTTGGACGTGATGGTCACGCCGGGCAACTGGCCTTGCAACATGCTCTCTGTGGAAGTCACGGGGCGGATGGCCAGTTCATCCGTGTTGTCCACGATGCCGACGGAAGCGGACAAGTCCTGCTTGCGGGTCTGGGCACCATAACCCAATACGACTACCTCATCCAGCAGCTCGGTGTCCTCGCGCAAGATGATGTTCAACGGCTTCCCGTCAGCCTTGACCTCCTGGCTGGTGAAGCCCACATAACTGATGACCAATACATCGCCTTTGTTGGCGGACAGCGTGAATTTGCCGTCAACGTCGGTGATTAC
Source organism: uncultured Bacteroides sp. (assembly GCA_949292025.1). Classification (GTDB taxonomy): domain Bacteria; phylum Bacteroidota; class Bacteroidia; order Bacteroidales; family Bacteroidaceae; genus Bacteroides. The sequence continues at coordinate 2,715 of CASEYC010000056.1, read as the reverse complement.
GCCGGTGGTTGTTCCCTTCACCACAATGTTACCGCCGATGATGGGAGCGCCGGTTTGGTCCTTCACTACTCCTGTAACGGAAATCTTCTGGGCGAATGCCCCTACCGATACGAACAATCCCAACAAAAGGATAAGGAATGTTCGACAGAATCTTAGATTTAATCGTTCCATTCTCGAAAATTTAAAGTTAATAACACTTCTTTTTTTTATTTGTGCACAAAGGTTCAAAAATTTATATTACAATGATGTTACAAACTGGTAATCATTTTGTTACACTTGCTACATCGATTGTCTTTCTTTTTGTGTAAATACTTTTATACTTGCCTGTTTCGAGGATATCATCCTTGTTGTCAATTCGGCAAAAGTGATGAAGCCCCGAGTAGATTGGCATTCTTCAAAGTGGATATGGTGATTTTTGTTTGTTCTAAAATACGTTTGTAGGGGAAATTATGTAAGGTTTTATCAATTCCTCTTCTGAATAGTGGAAAGGCCGATGAAATGCCGCCTCCGAAGACTATGATTTCCGGTGCGTATGTAAACATAATTCCTTTAATTAGCTGGCCTATATGTCCGCCAAATTCATCCCAAAGGTTCAAGGCTTCCCGGTCTCCTTGCTGGGCTTTCCGGGCATATTCCGCAGCGTCTATTCCCTTTCGTTTGAAGAAAAAACTGCTACAATAGTGTTCAAAATCCGCATCCAGGTAGGGCAGGGTGCCCATCTCTCCGGCTCCGCGATACAAGCCTCCGTAGAGCTTCCGGCCGATGATGATGCCCGCGCCGATGCCTGTCCCGATGGTGACGCCCACCATGTTCGAACAGTCGCGTCCCGCGCCGAACATACATTCTCCCAAGGCGAAGCAGTTGCAGTCGTTTTCCACGGCCACGGGCACTTGGAACTTTTCTTCCAACAGGGCTTTCAGGGGGACTTCCTTCCACGAGGCGATGTTGGCCACGTCGTAGACGATGCCTGCCTGTGCATCCACGATGGAGGGGACGCCGATGCCGATGCCTTTCACCCGGCTGTCTATCAGTCCTTCAATCAGTTGGGACAAGCGGTCCACTACAACCGAGGCTTCCTCGTTGGCGGGGCAGGGCACCGATTGGTGGTCCGTGCATTGTCCGTTCTCCACCCGCGCGATGCGGATGTTGGTGCCTCCCAAGTCTATGGCTAATTTGATGCTGTTCATATCATGGTGATTTATATAGGTTTAACGAAAATTTCCGTTTATCAGGACCGACACCAGCCGTTGTCCGCCCTCTTGTCCGGTGAAGTCGATGAAGACGATGCCCCGGCGTGCGCCCCCGTGTTCTTCCAGCCAGTCGGCCAATGCCGGGTTGACTTGGTCGGCGAAGGCTTGCGGCGTGCCGTCGGGCAATCCTGTGGCACTGGCAAAGGAGATGCCCCAACGCCGGGAGTCTTCCGGCTCGGCGGCCACGGCTTCCAGGTTGCGGATGGCGGCTGCTATCTTCTGGGCGGATTCTTGGTCCGACTCGTATTGGTATTCGTCTTGCAGCAGGGCGTGGCCTTCTTGTCCGTTCTTGTCGCGCAGGGTCAGCAGGCAGGTGGCGTCATCGGCCCAGCCGGAGCAGGCGGCTCCCGGATAGTGCGGTGTGGCCACGTCGCGGTGCAAGAAGAGGATCTTGCCCCGGCAGTCGCCCAATGCCAATGCCGGATGGAAATCTTCCACGAAGCAGGCACGGTTCGCCTTGTCCTCCAGCGAGGTGGCCAGCAGGGTGGCGTAGGCTTCGGGCGTGCCTCCTTCGCGTTTCAGCGAGACCACCAGCGTTTCCGTCGGGTGCTCCTGCAGGAAGCGGAGGAATGCGGGCAACACGTCGGTTTCCCAATACACTTGCTGGAAGGCGATGCTGTGGAATACGCCCAGCTTGCCGTCCTTCTCCTGCAAGCGGATGTCAAAGGCGCGAATGCCTTGCCGCAGTTGGGCAGGGATGTCCTGGTTCTGTGTATGGAAGTCCGGCCCGCCAAAGCGCGCGCCGCTGTCGTGCGTGCCCGGAATGGACAGCTTGCACATCGGGAAGGCGTCGGGCAGTGCACCCATCCAGTCCGTCCGCTCCGCAGTGTAAGCCGGGCGGGTGTTCTCCTCTTGCGCGCGGGCTGTCGTGCCCACCCAGCAGAAGAACAGCAGGACGATGAACGTCCACGATGAATGCAGTTGTCTCATGACCTTTTCTTTTGAAGTTTGTTTTCCGGAGGCAAAAATAGGCGCATTTAGGGTAACCGAATCCGTAAAAGGCGCAAACTATTCCTCATTTTGCGCAAATGTGCACAGGAAACTTTTCCCCGTGCCGCTTGGAAAAAACGCCGGAAGCCGCAGAAAAAGCCCGCGATGGCCGTTGAAAACTATAACTTCAGGTTGTAGTTTTATAGCTTTAGCTCGAAGTTTTATAACTTTATCCTAAAGTTATATGGCTTTAGGCTGTAGGTATGTTTTTAAAGCAGCCTCGCAGGGCTGACGCATTACTTAATAGACTGAGAATCAAATCATGTTAGATAAATTTAGTGATAAGCTTTATTTATAATTGCTATTTTTATACTTTTGCCCATATATCACGTTAAAAAAAAGCAGCCAATGGAAATCATCTCAATACTCCGTACCGTAAAGGATCCCCGTCGTGAACATTTACGTGAACACAGTTTCGAATGTATATTTTATATAGCGATGGCGGCCGTCATCGGCGGTGCGGAAAGCTGGTATG
>CASEYC010000055.1 GCA_949292025.1 uncultured Bacteroides sp. | reverse complement strand
TCGCCTTCCACCACCTTGATGTGCGGGTGACGGGTGAGGAACTCGCGGCACTGCATCAGTGCGATGGGGTGGGAGTGTACTTCGACGATGTTGCTCCAATCGTCCTCGGGCAGGCAGACGAAGCTGTGGCTGATGCGCAGCTTGTATTCGCCCACTATCTGCGTGCCGCTCTGTCGCAGCAGTTCGTAGTTGTGCAGCAGGCTGCCCGCTATGGTGTTCTCGATGGCCAGCATCCCGATGGTGCGGCTGTCCTCCTTGATGGCGCCGAACACCTCCTCGAACGTGGCGCAGCAGATGAGTTCGATGTCCTCGCCCTCGAAATACTTGTGGGCGGCGATGTCGTGGTAGGAACCCAGTGTTCCTTGGATGGCTATTCGTTTCATATATACCTTATGTGTCTATAACAAAAAATCCCGCTTCCTTGGTGCAGGAGCGGGATTCATATCGTTGCTTGATTCATTGTCCTTGGTTCTTAAGCGTCACTGTCACTTGACACATACAAACTCCCGCTCTACTTTGTGGCTAAAGTAAAAGTAAAAGAAGAAGTAGTATGCAAAGTTGAATGACTTCATAAGTTCCTGTTCTTGTTAATTCACGGGACAAAAGTAATGCTTTTCTTTGAAATGCAAGCAAAAGTGAGGAAATTTTTCAGGTATAGTGATTATTTTCTTGTTTTTCTCCAGATTGGGCTTCTTTTTTGTACTGCACGGGCGACACCCCGCACTCCCGCTTGAAGAACTTCCCGAAGGCCGACTGGTCGCTGAAGCCCAGCGTCTCGGCCACCTGCTGCACGGAGAGGGACGGGTTGCGCAGGCAGACTTTGGCTTCACGGACAAGCAGGGACGTCAGGATGCTGCCTGCCGTGCGTCCGCGTGTCCGCTTCAGGGTGGCGGAGAGGGTGTCGGGCGAGACGCCTATCTGCCGGGCATACCACGACACTTCGTGCTGCTCACGGCAATGGGTTTGGGCCAGGTAGAAGAAGTGCGAGGTGATGTCGTGCCAATGCGCGTCGCCCGCCGTGCGCCGGTGCTGGTTCTGCCGGTAGAAGGTGTTCCACATCTCGTATTGCCAGGCGCAGGCCAAGGCTTGCAACTGTTCGCGGAGGAAAGGCCTCCTTTCCCCTGCCAGCAGGTCGTAAATCAGCTCGGACAGCAGCCGGACACGACGGGCGGTGGCCTCGTCCCAAGTTGTGAAAGGGGCTTGGGCAAAGTGTTGCATGCCGTCCGTTATCTTGTCGCGCATCGCCCAGGTGCTTTCCATGAAGAAGCTTTGCTCGGCCATCACGAGGTGGGCGTCGAAGCCTCCGGTCAGCACCACGTCCTCCCACCGCGAGTTTCGCAGGAAGTCCACGTAGGCGGGTTCTTCGAAGCCGATGCGGTCGCCGTTGACCGTCAGGTGCAGTTCGCCACGGTGCATCAGCAGGAAGAGGTGGGGACACTTCTCCACATCAGGATTTCCCAGGCGGAGCGTACGGCCCTGTATATGCGCCATGGCCAGGTTGTTGTCATACGCCGCCACATCAACCTGCCCGTCGCCTTCCATCCGTGCCTCCTTCAACCATATCCTAAGTTCGTCTTCTATCTTCATACTTCATAACATTACGGGCGTAAAGATACGGCAATGCCTCCGGCGCGGAAAGCCTTTTCCATCTTCTTAATACACTTAAAGCAAAAGAATGATAACGCCCGGATTCAGACCAATCGCAGCCGGATTCGGACAAGGGCCGCCCGCGCGATGCCCCGTACCTTTGCGCCCAAAACTCAATGATAAATCAGATGGTAAGTATGAAGAGATTATTTCAGTCGGCAAGCCTTTGCGCCCTGTGCCTGATGGGGTTTGCCGCTTGCAAGGATGCCCCGCAACAACCGGGCGGGACACAGTACAAAACCCTGACCCTCGCGCCGACAGACCGCGTCCTGACGCGCCAATACACCGCCACCGTGGAGGGCAGGCAGAGCGTGGAGATACGTCCGCAGGTGGGCGGCACCATCACCGAGGTATGTATCGACGAGGGCGCCCCGGTGCGCAAGGGGCAGACGTTGTTCGTCATCGACCAAGTGCCCTACCGGGCGGCCTTGCAGACCGCCGAAGCCAACGTGAAGAGCGCCGAGGCCTCCGTGGCCACCGCCCGCATGACGGCGAACAGCAAGGAGACGCTCTATAATAATAAGGTAGTGTCGGCCTTCGACCTGCAGACGGCCAAGAACGCCCTGCTGGAAGCCGAAGCCGCCCTGGCGCAGGCCCAAGCCCAAGAGACCTCCGCCCGCAACGACCTCTCCTATACGGAAGTGAAGAGTCCCGTGGACGGTGTGTCGGGTATGATACCTTACCGCGTGGGCGCCTTGGTCAGCTCCTCCATCGCCACCCCGCTGACCACGGTGAGCGACGACGAGGAGATGTACGTCTACTTCTCCCTGACCGAGAGCCAGGTGCTGGCCCTCGTGCGCCAATACGGCACGTCCGACGAGGCCCTGCGGCAGATGCCCGCCGTGGAGCTTCATCTCAGCGACGGCCAACCATACGCCCACAAGGGGAAGATAGACGCCATCAGCGGCACCATCGACACCTCCACGGGAGCCGTCAGCCTGCGTGCCACCTTTCCCAATCCGGAGGGAATGCTGCGCAACGGGGGCAGTGCCACGGTCGTGGTGCCTTACCGGCGGGACAGCGTGCTGGTGGTGCCGCAGGAGGCCACCTACGAGATACAGGACAGGGTATTTGTATATAAGGTAGTGGACGGCAGGGCCACCTCGACCCAAGTCTCAGTCTTCCCCGTCAACGACGGGCAAGAATACATCGTGGAGAGCGGCTTGCAGGCGGACGATGTCATCGTGGCCGAAGGGGCCGGACTGCTGCAGGAGGGAACCGCGATTGTTCCTTAGCTTGAAACAAAGTGTTTCTGGTTCGGAAACAAAGTGTTTCGTAGCCATGAAACACAATGTTTCGTAGCCATGAAACAAAGTGTTTCGTAGCCATGAAACAAAGTGTTTCATAGCCATGAAACAAAACTTCCCTTGCTGAAAAACGAATGAATCATTTATAATCAGAGAAAGTAATGAAGCTGAAACTATTTATAGACCGCCCCATCCTGTCGTGCGTCATCTCCGCACTTATCCTACTGGTGGGGCTTATCGGCTTGACCAACCTGCCGATGGAACAATATCCGGACATCGCGCCGCCCACCATCCGCGTGTCCACCACCTATACCGGCGCCAATGCCGAGACGGTGCAGAAGTCCGTGGTCGTCCCCCTGGAGGAGGCCATCAACGGCGTGGAGAACATGACCTACATGACGTCCACTTCCACCAACACCGGCGCGGGCGACATCACCGTCTACTTCAAGCAGGGCACCGACCCGGACATGGCCACCGTCAACGTGAAGAACAAGGTGGGCGAGGCCGAGGGACTGCTGCCCGCCGAAGTAACCAAGATTGGTGTCACTGTGGAGAAGCGGCAGAACAGCCAGTTGAAAATCCTGGCCCTCTACGCGCCCAACGACGACTACGACCAGACCTTCATCAACAACTACTTCAAGATAAACATCGAGCCGCGCCTGTCGCGCATCAGCGGCGTGGGCAACGTCAATGTGATGGGCGGCGACTATGCCATGCGCATCTGGCTCAACCCGCAACGCATGGCACAGTACGGGCTGATGCCGTCGGATGTCACCGCCGTGCTGGGCGAGCAGAACGTGGAGGCCGCCACCGGCACCTTGGGCGAGGACTCGGAGAACACTTTCCAGTATGCCCTGAAGTACCGGGGACGCTACGAGACCTCCGAGGAGTTCGGCAACATCGTCATCAAGTCCCTGGACAGCGGCGAGGTGTTGCGCCTGAAGGACATCGCCGAGATAGAACTGGGCGCACAGAGCTACGGCTACAACAGCGAAGTGTCCGGCCATCCCGGTGCCACGGCGATGGTCTCGCAGACGGCCGGGTCGAACGCCAACGAGATTATCACCGAGATAGACAAGCTGATGGAGGAAGTGCGCAAGGAACTCCCCAAGGGTCTGGTGCTGGTAGACCTGATGAGTACCAAGGACTTCTTGGACGCCTCCATCCACGAGGTGGTGAAGACGCTGGTGGAGGCCATCATCCTCGTCATTCTGGTAGTGTATGTGTTCCTGCAAAGCGTACGCTCCACCGTTATCCCCGCCATCTCAGTCATTGTTTCCTTAGTGGGCACGTTCGCCTTCCTCTACATCGCGGGCTTCAGTCTGAACCTGCTGACGCTCTTCGCCCTGGTGCTGGTCATCGGCACGGTGGTGGACGATGCCATCGTGGTGGTGGAGGCGGTGCAGGCGCAGTTCGACGACGGCGAGCGCTCGCCCTATCTGGCCACCACGCGGGCCATGGACGGCATTGCGGCGGCCATTGTCACTACGTCTTTGGTCTTTATGGCGGTGTTCATCCCCACGTCCTTCATGGGCGGCACGAGCGGCACGTTCTATATGCAGTTCGGCCTGACGATGGCGGTGGCCGTGGGATTGTCTGCCGTCAATGCCCTGACGCTCAGCCCCGCGCTCTGCGCCCTCATCATGACGCCGCACGCCGATGCCGCCACGGGCGAAAAGCTCAGCTTCTCCAGCCGCTTCCACCGCGCCTTCGAGGCTTCGTTCAACCGCTTGTTGCTGAAGTACAAGGGCGGGGTGACATGGTTCTTCAGCCGCAAGTGGCTGGTGGGTGCGGGCATCATCCTGTCCGTCATCCTGCTGGCCGTGCTGATGAAGACCACCAAGACCGGCTTGGTGCCCGACGAGGACATGGGCACCGTCTTCGTCAACGTCACCACCCCGCCGGGCAGCAGCCTGCACCAGACGGTGAATGCGATGGCCGAAGTGGAGGCGTGCGTCAAGGACATCCCGCAGATAGAGCGGTACTCCAACGTGTCGGGCTTCAGCATGATGGGCGGGCAGGCACCCAGCGGCGGCATGCTCATCATCAAGCTGAAGAACTGGGACGACCGCCCCTCCGGGGAGGACAACATCAACGCCGTCATCAGCGAGATATACCGCCGCACGGCGGATGTGCATAGTGTCAAGATATTCGCCTTCGCCCAGCCCACCATCATGGGCTACAGCACGGGCAGCGGCGTGGAGCTTTATGTGCAGGACCGTGCCGGGGGCGACATCAACACCCTGAAGGAGCATACCGACCGCTTCATCGCCGCCCTCAACCAACGGCCGGAGATACAGATGGCCTACACCACCTTCGACACCAAGTTCCCGCAATACCGCGTGGACGTGGACGCCGCCCGGTGCGAGCGCATGGGCGTCTCGCCCAGCGATGTGCTCAGTGTGATGTCCGGCTACATCGGTGGCAACTATGCGTCGAACTTCAACCGCTTCTCCAAGCTCTACCGCGTCTATGTGCAAGCCCGCAAGGACTTCCGCCTCGACACGGATGCCCTGGACAACATGTTTGTCCGCACCTCGTCGGGCGATATGGCTCCCATCGGCCAGTTCGTCACCCTGACCAAGACATACGGCCCGGAGACGCTCACCCGCTTCAACCTCTATAGTTCCATCCAGGTGAACGCCATGATGAACGAGGGCTTCAGCAGCGGCGACGTCATCCGTGCCGTGGAGGAAGTGGCGCGGCAGACGCTCCCCGTGGGCTACGGCTACGAGTACAGCGGCATCACCCGCGAGGAGGCGGGCAGCGGGTCGAACACCATCATCGTCTTCGTCGTCTGCATTGTCTTTGTCTACCTTATATTATGTGCGCTCTACGAAAGCCTGTTCGTCCCCCTCGCCGTGATGCTCAGTGTGCCTTTCGGCCTGTTGGGCAGCTTCGCCCTGAGCAAGACGTGCGGGCTGGAGAACAACATCTACATGCAGACGGGCCTTATCATGCTCATCGGCCTGCTGGCCAAGACGGCCATCCTCATCACCGAGTATGCCGCCACGCGCCGCCGCCAGGGCATGACGTTGGCCCAGGCCGCCCTGTCCGCCGCCTCTGTCCGTCTGCGCCCCATCCTGATGACGGTGCTCTGCATGGTCATCGGCATGTTGCCCCTGGTCTTCGCCAGCGGGGCGGGTGCCAATGGCAATGTCTCCTTGGGCACGGGCGTCGTGGGTGGCATGATTGTCGGCACCCTGGCCCTGCTCTTCGCCGTGCCCGCGCTGTTCATCGTCTTCCAGGCGATAGAGGAGCGGGTGATGCCCCCTCGGGCACATGGTGAATAATTCTTACACCAAGGTGTACCCCAAACCGAGACCCCGATGAAGGCGAGGTTGAGACCTCGGTCTCGACCGCATTGAGACCGAGGTGAAGGAGGCGTTGAGACCGAGGTGAAGGGGAGGTTGAGACCGAGGTCTCGTTTTGATCCTTGTAAGTATCTGATATTCAAATATGAAATAAACCCGTTTTTAAGAAGCACCCAATGAAACAGAGAATGAAAGAAATTCGAATAATTTTGACAATAATAGTCCTTGTCCCGCTTTTCGCTTCGTGCGGCGTCTACACCCGATACGAGCGTCCGGCAGAGGCGATGGCGGGTATGGACAGCCTTTACCGCCCGGAGAACCGTCCGGACACGGCGCGCTCCCTCGCCTCCCTCCGCTGGGAGGAACTCTTCACTGACCCGCATTTGCAGGCTCTCATCCGGCAGGGCTTGGAGGCGAACACCGACCTGCGGGTGGCCCGCCTGCAAGTGGAGGAGGCGCTGGCGACGTTGCGGCAGAGCAAGCTGAGCTATCTGCCCTCCGTGGACTTCACGCCCGAAGGTGCCTTGTCGAGCTTCGACGGCTCGAAGGCGCAGAAGACCTACGATGTCGGCGCGTCCGCCTCGTGGGAGATTGACCTCTTCGGCAAGCTGACCAACGCCAAACGCCGCGCCCGCGCCGCCCTGCTGGAGAGCGACGCCTACCGGCAGGCCGTGCAGACGCAGGTCATTGCCACCGTGGCGGACAGCTATTATGCGCTGCTGATGCTGGACGAGCAAATCCGCATCACTACGGAGACCGTGGAGAGTTGGTGGGAATATGTCCGCAGCCTTGAGGCCCTGCATCTGGCCGGGCAGGCCGACCGCGCCACCATCGCCCAGGCACGGGCCTCGCACCTCGCCGCCCAGTCTTCCTTGCTCAGCCTCCAGCAGCAGGCCGTCGAGCAGGAGAATGCCCTTTGTGCCTTCCTCGGGCAGACGCCCCGCCGCATCGTGCGCGGCACGATGGAGGGGCAGGCCTTTTCCGTCGGGCTCTCCGTGGGCGTGCCCCTCGACTTGGTGTCCCGCCGTCCGGATGTCCGCCAGGCCGAAGCCCGGTTGATGCAGGCGTTCTATGGCACCAACTCCGCCCGCGCGGCCTTCTATCCCTCCATCACCCTAGGCGGATCGGCGGGGTGGACCAACAGCGGCGGGGCGGCCATCGCCAATCCCGGCTCGTGGCTCCTCTCCGCCATCGGCTCGTTGGTGCAGCCCCTCTTCAACCGGGGGCAGAACCTGGCCAACCTGAAGATTGCCAAGGCGCAGCAAGAAGAGGCGTTGCTCCAATTCCGCCAATCCTTGCTCGATGCGGGCAACGAGGTGAACGATGCCCTGACGCAGTGCCAGACCGCCCGCGAACGCCTCCGCTTGGACGAGGAACAGGTGGAGCAGCTTCGCCTCACGGTGCAAGACACGCAGTTGCTAATGGACAACTCCGCCGGGGTGAACTACCTGCAAGTGCTCACCGCCCGCCAGTCGCTGCTGTCGGCCCGGCTGACGGCGGTGCAGGACAAATATGACGAAGCCCAAGGCGTGGTGGAGTTGTACCATGCCTTGGGCGGAGGATTGGAATAAGATTTGATATGACCTGAACTTTAACTACTCTTCTTTATGAAGAACTCTGTGAGCAATGTGTGCCGTCCCGTCCGTGAGGATAGGGCGGCATTGTTTTTAGCGTTGCCCCACCTTCACCGTCACCAGCACCGGCCGGTGGTCAGAAGCCACGGACTCGGCGATGACCGTGTCCTGCGTCACTTCGAAGCTATGTCCGTTGCCCGTGAAGGCGTAGATGTAGTCGATGCAGCCGTGGGGCTGGTCGGCGGGATAGGTGTACGCTGCCGTGTCATTGAGGGTGGTGAAGTGGTTGCGCAGGAGCTGTTGGGGCTTCTCGTAGGGGTGCGAGTTCATGTCACCGGCCAGGAAGACGGGTTTGGAGATGCTGTCAATGGCTTGCAGGATGAGGGGGACGGAGGCCTCCTGGTCTTCCGGTGTCAGCGACTGGTGGGTGGCGCAGAAGATGTAGTCGCGGAACTCGGCCACGATCATCGTGCGGGCCTCCTCACGCCCCGGCATGGGGACGGTGCGCACGCTGAGGGGCTTCTCTTGGGAGAGCAGCCCGATGCCATAGCTGCCCCCGTCGTAGGGGATGGCGGCGGCGAAGAATCCGTTCATGCCGGTCAGGGCGCGCAGGGTGTCGAGAGCGTGGATGCCGCCGTTGCGGCCCGTCACGCTGTCCAGCTCCTGCAAGGCCACCACGTCGGGGCGGGCCTGGCGGATGGCGTCGGCAATGCGTTGGTAGTCGCGGCGGTTGTCCATGCCGATGCAGTTGTGCAGGTTGTAGGTCATCAGGCGGGCTTCCACCGGGGCTGGTTGGGGTTCAGCCGGTTGTTGGCTTTTCTTCGTGCTGCAAGCCGTGAGCGTGGCGGCGGCGAGCAATGTGAACAGAAGTGTCTTGTGTTTCATCTTTGTTTGATTTGAATTTAGAGTCCTAAGATATTGGTTTGCTGCACCAGCGGCTGGTTGTTGAACTCCCCGTTCAGTTGCTCCGTCTCCTTGGGGTTCAGCTCCAGCTCCTTCTTCAGGTCTTCCATGGAGCCTTCCTTGTCGCCGTTCAGCAGCTTGGCGCGTCCGCGTTCGTGGTAGAGGGCGGGGTTGCCGGGGTTCAGCTCGATGGCTTCGTCCAGCAGGGCGATGGCTTCCGGCAGTTTCTTCTGCGCGGTGTAGAGGCGTCCCAGGCAGAGGTAGGCCTGTTCGTTGAAGGGGTTGACCTCCGTGATGCGGCGGTAGTCGGCTTCAGCTTTCCCGAAGTCTTGGGAGGCCTCGGCTATCCGTCCGCGCAGCAGCAGGGCGCTTTCTTCGTCCGATTCCTGAGCGAGGATGGCGTCCACGTCCTCGCGGGCTTCCTTGTATTGCTGCATCTGCGTCAGGGCTTCGGCGCGGAGCAGGCGTGCCTCGGTGAAGTCCTCCTTCAACGTGATGGCCTGCGTGAGGTGGGCGATGCACATCAGGCCGTTGCCTTGCCCGTTGTCTGCCTTGGCCAGCAGGTAGTGGGCCATGGCGTTGCCCTCTTCCAGGGCGATGGCCTTCTGTGCGGCCTCGGCCATGGCGGGATAATCCTCCTGCATGTAGCAGAGGTTGGCCAAGGTGAGCCACGTGTCGGTGTGTGTCGGCTCCATCCGGGTCATGCGCTCCAGTTGTTGGCGGGCCTCGTCCAGCTGGTTGACCTGTGCATACGAGCGTGCCAGGTGGCCGCGCGTCTCGAAGTCGTCGTGCAGGGCCAATGCTTCGGTGAAGCACTTGATGGCGTAGTCCTGACGTCCCATCCGTTGGGCGCGGATGCCGTCATACTTGAATATGTCGAAGTTCTTTTGCCGGGTCTTTTCCTGTTCGGCCAGCGGGTTGTCGGGCTTGCCCGAGAAGAATGATTTGAAGAATCCCATATCTGTATTGAGTTTATATGTCTTGGATTGGTTTGATGTTTCGGCTGCAAATGTAGTGAATTATCTGTTACCTTCTTGCATGGTCAGCAGGCCGTTTTCACTGATGAGGCGCTTTTCGTCCAGCAGGTCGCGCAGGGCTTCCGCCAAGGCGTCTACCGACGCGGGCACGGCTTCGGACACTTCGGCGGGCGTCATCGGGCGGGCGGATACCGCTTGGAGGATGCGTTGGCGGATTTCCTCTTGCGGGGGCGTGTCGTCTTTCGGACGGTTGCGTAGGGCCAGGCAGGTGTCGCACTGGCCGCAGTCGTGCTCGTTCTTCTCGCCGAAGTAGCGCAGAAGTATACGGCTGCGGCATGCCGTGTCGTTCTCTACATAGTCTAGTATGGCGTTGATGCGTGCTTCATAACGTTCCTTCCGCTCTTCGTAGACGGCGGGGGGAATGTGCAGGCGCGACAGCTCCGTCCGTTCGCGCGTATATATAATATGTGGTATCTTCTTGCGGGGGATGTAGTGGACGATGTGCAGGCGCGAGAGGTGCAGCAGCGTCTCGTACACCTGGTGCCGGTCGAGGCCGGTGCGGATGGCCAGGGAACCTTCGTCGATGAAAGCGTAGTCGGTGAACAGCCCCGTATAGAGGCGCAGCAACACGCGGATGAGGCGGTCGGCTTCATCGCCCAAGCCGTTGAGGCGGTAAAGTTCGTCGCGGCGGACGGTGAAGAGGAGGCGCGAGGCATTGTCCTGCTCGTCGGTGTAGTCCAGGTAGCCCGCCTGGGTCAGAATCTTCAGCGCACTGTCCACGGGCACCGGAAAATGCTTGAACTTGCGGCAGAAGTCGTCAATGTCGAACTCGCGTACGCAGTCCAAACCGTCGCCCATGGCCATCTGATAGTAGTATTGCAAGTGTTCGTACACCTCTTTTATATAGTCCTTGTCGGGGAAAGTCTCCGGGATGCGCCGTTTCAGTGTCACCTTGTCCGACTTGGCGTAGAGGATGATGGCGTATGCTTTCTGCCCGTCGCGTCCGGCACGTCCCGCTTCTTGGAAATAAGCCTCAATGGAGTCGGGCAAATCCAAGTGTACCACCAGCCGCACGTCCGGCTTGTCGATGCCCATGCCGAAGGCATTGGTTGCCACGATGACGCGGCTCTCGCCCCGTTGCCAGCGTTGTTGGCGCCGGTCCTTGTCGGCGTCGTTCAGCCCGGCGTGGTAATGGTCGGCGGTGATGCCCTCGCCGGCGAGCAGTTCGGCCACCTCTTTGGTGCGGCGGCGGTTGCGCACATAGACGATGGCGCTGCCGGGGACGCGCTGCAGGATATGCAGCAGTTCGCGTGGCTTGTCCTCTGTCCGGCGGACGACGTATGCCAAGTTCTTGCGCTCGAAGCTCATGCGGAACACGTTCTCGCGGGGGAAGCGGAGGTGACGCTGGATGTCCTTTACCACCTCAGGCGTGGCGGTGGCCGTCAGCGCGAGGACGGGCACTCCGGGCAGGAGGTCGCATATCTCGGCAATCTTCAGGTAGGCGGGGCGGAAGTCGTAGCCCCATTGCGAGATGCAGTGGCTCTCGTCCACGGTAATCATTGAGACGTGCATCCGGCTGAGCTTGGCGCGGAAGATGTCCGTGTCCAATCGTTCGGGCGAGACGTAGAGGAACTTGTAGTTGCCGAAGATGGCATTCTCCAGCGTGGCTATGATCTCTTGTCGGTTCATGCCCGCGTGGATGCACAGGGCGCGTATGCCGCGTGCCTTGAGGTTCTGCACCTGGTCCTTCATCAGGGCGATGAGGGGCGTCACCACCAGGCAGAGGCCCTCGCGCGCCAGGGCGGGCACCTGGAAGGTGATGGACTTGCCGCCGCCGGTGGGCATCAGGCCCAATGTGTCTTCATTGCGCCCGATGCTGCGGATGATGTCCTCCTGGATGCCGCGGAAAGCGTCGTAGCCCCAGTATTGTTTCAGGATGCGGCGGTAGACCTCATTTCCCGGCTCTGGAGTGTCAGCTTTTGGCAGGTTTTTCATCAGTCCAGTTGGGTTTGATGTCCTCTATCTGGAGCTGCACCTCGCCTTTCTTGTGGGTGTTCTCCTCGATGGTGTAGCAGATGTCGAACGAATGCTTGGTCTTGATGAAGCGCACGTGCGAACTTTGCCCGAAGGCGATGCCGTTCATCACGTTGTTCGACTTGTCGTCCACCAGCTCCAGCTTGATGTGCTCCTGTCCGCGCCCCACCACCTTGCTGGTGCCGTAGTCGAAGACATGGTGCGTGCAGAAGACGGGCTTCACGTTCTCCGGGCCGAAGGGATTGAACTTCTTCAGGTCGGCGCAGAACTTGGGCGTGATGTCCCGGAAGTCAATCTCCGCGTTGACGTCAATCACCGCGCTGGTCTGTTCGGGCAGGATATGCTCGGCCACGAAGTCCTCGAAGCGGCGGGTGAAGGCGGGCACGTTCTCCACCTTCATCGACAGTCCGGCGGCGTAAGTGTGCCCCCCGAAGCTCTCCAGCAGGTCGCGGCAGTGCTCGATGGCCTTGTAGACGTCGAAGCCGGAAACCGAGCGTGCCGAGCCGGTGGCCAAGTCGCCCGTGCGGGTCAGCACCACGGCGGGGCGGTAGTAGATTTCCGTCAGGCGCGAGGCCACGATGCCGATGACGCCTTTGTGCCACGCCTCGTTGTAGAGTACGATGGAGCGGCGGTCTGCGAAGTGCGACAGTTCTTCCACGATGTGGTTGGCCTCCTCGGTCATGGTCTTGTCCAGGTCCTTGCGCGTCTCGTTGTACTGGTTGATCTGTCCCGCCTTCTCCAGCGCGGCGGAGAAATCCTTCTCCGTCAGCAGGTCCACCGCCTCCTTGCCGTTCTGTATGCGGCCTGAGGCGTTGATGCGGGGGCCTATCTTGAACACGATGTCGCCCACGGTGATTTCCTTGTCCGCCAACCCGCACACGTCAATGATGGCCTTCATCCCCACGCTGGGGTTGGAGTTCAGTTGCTTCAGCCCGTGGTAGGCCAGGATGCGGTTCTCGCCCATGATGGGCACGATGTCCGAGGCGATGCTGACCGCCACCAGGTCCAGCAGGGGGATGAGGTGGTGGACCTCGATGCCGTTGCTCAAGGCAAAGGCTTGCATGAACTTGAACCCCACGCCGCAGCCGGACAGGTGCTCGTAGGGGTACGTGTTGTCGAAGCGCTTGGCGTTGAGGATGGCCACGGCGGGCGGCAACTCGTCGTCGGGCACGTGGTGGTCGCAGATGATGAAGTCGATGCCTTTCTCCCGGGCATACGCCACCTCCTCCACGGCTTTGATGCCGCAGTCCAGCACGATGACCAGCTTCACGCCCGTCCGTGCGGCATAGTCCACGCCCTGCATCGACACCCCATAGCCCTCTTCATAGCGGTCGGGGATGTAGTAGTCGATGTTGGAGTAATACTGTTGGATGAACTTGTAGACCAGCGCCACGGCCGTGGTGCCGTCCACGTCATAGTCTCCGTAAATCAATATCCTTTCCTTTTTGCCCATAGCCCGGTTCAGGCGTTCCACAGCCGCGTCCATATCCTTCATCAGGAAGGGGTCGTGCAGTTCGGGGAGCTGGGGCCGGAAGAATTTCCGCGCGGCCTGGACCGTGGTGATGCCACGCTCCACCAGCAACCGCCCCAATATCGGGCTGATGCCCAATGCTTGCGCCAGTTGCCGGCTCTCTTCTGCCTGTCTGGGTGTGATGGTCAGGTAATTCCATTTGTACGTCATTATATATATTGTTTTTTCTTTTTCCTTTTCTCAAATGCCGGAATCGCACTCCTGGCCAGCCTGGAGCGCAATTATCCCTCTTGCCGAATCAAATCTTCTCGCGAAACGGCAGGGCCTTCTCTTCCAACAAGTCGTAAAGGTAGGAAAAAGTCCTGAGAAACGGAGAAAAAACAAGCTAAATTTTTAGAATCAGTCTAAAAAGGAATGGGCTTAGACGATGTTTCGTGTATCGTATACGATTAGTTTCGGGCTCTTGGAACGGTTGGTTTCCGGTTCTTGGAACAGTTCGTTCCAGGCTCTTGGAACTGTCCGTTCCAAGCCTTTGAAACAAAAAACAAGAGGCGTGCCGACAGACACGCCCCTTTTTGACAACCCTATGTGACAATGCGTTTATTCAACGCTTACCATGTCCAGATAATATCCATGTCCTACAATGATGAGGCCCCCTTCGCTTGGGATGGCATCCAGAATCTCTTGCGTGATTTCGAACTCATATACCCCATCTGCGGTAAAGTCCACCGTGGCCAACCGCGGATCCCAATCCAAGTAAGTAATTTGGAGTTGGTGATATTCAGCGGTGGGTTCGAGCGTGTAACTCAGTTTCAGCTTGCTTCCTGCTTTCAGCACATCTTGGTAGCTTTCCAGCGGAATAAGGTCCGGAATGATGTTGAACTGGTGTCCCGGGTCACCTTCGGGGAGGTCCCAGGAAATGTATTGGTGGCCTTCCCACAGCACGGTCTTTCCGGTCATTTCGGAGATGGAAACCGTTACTTCCGTCACATTGCCTTCGGCTGTGTAGAATTCCAAGCTTCCGGCTGCAGTCTGCCCCGTCAAGGTGTAGTCGCCGGCAGCCAAGTCGGGACATTCAAGAACAAGTTCGGTCTTGGACTGGCGCAGGAAGGTCGTGATGGTTTCCCCGCCTACGGTCAACGACTGGATTTGGTCGAGGTTGACGCCTGTCAGTACCCATTCTTCACCCAAGTAGGCCTTTGTGGCACCGCCTGTGACGAGGCTGCTTGAGCTGATGGTCACTTTGTTTCCGCCATATTCCATGCCGTCCTCGTCACCCAGGAGTACGCGGTATTCGCCGTTGGCCAGTCCTTCGGGCACCGTGTATTCAATGCAACCGTCGGCTTCCACATAAGTGACCTCATCGCTGGTCTGCCCGCCGATGACTACATACTTCACCAAGTTGAGGTTGTTGCCATACAGGCGTGCTTTGCTGCCTGCAGCCACGATGCGTTCAGAGCCTACGGTCGTGGTGGACGGGTCTGTGTCCAGCGGGTCGATTTGCAGGAGTCCTTCACGGCTGGTGGACATGCCGTTGGTCGAAGTGGCCACAATCTTCAGGTTGTAAGTGCCGGCTTTGAACAAGGCTGAAAACTCCAGTCCGGTCAAGACTTCCACATCATCTATATACCATTTCACGGTGACATATTCGCTGGGTGTCACACGTGCCGTCAGTTCGTAGGTCTGGTCGCGGTTGAGTGTGGCCACTGTCGGCAGGTTCCCGTTCTCGTCCCTGTCGGGGAATACGGGGTCGAGAATCATCGGAAAGTCGCTTTCCGATACCGTTTCAATCAATTCATCCTCGGTGCAGGCCGTGAACGTGAGGCTCGTGACCAGCAGAGCGAGCAGTAAGTAATATATCTTTTTCATATTTACAATTCTGTGTTTAGGGGTTATACTTCAGTTAATCCACATCCCACCAAACGTGAGCGTTCCAGCTGTCGGTGCCACCCATGCGCTCCACGGCTTCGTTGAAGTGTACGCTGTTGTACGAGGCTTCCTGGGTGGGGTAACACAGGCGGGTAGGAATCTCCTGGCCGTTTACCAGGAACTGGCTGAATCCGTATTCGGCCGGGGACTTCAGTTCCGGGTAGCCCGAGCGACGTTGGTTGGCCCATGCCTCGTTGGGGTTGAGGAAGTGCAGCAGCCAGGCCTGGACGTTGATGTTCTTCCGCTGGAGGGTTTCCGTCACGCCTACCCCGTTTGCCTGGATGAAGGTGTCGAACTCTTCATCGGTCACGGGCTCGCAGCCATAGTGGTCGGACAAAAGGTTCATGGAAGCACGTACACCTTCCGTGTACAGGTCGCTGACGTTCCCGCTGACATTCCAACCGTTCAGTATGGCTTCGGCCAGCAGGAAGCGGGTTTCAGCATACGTCATGACTACGCCGGGATGACTCGACTCCAGGAAGTTGGTGGCCAGCTTGGGGCAGCATTCCGTATCCAGGAACGTGGATGTGATGGCGGGGTTGGTCAGGGCCAATTCTTCCAGCATGGGGCTGGTGTAGCCCTGAGGCCACGGGTCGTACCAGAAGGCACCCGGTTCGCACGGCTGTACCAGTTCGGGATGTTCGGCCAGGATTTCGTCGGTGATGTCCACACGTCCGTCGGGATTGGTGGTGCTCATCAGGTCGTCGAAGTAGAAGCGAGCGATGCGGTGGGTACGCGGGTCGCCCGTGTCATTCATCTGGTTGTACAGGGTGGAGCAGATGTACGTCTGGTTGTTCTTCGGGTCGTTACCATAGAACAGAATCATCAACGCGTTGCCGCGATAGTCCTGGTAAGCGTCACCGGCGAAGCTGAAAGCGATGTCCATGTATTGGATGAGGGCATCGTCGGCACTGCTTTCGAAGATGCCGCCATTGTCCTGCAAGGCACTTTCAAATTCTTGTTGCGCTTTCTGCGGGTTTACTTTCGAGATGCGCATGGCGAAACGCATACGCAGGGAGTTGGCCAGTTTCTTCCACTTGTTCATGTCGCCGTTGTAGATGACGTCGCCCGTGACATCATCACCTGTGACGCTCAAAGCTCTGCCTGCTTCGGTCAGTTCCACGAAGAAATCGTTGTAGATATCTTCCTGTGTGTCGAATTTCGGCGTGTCAATACCTTCTAAGTAGCCCAAACCGGCTTCGCTATACGGAATGTCGCCGTAGATGTCGGTCAGGATGGACATGAGGTAGACGCGGTAGATGCGCAGGACGGAGTGGATGTTGACTTGCTCCGGGTCGTCCTGGGTGCGGTACATGGCATCAATCACGTTCTTCAGGCTCTTCGTATAGATGTCCACCCACATCAGCATCATCTGGCTGTTGTCCAGCGTGTGGCGTCCGGCATAGTTCGACGTATTCCAGCAGCCCATCAGGTGCTGGGTGAAACCGTAGATGTAGTTACGGTACTGGTTTACCATATCCAAGTCGCCGTAGGTCTGCAACTCAGCCATCGTGAGTTGGGCGTTGGGGTCGATGGTGGTAACCTTTGACGGGTCGGTGTTCATGTCCTTCATGAGTTCATCGCTGCACGAAGTGATGCCCAAGGTGCAGGCCGTCAACAGTGTGGCAATATATGCTTTATAGTGTTTCATTGTTTATTCTATTATTAAGTATAAGAATTAAGTCTTAGAATTTCAGGTTGATGTTGAAACCATAACTCTTGCGCGAAGGCAGCGAACCATATTCCAGACCCATGCCGGATGAGTTGTTGTAGTTGGAGTCCGGGTCGATGTTTTTGATGTTCTTCCATACGATGAACGGGTTACGTGCCACGAACGACAGGGTGCACCCTTTCACTACATTCTTCAGCACGGTCTTCAACCATTCCTGCGGGACGTTGTAGCTCAGCGTGATTTCACGGCATTTCACGTAAGAGTTGTCGTAAATGAACATCGAAGGCGCGTTGCGGCAAACATTCATCCAGTAGTCTTCCGGATTGATGTAGATGTCATTGGGACGATAAGTGCCGTCACCGTTGTCAATGACGCCCGGGGCGATGAAACCGCCGGTCGCCTTCCAGCTGCCTTGAGCCACACCGGCTTGCTTGCGGGCCTCTTCGGACTTGTACCAAGCGTCACGGCCTTCCAAGGTGGCTGTGGTCTTACCGGTCTCGTGGAGGGCGCGGGCCGTCTGTGAGTAGAGGTCGGCGCCTACCTTCACGTCGAACACGGCAGACAGTGAGAGGTCTTTCCAACGGAAGTTGGTGTAGACACCGCCCGTCCAATCCCAAGAGGCGTTGCCCAGCACATGGTTGGTGTTGTCGTATTGGGGCAGGCCGGTGTTCGGGTCAATCAGAATGTCGCCGTTCTCGTTGCGCAGGAAGTCCGGGCCGACGATGGCACCATAGTTTTCACCTTCTTTGGCTACGACGGCCACGTTCAGCCAAGTGGCTTTTTCCAACTCGAACATATCCATGCCGTCCACCAGCTTCTTCACCTTGTTGGTGTTTTTGGAGAAGTTGAAGTTCAAGTCCCAAGAGAAGTCTTTCGTCTCGATGGGGCGCGTGTTCAAGGCGATTTCCACACCCTTGTTCTCAATCTCACCGGCATTGATGAGTCGGTAATTGTAACCCGTCGTCCACGAGGTGGCCATGTTCAGAATCTGGTTCTTACTGTTCTGTGTGTAGTACGTGAAGTCCAAGCCCAAGCGGTTGTTCAAGAACTTCAGTTCCAGACCCATTTCAAAGGAGTTGGTCTTGGTCGGCTTCAAGTCCTTGTTGGGGATGGTGTTGTTGTTGATGTAGCCGATGGTATAGCCCGGATACGTGTATTTGGACTTCGTGTAGGTCAGGCCAAGTTGGTAGGGGTTCGTGTCGCTACCTACCTGTGCCCACGACAGTCGGAACTTGCCGTAGGGCATGAGGTCGGGCTTCTTGATGAGTTCGGAGAACACGAAGCTGCCCGAGAATGACGGATAGATGTACACGTTGTTGCTAAGGGGCAGTGTGGAGGATTGGTCGCCACGTAGTGTCGCGTCGAAGTAAATCAAATGTTTCCAGCCCAGGTTGACGGCACCATAGAGGGAATTGATTTGCTTGCGGTAGCTGTTCTGCTCCACGCTGACTTCGTTAAAGCTCATGATGGCTACGACGTCGCGTATTTGCATGTCTTGCGCCGTGGTGACGGTGGTCTGGTTGTTTACCTTGTAGAGGTTGGCACCCAGCGTGGCGTTGAAGTCGAAGTCGCCCCACGTGTCGCTGTACAAGGCCAGCAGCTCGAAGTTGTACATGCGGTTGCGGAAGTTGCTGATTTGGTAACGTCCGGCTTCGTAACCCGGGGTGGTGGGGGCGCGGAAGTCGTTGAAGGTAAAGTAGTTCAACTCGGCACCTACCGTACCCTGCAATTTCAACTTCGGGGTGATGTTCCAGATGGCCTTTCCGTTGAAGCGGAACGAGTCTTTGTTGGAGTTGTTGTTGTTTTTGTAGATGTCCCAGTACGGGTTGGTGTTGTAGGGGTCCATGCCGTTCCAGTTGGAGTATTCGCCGTTCTCGTCCTGGTAGGTGGCCAGCCATGCCTGGTCGTAGGTGGTAGCCAGGGTCATGAGGTTCTTACCGATGTTGGCCTTGTCATCGCCCAAGGCAGGACGGTTGTTGACGTGCTCGCGGGTGTAGTTGGCACTTGCGTCCACATCCACCTTGCCCAGCGAGCTGTTGACGCGCAGGTTGAAGATGTCACGGCTCATGCCGCTGTTGGGCACGATGTCGCGGTTGCGCATGTCGGTGAAGGTAAAGCGCATGCCCGTCTTTCCGGTGCTGGAACTGATGATGGCCGAGTTGGTAGACGTCAGACCAGTGCGGAAGAATCCGGTGATATTGTCGGGGATGATGAGGTAGGGGCGGGATACGCCGTCGAAGTAGTCCAGCATGTTTCCGCCGTCAGCTTTCGGACCCCAGCTCATGTTGGTGCTGGACGTGGCGTTCACACTATAGGAGCCGTCGTTACCCATGCCGTAGATTTGCTGCAGGTCATCCCATTTGGCCAGCATCGTGTCGAAGGTGGTCGTGCTGTTGAATTCCACGCCGAAGTGGTCTTTGCCGGCCTTTTTCGTGGTGATGAGGATGACGCCGTGGCTGGCGCGGCTACCATACAAGGCAGATGCGGCCGGGCCTTTCAGCACGGACATGGTTTCGATGTCATCGGGGTTGATGCTGGAGATGCCGTCGCCCAAGTCGAAACCGCCGTATTGGCCGGCACTGCCATAGTTCGTATTGTCCAAGGGCACACCGTCGATGACATATAACGGCTGGTTGTTGCCTGTCATTTCCGTGCTACCGCGCAGGATGACGCGGGTCGAACCCGAAGGACCGCCGGCCGTTTGGCTGACCACCAGACCCGGCACGCGGCCTGCCATGGAGTTGATGACGTTGGTTTCCTTGGCTTTGGTCAGGGCGTCGCCTTTCACCTCGTCCACGCCATAACCCAAGGCCTTGCGTTCACGCTTGATACCCAAGGCTGTTACTACCACCTCGTCCAGCAGTTTGGTATCTTCTTCCAAGGTGACGTTCATCGGGCCGTCGCCCACTTTGACTTCCATCGTCTTGTAACCGATGTAGCTGATGACCAACGTGGCACCCGGCTTGGCCGTCAGGGTGAAGTTGCCATCCATGTCGGTCAGCGCACCCGTGGTGGTGCCCTTCACCATGACGGAGGCGCCGATGACGGGCCCCATGGCGTCTGAGACAGTACCTGTTACTTTCTTGCCTTCTTGCTGGGCGGAGAGATTTCCTGCCGCCGCCGTTGCCATGACTTGCGGGATGCCCCCCAACAGGCAGAGGGACAACGTGCCACATAGCAACGCTTGTTTACAATTCTTCATTTTCATGGAATGTGTGTTCGATGATTACATTGATAAGATGATTATGAATCTGTTTGCCGGCTTTCTTGTCCGATGAGGGGACAAGCCAGAAAGACGCATCCGTAGCCGACGGTAACGGGTGTGCCTCGCGGGAAAAGATAACATTGTAGTACATATATAACATGGTATTTAGGGTTGAAAAATGTTTTTCAATACTTTTTGTTTTTTGTAGTGCAAAGTTGCTAATTGCAGTTAAATAGGCGGTTTGATAGCTGACAGATATAGTTTGATAACTGACATTTCCCGCCGGAAAGGGGGTGTGGTTGACGTTACGCCACCGAGGAAACGCGGTTCCACCGCCGATGGAACTTGGTTTCACTGCTGATGGAACGCAGTTCCACCGTTGGCGGAACCGCATTGGCTGTATGCTATGGAGTGGCTGCTTTACTGTTGCGCGGCGTATTTGCTGGGTTGGATGCCGTATTGCTTCTTGAAGAGGGAACTGAAATATTTGACGTTGACGAACCCGGTATCGGCTGCGGCTTCGTTCACGTTGCTTCCTTGTTTCAACAGCTCGGCTGCGCGGTTCAGGCGGATGAGCCGGATGAATTCCTGTGGGCCGTATCCGGTGAGCGATTTCAGACGGTTGTAGAACAAGGTGCGGCTCATGGCCATCTCGCGGCAGAGTGCATTGATGTCGAAGTCCGGGTCGGCTATGTGCTCGGTGACCAGTCGGGTGGCCTGCAGGATGAAGCGTTGGTCGCCTTCAGAGTGTGTCGGCGAAGCCTCGTCGGGTGGAACGGTGGTTTGTGGTTCTGCCGTGGCATGGTTCGCTGTGTTTTCCAAGGCTTGGTTCATGTAGTATTGGCGCAGGCGGTTGCGCGTGTCAATGATGCTTTGTACCTTCAGTTTCAGGATTTCGGTGCTGAAAGGTTTGGGTATGTAGTCGTCGGCTCCCGTCTTCAAACCTTCCACCACGTCGTCGTGGGCGGCCTTGGCAGTGAGGAGCACGACGGGGATGCCGGCCGTGTCAGGATTGGACTTGATGCGCCGGCACAGTTCGTCGCCGCTAAGCCCGGGCATCATTACGTCCGAGAGGATGAGGTCCGGATAGGTGTCCGTCAGGCAATCCAAGGCTTTTTGCCCGTCAGATACGTCCACCACGCGGTAATCATGTTCAAACGTCTTGCGCAGGTAGTGGCGCAGTTCCTCGTGGTCTTCCACGATGAGCAGGGTATGTGCCTTGTCTTTCCCGGTGTCGTTCGTCTCGCTGGGTAATGTGAGGTCTTCCGGGGTGGTATCTGCCTGATTGGGGGTGGCTGTCAACGGCTGTTTGTCCGTGCGCTGCAGGATGATGGTGAAGGTGGTGCCATGTCCCTCTTCCGACCGGAAACTGATGCGCCCGTTGAGCATTTGGATGATGCGGTACACCTGCAGCAGGCCGAATCCTGTGCCTTCTTCGGTCACTTTGCGTGCGTTTTCCAACCGGCCCACTTTCTGGAAGAGGTGTTTCTGCTCCTTGCGAGGAATGCCGATGCCGGTATCTTCCACTTCGATGATGGCTTTCCGCCGGTTGGCAGCCAGTCGCAGGGCAACACGACCTCCAGATGAGGTGTATTTGCAGGCATTGGAGATGAGATTGTCCATCAACATCTCTATCAAGTGCATGTTACCCATGGTGCAAACCGTTTCATCGGGAAGAGTGAGGGCCAGCTTTAATCCTTTCTTTTCGCAATAGTTGCGGAAGTTTGCGGCTTCTTCTTTCAAGATGTCATTGAGGCAAAGGGGGATAAATTCCGTTTGCTTTTGCCCCGCGTCCATCTTTTCGAACTCCAGCAACTGGGTGACTTGCGCATTGAGCCGCCGGGCATTGGTGCGGGCGGACTTCAGGAAATAGCGTGCGTCCTCCGACAGGTTCTGCTCTTTTTGCAAGTCCTCCAGCGGAGCCATGATGAGGGTGACCGGCGTGCGGATGTTATGCACGGTGTTGATGAAGAAGCGTATTTTGTCTTCGTCATACCGTTTCTGCATGCGGTTGCTCTTGTAGCGCAGGATGAAGTAGAAAAGAGTGGCCATCAGGCAGATATAGAACAACCATGCCCACCACGTGTTCCACCACGGTTGGCCTATTTCCAGCCGTAGTGTGCCTTCGGACATGACTTTGCCATCGCTTTGCCGCAGGCAGCGCACTTTGAAGCGGTAGGAGCCGGGCGATACCCGGGTGTAGCGGGCTTCGCCATTAGCCGTTGGCTTATTCCAATCCTTTTCGTAACCATCCAGTATGTATTGGTAGGCTATATCGTGGCGGAAACGGTAGTTGATGGTTTCAAAGGAAATCGTGAAAGAGTTGTGTGCATAATTCAGGCGGACGGTGCCATCGGCCAGCATCCGGTGCAGGCGGGGAGGCAATTCTTCGGCTTCCTCCTCGTCCAGCCACTCGGTGGTCAGGCGGGTGAAACGCAACGGAGCCTGGTAGTCATTCAAGGCGATGGTGCCTGGATTGACGAGGACGGCTCCTTCGGTACTGCCATACACGAAGTCCCCGTTTTTCAGACGGGTGAAAGCGGATTTATTGTATACTTTCTCCACGTCCTCCACGTAGTTCAGGCTCGAAATGTGCTCTCCGTCCATGATGGCGATGCCTTTCCCTGTGCTGGCCCACAGCCTTCCTTGGTTGTCGCGTTGCAGGCTGTAGACATCGTTCGAGGGCAGGCCGTCATGGGTGGTGTAGGTGATAGCCTCGCCTGTCTGCAGGTTGTAGAGGTTCAAGCCGCCTCCTTCGGTGCCCAGCCAGACGGTATGGTCGTCATTGAACAGCATCGCGGTGATGTACGTACAGACCTCTCGCTCTTTCCATTCGGTTGTGGCGGCATAGTGTTGGAAGGTAGTGTTTCGTTTGTCTACCACGTAGAACCCGTCGGTGGTGGCCACGGCGATGCGGTTATTGTCAATCTGTGTGATGGTTTGCGTTTCCTTGATGCCTTTATAGATGCATTTGGAGTGCCCGTCTTTTCTGATAAGTTGCAAGTCTCCGTCCAGTCCGCCTACCCATACATCTCCCTCAGGATCAGCTTGGATGGAGAATACATAGTTGGTGGTTAGTCCGTCCTGTCGGGTCAAGTGCCGGATGACGTGTCCGTGGCTGTCCAGTTGATAGATGCCGTTCCCGTAGGTGGAGGCCCATACAGAGCCATTTGTGTCTTTGCTCAAGGTGATGACCACCACTCCCTTTAACTCGTGACTCCATCGTTGCCTTTGGGTATCCAGCAGGCTGATGCCATTGTCCGTGGCGAACCACAAATGGCCGTCCGCGTTTTCTTCGATGTCATTCACATTGTTGTTGGCCAATGATTGTATGGTGCCTCGTTTGTGTTGGTAGGTCTTGACGGGGAAGCTGAGCAGGATGGCTGCCGATACTCCGCCGGAGTAGCTGCCTGTCCAGATGTTGCCTTGGCTGTCCTTGGTGACGGCGTAGATGCCATTGCCGTGCAGGACATTGGGGCTTTCATCCTCCGTGTGCATCAGTGGCTGGGCGGTCTTACGGTCGCGGTCAACACTGTAGACGCCTCCGCCGTCAACGCCTATCAGCATGGAGTGAGCGTCGTAGGTCGTGATGGCGCGTATCGGCTTCAGGAAAACGGGACCCAAGCCGGACAAGGCGTGGACGTCCTGCGTGGACAGGTCGATGATCTGCAGTCCGCTGTTGTTGGTGCCGACCCACATTTCGTTTTTCGTGTGGTCGTAGTGCAGGGTCAGTGCATCTTGCTCTTGCGTCAATACAAGGTGGTTGTCGTTGGGGAGAAGGCGGAGGACACCCTTGGAGGTACCTACAAAGAGGGCATCGTCCGTGGCGACTATGTCGTTTATGTAATGGTCCTTCAAGACCTGCACGATTTCCCCGTTGTCCTCCTTTTTATATTTATACAAGCCGGAGTTCAAGCCCAACCAAAGGACGCCTTTCGGACCGAAATAGAGCTTGTTCAGGATTATGCCGTTGTCCGTGAAGCGTTTCAGGTGCAAGGCTTGTTCGAAGCGGTCGTTTTCCAAGGAATAGCGATAGATGTTCCCGGTGTTGTCATACGCCCAAAGCCCGAAACGCTCGTCATACAGCAACTGGATGCGCCGTCCGCCCAAGTCGCCGTATTGGATGCTGTCGCTCAGTTCATAGTTCTTCAGGTTATACCCGTTGTAGCGGTCGACGCCGGTCTTGGTGGAAATCCAGATAACCCCGTTGCCGTCCTCCACGATGGAGAACACCCGTTGGTTGCTTAGCCCCTCCGCATAGCCGATATGCTTCATCTTGAAGATGTTCTCGGCAAGTGTCGCCTTGGCCCTTAAAGGAAGGAAGGCGGCGAGAACGCTCAGGAGGATACTATGTAGGGCATATCGTAGATTCATACACGCGACGTGGGTTTTACAGGGTAATGTTTATTTAAGTTGCGCTGCAAAAATAATGAAACATTCTCGATTCCTAAAGGCTTTCCTTGCATTATTTGCCCTATTTCTGTGGCTTTATGGATACAAATTACTACTTTTGCGCGTCAATCATCGTTGAAACAATGAATAAAGATTGGATAGAAGACATCAAGAAAGCCTGCCGGGTGATGCAGGAAGGTGGGGTGATATTGTATCCCACTGACACCATCTGGGGTTTGGGATGCGACGCCACCAACGAAGAGGCCGTGCGCCGCGTCTACGAGATAAAACACCGGGCGGACAGCAAGGCCATGCTGGTGCTGGTTGACTCCGCCGTCAAAGTTGATTACTATGTGCAGGACGTGCCCGCCGTGGCGTGGGACCTGCTGGAGGTGGCGGACAAGCCGCTGACCGTCATCTACAGCGGCGCGCGCAACTTGGCGCCCAACCTCCTGGCCGAGGACGGCAGCGTGGGCATCCGCGTCACCGCCGAGGAGTTCTCCAAGGCCCTGTGCTTCCGCTTCCGCAAGGCCATCGTCTCCACCTCGGCCAACGTCAGCGGGCAGCCTTCGCCCCGCACTTTCGCGGAAATCAGTGAGGATATCAAGAATGCCGTGGACTATGTCGTCGAAGCACGCCGCAACGAGACGGCCCCGGCACGCCCCTCGTCCATCATCAAGCTGGGCAGCGGCGGCGAGGTCAAAATCATACGGCAGTGATGGACAAGGACGTACACTTATCATATAACGTGAAAGGCTGGCTGCCCCGCTTCATCCGGTGGCGCGAGCAGCACATCAAGGACCGGCAGTTCATCCTGATGCTGAGCTTCGTGGTGGGCATCGGCACGGCCTTGG
Source organism: uncultured Bacteroides sp. (assembly GCA_949292025.1). Lineage (GTDB taxonomy): Bacteria > Bacteroidota > Bacteroidia > Bacteroidales > Bacteroidaceae > Bacteroides. Next base: position 14,741 of record CASEYC010000055.1, on the reverse strand, counting down.
CCGCCTTGCTGTTGAAGCAACTGATACACTGGATACAATGGTTCTTGACGGACCACTTCGACACCACCGAGGCCAACTACCTCTACCTGGTCTATCCCGTCGCGGGCATCCTGCTCACCGGGCTCTTCGTGCGCCACGTGGTGAAGGACGACATCAGCCACGGCGTCACCAAGATTCTCTATGCCATCTCGCGCCGCCAGGGGCGCATCAAGCCCCACAACACGTGGTCGTCCATCCTGGCCAGCTCCATCACCATCGGCTTCGGCGGCTCGGTGGGGGCGGAGGCGCCCATCGTGCTGACGGGCTCCGCCATAGGCTCCAACCTGGGCGGCCTCTTCAAGATGGAGCACCGCACGCTGATGCTCCTCGTGGGCTGCGGCGCGGCGGGCGCGGTGGCGGGCATCTTCAAGGCGCCCATCGCGGGGCTGGTGTTCACGCTGGAGGTGCTGATGATAGACCTGACGATGACCTCGCTGCTGCCCCTGCTCATCTCGTCGGTGACGGCGGCCACGCTGTCCTACATCGTCACCGGGCAGGAAGCCTTGTTCCGCTTCCACCTCGACGAGCCGTTCGCCTTGGGGCGCATTCCCTACGTCATTCTTCTGGGCATCTTCTGCGGACTGGTGTCGCTCTACTTCACGCGGGCGATGAGCCGGGTGGAGGGCGTCTTCGGCCACCTGAAGACCCCGTGGAAGAAGCTGCTGCTGGGCGGCTCCATGCTGAGCGTGCTGATATTCCTCTTCCCCCCGCTCTACGGCGAGGGCTATGACACGATAGAACTGCTGCTCAACGGTGTGAGCAACGCCGAATGGGACACGGTGATGGACCACTCCTTCTTCTACGGGCACGGCAACCTCCTGCTGGTCTACCTGATGCTCATCATCCTTTTCAAGGTCTTTGCCTCCAGTGCCACCAACGGCGGAGGCGGCTGCGGCGGTATCTTCGCGCCCTCGCTCTACCTGGGCTGCATCGCGGGATTCGTCTTCTCCCACTTCAGCAACGGGCTGGACATGACCCCCTTCCTGCCGGAGAAGAACTTCGCGCTGATGGGCATGGCGGGCGTGATGAGCGGCGTGATGCACGCGCCCCTCACGGGCGTCTTCCTCATCGCCGAGCTGACGGGCGGCTACGACCTCTTCCTGCCGCTGATGATTGTCTCCGTCAGCTCCTACCTGACCATCATCGTCTTCGAGCCGCACAGCATCTACTCTATGCGCCTGGCCAAGAAGGGCGACCTGCTGACGCACAACAAGGACAAGTCCGTGCTGACGCTGATGAAGGTGGACGACGTGGTGGAGCGAGACTTCACCCCCGTCCGTCCCGACATGGACCTGGGTAACTTGGTGAGCGTCATCGCCCACGCGCGGCGCAACATCTTCCCCGTGCTGGACGCGGACAACCACCTGCTGGGCATCATTCCCCTGGACGACATACGCAACATCATGTTCCGCCAGGAGCTGTATCACCGCTTCACGGTGGAGCGGCTGATGACCCTGCCTCCCGCCCGCCTGCACGACACGGACAGCATGGAGCAGGTGATGCGCGTCTTCGACGACACCCAGGCGTGGAACCTGCCCGTGGTGGACGCCGAAGACCGTTATCTAGGCTTCGTCTCGAAGTCCAAGGTGTTCAATGCCTACCGCGAGGTGCTGGTGCATTTTTCGGACGAGTGACCCCCTTCCGGAAGCCACGTTGACCGCCTGCAATACCCCACGCGTGGGGTACCTCAAGGGGTCACGCGTGGGGTGCCTCAAGGGGTCACGCGTGGGGTACCACAAGGGGTCACGCGTGGGGTATGAATCCCGTTATTGGATGGTAAAAACATACATATTATAAGATATGAAGAAAGAAGACTTGCGAATCGTATACATGGGCACCCCCGACTTTGCGGTGGAGGCCCTGCGCTGCCTCGTGGAGGGCGGCTACAACGTGGTGGGCGTCATCACCATGCCCGACAAGCCCGCCGGACGCGGGCACAAGCTGCAGCAGTCGCCCGTCAAGCAATATGCCTTGGCGTACGGGCTACCCTTGTTGCAACCCGAGAAGCTGAAGGACGAGACCTTCCTCGCGCAACTCCGCGCCTGGCAGGCCGACCTGCAGATAGTCGTTGCCTTCCGGATGCTGCCGGAGGTGGTGTGGGCCATGCCCCGCCTGGGCACGTTCAACCTGCACGCCTCCCTCTTGCCCCAATACCGCGGCGCTGCGCCCATCAACTGGGCCGTCATCAACGGCGACACGGAGACGGGCGTCACCACCTTCTTCCTGAAGCACGAGATTGACACGGGCGAGGTCATCCGCCAGGAGCGCGTGCCCATTGCCGACACGGACGATGCCGGCACCGTGCACGACCGCCTGATGCGCTTGGGCGGCCGCGTGGTGACGGAGACGGTGGACGCCATCCTGGACGGCACCGCCACGTCCATCCCCCAGGAGCAAATGACCGCATCCGGACCGCTGCGCCCCGCGCCGAAGATTTTCAAGGACACCTGCCGCATCGACTGGAGCCGCCCCGTCAAGGAGGTGTATGACTTCGTCCGCGGCCTCTCGCCCCATCCCGCCGCATGGACAGAGTTGCACCAGTCCGGCCAGGAGCCCGTGGTGCTGAAGGTGTTCGAGACCGAGAAGCTGCCCGGCGTGCACGGCCTGCCCGTGGGCACGGTGGTGACGGACGGCAAGACCTTCCTGCGCGTGGCGGCCGCCGACGGCCTGGTGGGCATCCGCTCCCTCCAGCTGCCCGGCAAGAAGCGCCTCCGCGTGGACGAGCTGCTGCGCGGCTTCCGCCTGGCGGAGCCGGCACGGGTGGAGTAAGTAATGTGTATCACTTAACCTAATAAATATGAAACCTATTATTGCCCCTTCCATTCTCTCGGCCAACTTTGGCAACTTGGCTGCCGAGATGGATATGTTGAACCGCAGCGATGCCGACTGGATCCACCTGGACATCATGGACGGCGTCTTTGTGCCCAATATCTCTTTCGGGTTCCCGGTGTTGAAGCACGTGTCCCGCCTGACCCACAAGCCGCTGGACGTCCATCTGATGATTGTCCAGCCCGAGAAGTTCATCCCCGAGGTGAAAGCCCTGGGCGCCCACGTGATGAACGTGCATTATGAGACCTGCACCCACCTGCACCGCGTGGTGCAACAGATACGCGACGCGGGCATGCAGCCGGCCGTCACCATCAATCCCGCCACGCCCGTGTCGTTGTTGAAGGACATCGTGGGCGAGCTGTACATGGTGCTGGTGATGGGGGTAAACCCCGGTTTCGGCGGACAGAAGTTCATTGAACATACCGTGGACAAGGTGCGCGAGCTGCGCGAACTGCTGAACCAGACCGGTTCGGAAGCCCTCATCGAGGTGGACGGCGGCGTCAATCTGGAGACCGGTGCGCGGTTGGTCGAGGCAGGCGCCGACATCCTGGTGGTGGGCAATGCCGTATTCTCGGCCACCGACCCCATGAAGGCCATTTGGGCGTTGAAGAACCTCTGAACGGTATGGAAGTCCTGCGGCGACAGCCTTTCCTGCGGTTGCTGTTCCCGTTGGTGGTGGGGATTGTGTGTGGCGACGCTTTCCCTCACCCCTTTCCGTGGGGATGCTTCCTCGGCGGGGCTGCGCTGTGGCTGCTGCTGTTGTATGTGTGCCATCACCGTTGTTGGCCCACCTTGTTGGGCGGCGGGACAGGGGTGTTGTTGGCCTCCATCGGTTTCCAGTTGGCGGCGTGGCAGGTCTCGGTGGTGGCGTATGATTGTCCCTCCGGTGAGGCGGTTTACCACGTCCGGATAGCCGAGCACCCCGAGGAGAAGGAGCGTAGCCGCCTTTGCCCTGTCCGTGTGCAGGGTGTCTGGGTGGGCGATTCCCTGCATGTCGGGCGGCGTCCGCCCTTGTTCCTTCTTTATTTTCCCAAGGATTCCGCATCTGCCCGGTTGCGCCGGGGGGACGAGTTGCTGGTACATGCCCGTCTTTCGCCGCCGCGCAACAACGGCAATCCCGATGAGTTCGACTACAAGCGTTACCTCTGCCGCCAAGGTGGGAGCGGGACGGCCTACGTGCCTGCCGGGCGTTGGCGGGTGGTGGGACACGATTCGGCGCGCACGTTCCGTCAAGTGGCGTTGGACTATCGGGCGGAGGTCGTTTCCCTCTATCGTCGTTTGGGTTTCCGGGACGATGAGCTGACCGTGTTTTCCGCCCTTACCGTAGGCGACCAAGACCACTTGAGCGAAGACATCCTGGAGACCTATTCCGTGTCTGGGGCGAGCCATGTGCTGTCGCTGTCGGGGTTGCACATCGGTTTCCTGTATGTGCTGCTGGTCTTCCTGCTCCGTCCGCTGTGGGCGTGGCGGCGTTGGCTGAAGGCGCCGCTGATGTTCGGGCTTGTATTGGCCTTGTGGGCGTTCGCCTTTTTCACGGGGCTGGCCTCGCCGGTGGTGCGGTCGGTCACGATGTTTTCCCTCTTGGCCTTGGCGTCGTTGCAGTCCGAGAAGCTGCTGACGATGCACTCCCTGTTGGCCACGTGCTTCCTGATGCTGCTGGTGCAACCCTTGTGGCTGTTTGAAGTCAGTTTCCAGCTCTCTTTCCTTTCTTTGGCTGCCATCCTGTTGTTTCAGCCGCCCTTGTACCGGTTGTGGCAACCCCGCAACCGCCTCCTGCGTTATGTCTGGGGATTGATGACGGTGTCCGTGGCGGCACAGGCAGGGGTGGCGCCGCTGGTGCTGTTCTACTTCGGTCGCTTTTCCACGCATTTCCTGCTGAGCAATCTGTTTGTGGTGCCGATGGCTTCGCTGATACTCTATGCTGCCGTGCTGTTGTTGCTGCTCACGCCTTTCCCCGGTGTGCAGTCGGCTTTTGCCGGGGTGCTGGATCGCCTGGTGTGGTGGCAGAACGAAGGGCTTCGTTGGGTGGAGCGTTTGCCTTACGCTTCCATGGATGATATTTGGGTGGACGGCGGCGATGTGGTGTTGTCCTATGTCTTTCTGGCGTTGCTGTATGGCTGTTGCCGTTGGTTTACGCCTCGTCGGGTGGGGTGGATGTTGCTGTCCTTGCTGGCGGCGGTGTCTTGGCATGCGGTCTCCATGGTGGCTTCCCGTCCGGAGCCTGGGCTTGCATTCTATAATGTCAGCCGCACTCCTGCCGTGCATTGCCTGGGCGGAGGGCGTGCGTCTTGGCTGGTGGGGACGGATACCTTGCCCGACGTGGAGCGCATCTCCCGCTCGTTGGCGCCGCATTGGCGCCGCTTGCGGTTGGCTGACCCTTGTCTTGTGGCGGATGGGTATGCCGATGCCTCCCTGTCCGTGCGCGACGGGATATTGAATTATGGCGGGCGCCGCGTCTGCATCCTGCACGATGACCGTTGGCGGGGAAAGACGGCTTCCGTGCCCCTCCCCGTGGATTATCTCTATGTGTGCCGGGGCTATAAGGGGACGCTGCACGATTTGGAGCGGCTGTTTGCCGTGGATTTCGTCGTGTTCGATGCTTCCTTCACGGGTTTTTACCGTCGGCGGATGGAGGAGGAGTGCCTTCAGCGGGGGATTCCTTGCCACGCCCTCGACAGGGATGGCGCTTATTTTGCTGCTTTTTGAGCACGCTGTGAATCAGGATGTTGCGAATCTCTTGCTTACCCATGCCTGCGCCCTTGCTTACCCCTACCTGCGCCCGTGCTTAGGGATACCTGCGTCCATGCTTACCCGTGCCTGCGCCCGTGCTTGGTGAATCTTGCACAGGAAAACCTGGCATTTCCTCTCTTATCTCCTAAACTTTTTGTACTTTTGTCCCCCTAATCATAGACAGATAGTAATCAACCTTTTTCAGTAGAACGATATGCTGAGCAAAATAATCAAACAAACCGACATCGACCATTTTGTCAAGTGGTTCGAGCGTGCCGAGAAAATCGTCATCGTGTCGCACATTTCTCCTGACGGCGATGCCGTCGGTTCATCCTTGGGCCTGTGGCACTTCCTCACTTCGCAGGACAAGACCGCCAATGTCATTGTGCCCAATGCTTTCCCCGACTTCCTGAAGTGGATGCCGGGCAGCAAGGACATCCTGCTGTATGACAAATACAAGGATTTTGCCGACCGACTCATTGCCGAGGCGGATGTCATCTGTTGCCTGGACTTCAACGACATCCACCGCATTGATGCGATGGGCGATGCTGTGCTGGCTTCTCCTGCCCGCAAGATTCTCATTGACCATCACCTGAATCCGGGCGACTTCACGCAAATCACTATTTCGCACCCCGAAATCTCGTCCACGTCCGAGCTGGTGTTCCGCCTCATTTGCCGCATGGGCTACTTCAACGAAATCACCAAGGAGGGCGCCGAGTGCATCTACACAGGCATGATGACCGACACGGGCGGTTTCACCTACAACTCGAACAACCGCGAAATCTACTTCATCATCAGCGAACTCCTCAGCAAGGGCATCGACAAGGACGCCATCTACCGCAAGGTGTTCAACACCTATTCCGAGAGCCGCCTGCGCCTGATGGGGTACGTCCTCAGCCAGATGCGGGTGTATTCCGACTGCAATGCCGCGCTCATCTCGCTCACCAAGAAGGAGCAACGCCGCTTCAACTATATCCGCGGCGACAGCGAGGGCTTTGTCAATATCCCGTTGACCATCAAGAACGTGGTGTTGTCCTGCTTCCTGCGCGAGGACACGGAGAAGCCGATGATTAAAATCTCCCTTCGCTCCGTAGGCACCTTCCCCTGCAACCAATTGGCAGCCGAGTTCTTCAACGGCGGCGGACACCTCAATGCTTCGGGCGGCGAGCTCTACGGAACAATGGAAGAGGCTCGGGAACTCTTTGAGGCGGCTTTGGCGAAATATAAGCCGTTGCTCAACGAGACGAAATCCTGTTGAAACCGGTTGCATAAGTTTATTCTCTTAAAATGTTGCGAATGTCCGAACGCGATTTTGAAATTCAGAATCTTGTGCTTACCTTTGTCACACGATAAAATGTGCCTTATGAGGATATTTACTGAACAAACGTTGAAAGAGTACGCTGAGGCGCATCCGGATGCAAAAGTCGCCTTGCAAGAGTGGACTACCATTGTCAAGAAAAGCAAATGGGTATGCTTTGCGGATGTGAAAAAGACTTTCAACAGTGTGGACAATGTGGGTAACCAGCATTATGTTTTCAATATCAGGGGAAATAATTATAGGCTTGTTGTCGTGATAAAGTTCACCATTTCATTTGTGTATGTTCGTTTCATAGGCACGCATACAGAATATGACAAGATAGTTGATTGTTCCAAAATATGAAGTCATGACGAAAATAGAAACTAAAGCCCAATATGACTGGGCTGTTAAAAGAGTGGAGGAATTGTTACCCTTGGTGACAGATTCTACTCCTGCGGATGATCCCAACAGCATCGAGCTTGAATTGCTTTCCAATCTGGTTGCTGATTATTCGGAAGCACATTTTGCTTTGGGAGAACCGACTCTTATAGATACGCTTAAGCTCCGTATGTACGAGATGGGGTTGAATCAAAAATCGTTGGCCAAACTGGTTGGGGTCAGTCCTTCAAGGCTAAGCGACTATATTTCTGGCAAATGCGAGCCGACCCTCAAAGTGGCCCGCGAGATAAGTCGCAAGCTGAATATTGATGCCCATATCGTGTTGGGCGTATGATTTTTTGTGCGAAAGGTTAAAAGATACGAACATTGGCCGCGTATTTTTCTGCCTTTCCCCGAAATCAGATACTTTTGTCGCATAATTCATAAAAACAGATTAATGAAGAAACTTACCTTATTATTGGGGATATTGATGGTGCTTTGCGTGGGCTTCCAAGCGTGCGATGACACCATGACCTATGCGGAAATGAAAGAAAGGGAAGACGATGCCATCAGCGCCTTTATCCGGGACAGCAACATCGTGATCATCTCGCAGAGCGAGTTTCATGCGCAAGACTCCATGACGGATGTCAGCCGCAACGAATACGTGCAGTTGGCCAGCGGCGTCTATATGCAAATCGTGGACAAGGGCATTGAGGGAGACACCGTGAGGAACAATGACGAGATTCTGGTGCGTTTCACGGAATATAATATGCTGGACAATTACCTGAGTTATTCCAATTTGGGCATTTCCTACATGGTGGACGGATTCCGCTACACGGCTTCTTCAACCTCCATTGCAGGCATTTTCTTGGAAGGGGAATATATGTACTATTTTGGCAGCACGGCAGTTCCTGCCGGTTGGCTGGTACCTTGGGATTACGTTTACAACCGGGCGCACGTCAAGCTGATAGTTCCCTCCGATATGGGTAGCAGCACAGCCATAAGCTCGGTGATTCCTTATTATTATGACATCCGTTATCAGATTTATTAAGCAAGTAACATCTAAATTCTAAGAGATATGACACTTATCAAATCTATATCCGGCATCCGCGGCACCATTGGCGGGAAGGCCGGTGAAGGGTTGAACCCGTTGGACATCGTGAAATTCACGTCGGCATACGCCACCCTGATTCGCAAGACGTGTACCGTCAAGAGCAATAAGATAGTCGTGGGCCGCGATGCCCGCCTGTCCGGCGAGATGGTGAAAAACGTGGTGGTCGGCACCCTGATGGGCATGGGCTGGGACGTGGTGGATATTGACCTGGCTTCTACTCCTACCACTGAATTGGCCGTGACCATGGAAGGAGCCAGCGGCGGCATCATCCTGACCGCTTCCCACAACCCCAAACAGTGGAATGCCTTGAAGTTGCTGAACGAGAAAGGCGAGTTCCTCAACAAGGAAGAAGGCAACGAAGTGTTGCGTATCGCCGAGGCCGAGGCTTTCGACTATGCCGAGGTGAGCCAGTTGGGCACTTACCGTAAGGACTTGTCCTATAACCAAAAGCACATCGACAGCGTCTTGGCCCTCGACTTGGTGGACGTGGAGGCTATCCGGAAGGCAAACTTCCGCGTAGCTATCGACTGTGTCAATTCGGTGGGCGGCATCATCCTGCCCGAGTTGCTGAAGCAGTTGGGCGTGCAGCACGTGGAGCAACTCTATTGCGAACCTACGGGCAACTTCCAGCACAACCCCGAGCCGTTGGAGCGTAACCTGGGCGACATCATGGGACTGATGGCGAAAGGCGGCAACGATGTGGCCTTTGTGGTAGACCCCGACGTGGACCGTCTGGCTATCATCTGCGAGGACGGACGCATGTACGGCGAGGAATACACGTTGGTCAGCGTGGCCGACTATGTGCTGAAGCACACGCCCGGTTCTACTGTTTCCAACCTGAGTTCCACCCGCGCCCTTCGCGACGTGACGGCCCGTTATGGGCAGTCCTATTACGCTTCTGCCGTGGGCGAGGTGAACGTGACGACCAAGATGAAGGAAGTGGGTGCCGTCATCGGTGGCGAAGGCAACGGCGGTGTCATCTATCCCGCCAGCCACTATGGACGCGACGCTTTGGTAGGCATTGCCCTCTTCCTCAGCCACCTGGCACACGAAGGCAAGAAGGTGAGCGAACTGCGTGCCACTTATCCCGCCTACTTCATGGCCAAGAACCGCGTGGACTTGACGCCGGACACTGATGTGGATGCCATCCTGGCCAAGGTGAAGGAACTCTACAAGAACGAGCAAATCACCGACATCGACGGCGTGAAGATTGACTTCCCCGACAAGTGGGTACACTTGCGCAAGAGCAACACGGAACCTATCATCCGTGTGTACAGCGAGGCGCACACGCAGGAAGAAGCCGAAGAGATTGGCCGCAGCGTGATGAAAGTGATTGAAGACTTGGCCCGTTGACGGCATACGGATAAATGAATTGAGCGGATGAGAACCGGGTGTGTTGCCCGGCTTTCATCTGCTCAATTGTTTATGGGGTGGGGAGGTTATTGCAGTGTCTTGAGGATATTCTTCATGGCCTGCAACAGGTTTTCTTTGTTTTCTTTCTTCAAGAGCTCTTGGGCGCGTTGGAGGTCTTCCATGGTGATGGGGTGCTTGCATTGCTGGTTGTACTTCTGGAAGTTCTCCTTGTCCCGCAGCAGCAGATACAGGGTAGCCAGCTTTTCGTTGATGCCGTAGTAGTCCGGCTCCATCCGTTTGACGTTCTCCAGGGCTATGCGCGCCTGTTCAAACCTGTCATTCTCCAGGTAGGAAATGCCGATTTCGTGCCATGTGCTGGCGGTAGGGGCGTAATGCAATGCTTTTTCCCAGCAGTGCTCGCACTTGTCGTACTCCTTCTCCTCCAAGTAAATCTTTCCTTCCATCAGAAAGGCTTCCACGTCTTCGGGATTTTCCTCGTGGGCCATTTTCCAATACTGCCGGGCTTTGTCCTTCTGGTTCATCCTGTACAGGCATAAGGCGGCATTGGAGTAGAGCATGGATAGCGTGACCACGGTGTCGTTGTATTCATAATCTACAATGGCTTTTTGCAGGTGTCTCCAGGCTTCTTCCCATTCTTCTTGGGCAATTTTGCTCAGTCCGATGAAGGTGTCGATGAAGCTGGACGATACCGCCCCCAGTTTGGCTGCTTCCTTGAAGTTTTCCAAGGCTTTCTCGTCATTCTGGAGGTAGAAGAAGGCGTGTCCCTTCATCAGGTAGGCATCCGGAAACTCATCATCCGAAACGGTGGCATAGTCGCAGGCTTCGATAGCCTTGTCGTACATCTGTTTTTCGAAATAACAGCGTGCCAGGCCGTACCAATAGGGCGAAGAGTAGGGATTCTGGTCAATCAGCTTGTTATAGATTTCCATGGCCTTGTCCAACATGCCCAGGCCGTAGTAGGAATCACCCAGCACGGTCATGAAAGGTTCGTCGTCTTCATATTTCCCGATGCCCGGAGTCAACCACTTTAGTGCTTCGTCCGGGCAATAGGTGTTGATGTACATATAGGCCACGTTTATCATCGTGTCTATGTCCTCCTTGTCCTCAATGGTGGCCAGCAGTTGTTTGGCTTTCTGCTTCTTGCCTTCGAGCAGGTATATCTGTGCTTGCAGGACTTTGACTTCCGGCAGGGAGCCGTCCAGGCCATCGGCAATGTCCTGGGCACTCAGTGTGTCATAGTCATCCAAGAAGAGGTAGGCTTTCTCTATCAGCAACGAGTTGTTGTACGGATGCAGTCTCAAGCCGTATTCCACGACCTCCATGGCTGTGTCCGGTTTCATCCGGACGGCATACCAGTCGGCCAGGTCGGCCAAGTCATCCGCGTCCATATAGATGTTGCGGCGGTCGGCTTGGGCGTTCTCATATTGTTCTGCCAGTTCCGCCAGTTCTCTGTCTCTTCCCGATAGCAGGTTTTTCTTAATCATAGAAGTATCTTCAATTGCTTAATGGGCTACAAAAATAGGAAAAAGAAATGGGATGCCCTCTTCTCCTCTTGAAAAAAATGAAGCGGTGCAGTTCCTGCCGGATACGCTGACCGGCATCTTCACCACGGACGAGGCGGTCATGAAGATGGGCTCCACCTATCTGCACGGCTATAGCATCGACTGCATCATGGTCAGCTTCGTGTTCTGCATCAATTCCTATTTCAGCGGGCAGGGCAATTCGCTCTTCCCGATGATACATAGCCTGATAGCGACCTTTTTCTTCCGCATACCTTTGTCGTGGCTGTTCAGCCAGATAGACCCGACATCGTTGTTTTGGATGGGATTCGCGCCGCCGCTTGCCACGCTGGTTTCTTTGCTGATATGCTTCTGGTATATGCGGCGCAGGGTGGGCAGGCAGTGATTGATCTTTTTGCGCACAAACTAATATTTTGTAACCAGCATATAGTTTGTACTTCGCCCACCTTCCTCAGCCTTTCTTAACACGCCTTTTTCAACCAAGTCACGAATATCATTGAGTGCAGTGTCTGTGGAGCATTTGGCAATCTTTGCCCATTTCCCTGTCGTGAGTTTTCCGAAAAAGCCGTCAAATTGCATGTTGAGCAACTTTCGTTGTCTCTCATTAAATGAAATTTCCCGGTTACGTTCCCAAAAATCGGCTTTCCGTAGGACTGACGCTAATGCATCTTCTGCCGTGCCCAATGCTTGTTCAAAACAGTGTAAAAACCACAGAATCCATTCCGTAATGTCACCATCGCCATGCTGTGTGCGCTCCAGAACATCGTAATACGCTTTTTGCATGACTTTCATTTCGGCTGATAGGGAGTAAAAACGTTTACCGCAATTTTCGGAACGGGCAAGCAACAGTTCGGTCAATGCTCGCGCCATGCGCCCGTTGCCGTCATCAAAGGGGTGTATGGACACAAACCACAAGTGTGCTATGGCTGCTTTTAGTACCGCATCTATAGCTTCATCGCTGTTTATCCAAGAGATAAATCTCTCCATTTCCACAGGTACTCTATCCGCGGAAGGAGTTTGATAGTGTACCCTCTCCATGCCCATGGCACCCGATACGACTTGCATCTCACCACTGCGATACTTCCCTACCTCAATGGGATATAACCCGCTTATGCCCGTTGGAAACAATACATTGTGCCATCCGAACAGGCGCTGCGATGAAAGCGGTTTGTCATAATTCCTCGTAGCATCCAGCAGCATCTCCACCACACCTTCTATATAACGTGAAGTCGGCACAATTCCTGCCGTTGCTATTCCAAGCCTGCGTGCTATGGATGACCTTACTTCATCGAGATTAAGATGCTCGCCTTCAATGGCTGATGAACGCACGAGTTCTATTGACATATTGGTCAATACAGCTTCATCCTGTGAGTCAAATCCGAGCGACAGCATCCGCCCGACGAACATGCCCTGCTTGGCACGCACTCGCCCCAATTCATTCATTATTCGCTGACTGTCATAGCGGAATTGCCACCAATTATCGTAGCTGTGGATATATCGCATAACACACTTCGTTTGGTGCAAAATTAGCTGTTATTCGGTGAATAAGCAATCTTTTCGCCGAAAAATATCGGTGAATACACAAGGCATTCACCGAATATTCTGTGGAATATGATACGCTATGGTAATTTTCAGTTGCTATGTTTCCTCGCGGGCATACTAATTACCTCATCTTGCCTGTAACAAGTTCATTCCGCAGATAATCATACACATAGCCGGGACTTTGGTAATGTTACATTTGAACCATGATAGAGTTTCATTCCAATTGTCCTCCATTTCTACGACATACCAATGTCAGTGTTTCTATTGCATCTTCAAACGACTGGGTATGCATGATGTCATAGTGTTTTTGCAAGAAGTCGAATCCTTTGAAACGACGCAAGTAATTATATGCCTGCCTTTGGTTGATTTGATAGTTTTTTGCAAAATCTGCTACCAAAGCAATGGTAAATTTCAGTTGATATGTTTCCTCACGTGACATGGCGATTGCTACATCTAAGTTGTTACACTTCACAAAAATAAGCATTATCCTTTACATGCCCAAGCTTCTTATATGGAAAATTTTGACCTTACCTTCTGCTTTCATCTACTTTCCCAAAAATTTCTTCAGCATCGTGCTCCCGATTTTCCGCTCGATCACTCTTTCCAAAAATCATCATACCCGCCTTTCGTCTCTCTGACCAGTCGCAACGAATCTCCCTGCCGCACATATTCCTTGTAGTCATCGTTATAGAAATACCTTGCCCCGGCCAGTTCCCAATAAGGTTCGGACACTACTTGGCTTCCTTGCATCGTCTGACGGCACTTCTTCTGATAAGTCCGCTCGTAGGCTTCCACAGCACTTCCTTCCACCAAACGGATGGTCTGCTGAATCGAATCAAAGCGGGTCATGCTGTCATCCATCTCGTCAAACGGCGGTGCAGTCAGCAGCCGGGCTTTCCTGTCCTCTATCTTATACACCTCATAATGATTGGAGTGGCGGATGCCGCAACGCCAGTTGTTGACTAGCAATTCCTTCTCCCCGTCAAAGTCCACGTCTTGGAAAAAGAAAGGCGTGTCGTAGCCCAGATATTCATCCGCCTTCTTGGGCAGATAGTCCAAGTGCAGCACTTGCCCGTCCACAAACGATTGCTCATTCACGTAATAAAGCGTGCTGTCAGAGAAATATTCGTTGTAGATGTCAAAATGATTATCCTCACTCTCAAAATGCAGGATGGCTTTACCGACAAACTCATGCTCTCTGTCCCGGTCATACCCTGCCAGCGGAAAGCATACGCCTGTCACCGTATATCCTTCCACCGGCTGGTTATATTGGATGAACAGACGCTTGTTGTCGATGTTCAGGTCTTCAAATGCAGTGCCTCGCAAGTTGTCTTCCAGCAAGATATGCTCCTGCAATGCGCTATCCGCATTTATCCCGCTATCCATATTATGGGCAGGCTTGGGCTGACAAGCACCTACCGCCAGCAATCCTGCCACTATATACAATCCATACTTCATAACGCTATTTCCCAAAAAGTATCTTCAGTATCGTGCTCCCGATTTTCCGCTCGACTCCTTGTTTAGACATCGGGATGCCGGTCTGTCGGGCAATCTTTTGTTTCAGTTGGGTAAGGCCGATGGCACGCTTCCAGGAGAAGGTGAGGCCGGGGATTTTGGTTTTCATAAAGCCATATACTATTGAGGGTTATAATTCTTGTAGTTGGGCATCTTTAGGAAAATGATATCTATATTTTTCAAAAGTTTTACGGGGGGCTATTATTGTTTTTAGAGAGGTGCAACCGGAAAAAGCAGTCCAACCTATTTCCGTCACACTATTAGGAATCGTAATGGACGACAGGGAGGAACAACCATTAAAAGAAGATTTGCCGATTTTCGTTACACTGTCCGGTATCGTAGTGGACGACAGAGAGGTGCAACCATAAAAAGCAAACTCACCGATTTCCGTCACACTGTCAGG
>CASEYC010000054.1 GCA_949292025.1 uncultured Bacteroides sp. | reverse complement strand
TCGCTGGTGCTCTACTCCTGGAAGCTGGAAGGCTTCTACGACAAATGGAGCCAGCCCAGCCGCGACAACATCATCAGCTTCACCAACCTGAGCCCCGGCGAATATACCTTACGCGTGCGAGCCATCTCCAATGAGAACCACGACACGGTGCTCGAGGAGCGGAGCCTGCTAATCATCATCGACAAGCCACTTTGGTTCAGCTGGTGGGCATGGCTAGCTTATATTCTCTTCACCCTGGGAGCCATGATTACGGCCTTGCGCATTTACCTCCTACGCAAGCAGAAGCGGGAATCGAACGAAAAGATACGCTTTTTCATCAACACCGCCCACGACATCCGTACCCCGCTCACCCTCATCAAGGCGCCACTGGAAGACCTGGCCAACCACGAACAACTGAGCGAAAGCGGACGGAACAACATCCACACCGCCCTGCGCAACGTACACGTACTCCTGCGCCTAACCACCAACCTCATCAACTTTGAGCGTGCCGACACGTATGGAGGCAAGCTCCGCGTGGCTAAATATGAGCTGGGAGCTTATCTGGAAGAGAGCCTCAACATCTTCCGCGAATATGCCAAGGTGAAACGTATCGCCCTGACTTACGAAAAGAACTTCGACTACCTCAATGTGTGGATAGACAAGGACAAGATGGACTCCATCCTGAAGAACCTCCTGTCCAACGCCTTGAAATATACCGCCGAAGAAGGTAGCGTCATGCTCGAAGCTACAGAAACGGCCGAACAATGGACAATCGAAGTGAAGGACACGGGCATCGGAGTGCCTGCCGCCGAACAACGGAAGCTCTTCCGCATGCACTTCCGTGGAAGCAATGCCGTTAACGCTAAAATTACAGGAAGCGGCATCGGTCTGCTCCTGGTATGGAAACTCGTCAGATTACACAAGGGAAAACTGAGCTTCAACAGTACCGAAGGACAAGGCTCCACGGTTCGCGTCAGTTTCCCCAAAAACAGGAAAGCCTATCGCAAGGCTACCTTTGTGGACACCCTGCCCAATCGCGAAACGGAACTTCCGCCTGTCCAGCCAGAAGAGCGAGTGGAGGAAAGCCCGACAGCCACGGTATCCCCCAACCGCGAAAATACGGCGGAACAACCGCAAGCGACCTCGAACCACGAAAAAATACTGGTCGTGGAAGATAACGACGAACTGAGAGAATACCTCCGCCAGACCTTGTCCGACGAATATACCGTGCAGACCTGCAACAACGGCAGGCAAGCCCTCGAAGTGGTGAAGGACTATACGCCCGACCTCATCATCTCGGACATCATGATGCCCGAAATGCGTGGGGACGAATTGTGCCGCACCCTGAAGAAAGACATCAACACGTCGCACATCCCCATTATCCTGCTCACAGCCCTCAACACCGAACGGAGCATCATCGAGGGTTTGCAGACAGGGGCCGACGACTATCTTGTGAAACCCTTCAACGTAGGTATCCTGCGCGCCACCATCGCCAACCTATTACAAAACCGACGCCTGTTGCGGAGCAAGTATGCAAGCCTCGCCATAAACGACGAAAAGCCCGAAACGCCCTGCAACAATTGTACGGACGATCTCGACTGGAAGTTTATTACCACCGTGACCCGCTACGTGGAAGACAACATCGAGAAAAGTGAATTCAACGTGGACAGCCTCTGTGCCCTGATGAACATGAGCCGCACCAGCTTCTACAACAAGCTGAAAGCACTGACCGACCAGGCGCCGGCCGACTACATCCGCATCATCCGCCTGAAGCGTGCCGCCAAACTGCTCCGGGAAAAGCAATACAACATCACGGAAATATCCGAAATGACCGGTTTCAACGACGTGAAGTATTTCCGCGAGGTCTTCAAGAAATATTATAAGGTGAGCCCCAGCCAATATGCCAAGGGCGGGGACGAGCCTTCCAACGAAAAGGACATAGAAAGACAACAATGAACATTTACCTCGAAGCATTCTCCATCTTCTTCAAGATAGGAGCCTTTACCATCGGGGGAGGCTATGCCATGGTGCCTCTCATCGAGAATGAAATTGTGACGAAACGCAACTGGATAGCCAAGGACGACTTCATCGACCTGCTGGCCATCTCGCAGTCGTCGCCCGGCATCCTGGCAGTCAACATCTCCATCTTCATCGGCTATCGCCTGCGCGGCATCCGCGGAAGCATCGTCACGGCACTGGGCACCATCCTGCCCTCGTTCCTCATCATCCTGGCCATCGCCCTCTTTTTCCACAACTTCAAGGAGAACACCGTGGTGGAACGCATCTTCAAGGGCATCCGTCCGGCCGTCGTAGCGCTCATCGCCGCGCCCACGTTCAGCATGGGCAAGTCGGCACGCATCAACCGCTACAACCTGTGGATACCCGTCGTGTCGGCCCTGCTCATCTGGCTCCTGGGCTTCTCGCCCATCTGGATCATCATTGCTGCAGGCGTAGGCGGATTCTTCTATGGAAAGTGGAAAGCCAGGCAAGAGAAAGAAAACATTCATTCATAAAACAAACAAAAATCTGAAAACATGCTCTATCTACATCTGTTCTATACATTCTTCAAGATAGGATTGTTCGGCTTCGGAGGAGGCTATGCCATGCTCTCCATGATACAAGGCGAAGTGGTGACCCGCTACAGATGGCTCACG
>CASEYC010000053.1 GCA_949292025.1 uncultured Bacteroides sp. | reverse complement strand
ATAATATATATTATATATATATTTTTTCTCATCAGTTCTGGGGGGTGGGCTTCACCCCAAATTTTCTAACTGATGTCTGATACAACTGATACACTGATACGCCCAATCCTGCAATCCGCCTTGTAACCCGTTGACCCCCAGTCCTGAATCATTTTTTCTGAAATCCATACAAAAAACTTCTCCCGACGCCCTCCGAAATTTGGCCATGCCAAACATAATGCCTACCTTTGCTTCGTCAAGGCCAAGACACTGCGAGCATTAACCATTAACCATTAACCACTAAAAACCATTGACTATGAGCTTCTGCAAGAAAACCTGCAACGAGAAATTCGGCGTCTACTACCCCAGCGCGAGGGGGCGCAGACCAAAGGCTCCGTATCCACCCGCAGCCTGGTGCCGACGGGCATCGAGCCGGGCAGCGGGGATGACGGGTCCTTCGGCTAAAATTTGGCGCGGATTACGCGGATTCCACGGATTAATTATTTGTAAACCTATGGAATCCAATGATTTAGAATAAAAATATCCGTGAAATCCGCGTAATCCGCGCCTAAATAACCATTAGTCATTCACCATTAACCATTAATCATCATGAGCAAGAAAGACAGGTAAATCCCCGCGCCGGACCGCCTCCATCACATTCGCCGGCGCCCTCTCCGCCAGATACTCCCGCTTCATATAGTCCATGTAGGGCGCCACGTGCTCGAAGTAGCGGCGATACCCGGCGCAGAGATAGTTCAGCCCGGGTTCGCCCTCCGGCGTGCGGGCAAAGCGGTTCTTGGGGCACTCGCCGTTGCAGGCGAAGAGCCAGGGACACTCGCGGCACTGGCGGGGCAGGCTGTCCTGCTTGTCTTGGCCGAACTTCAACTGGCGCTCACTGTACATCATCTCCACCAACGTCTGCGTGTGGATGTTGCCCAGCTTGTATTGCGGGAAGACGAAGTGGTCGCACGAATAGACATCGCCGTTGAACTCCATCACCCCGGCGTGTCCGCAGGTTTTGGCCAACATGCACACGCCGGGCTGCTCGCCCACCCAGTTGGCCAGGGTCGAGTCGAAGAGCTGGATGAACACCTCGCCCACGTCCTGCTTGACCCACTCGTCGAACAGCGTGCAGAGGAACGAGCCCCATTGTTCGGGCGTCACGGAGAAATCCGCCAGCCGCATCCCGTTGTCCTCGTCCACGGCAGCCAGGTGTCGTCCGTCCGTATGGGGCAGGATGCGCTCCACGATGGGGGCGAACTGGATGTAGCGGCAACCTATCTGCTTGAAGAAGCGGTAGAACTCCAGCGGATAGTCGGCATTGAAGTCGTTCACCACCGCCATGGCGTTCCACTCCACGCCGTGCTTGTTCAGCAGTTCGATGCCGTGCATCACCTTCACGAACGAGGGCCGTCCCTGCTTGTTCTTGCGATACTCGTCATGGAACTCCTGCGGCCCGTCGATGCTGATGCCCACCAGCCAGTTGTTCTCCTTGAAGAAGCGGCACCACTCATCCGTCAGCATCGTGCCGTTGGTCTGGATGCAGTTTTCTATGGTGCGGCCTCCCGCATACTTCCGTTGCAGCTCCATGGCCTTCTGATAGAAAGCCAGGGGGCGCATCAGCGTTTCCCCGCCGTGCCAGGTGAAGAGCGCCTGCGGCATGGTCTGCGCGCCGATATATTCCTGGATGAACTTCTCCAGCAGCGCGTCGCTCATCACGTGCTTGGGGTTGTCTTGATACAGCTTGCTCTTTTCCAGGTAATAACAGTAGTCGCAAGCCAGGTTGCAAAGGGCGCCTGCGGGCTTCAGCATGACGTAGAGCGGGCGGGCAAAGGGGGCGTAGGTTGTGGGCATATCGTAACTAATGGGTTATGTAATGTCGGCAAAGATACCCTTTTCCGCGCAAATCCGATCAAAAAACGTCTGGTTTTTGTCACAAGACCATCCCTCCATCGTTCCTTTTTCCTACCAAATAGGAATCTTCTCCCTACCATCTCCTTGTCTATACACAGGGAGAAGGTAGGGAGGGGTAGGGTGGAGGAACGACTTTGGGTAGACTTTGGATGCTTCAGAGTTTCTCCCCGTAAGCCAGGTCGCCTGCATCGCCCAGGCCGGGGACGATGTAGAGGTGTTCGTTCAGGTCGGGGTCAATGGCGGCACACCACAAGGTGACGTCGTCCGAAGGGAAGAGCCGGCACAAGTGGTCAACGCCTCGGCGAGAGGCGATCACGCAGGCGATAAGCAGCCGCTTCGGTGAACCTTTGGTGAGGAAGGCGCGCCAGGCCAGTTCCAGGCTCTCGCCCGTGGCCAGCATGGGGTCTACCAGCAAGACTGTCTTCTGCGAGAGGTCCGGCGTGGCGATGTATTCGATGTGGACGTCCACCTCGTGATGCGCCTTGTCCTTGTAGGAGCGGTAGGCGGAGACAAAGGCGTTGCCCGCGCGGTCGAAGACGTTGAGGAAGCCTTGGTGCAGCGGCAATCCCGCGCGGAAGACGGTGGCGATGACCAAGTCGTCGTCCGGCGTGCGTGCCTCGGCCACGCCCAAAGGCGTCTGTATGACTTTTGCGGAGTAGGCGAACGTGCGGCTCATCTCGTAGGCCATCAGTTCGCCGATGCGCTCAATGTTGCGGCGGAAGCGCATGCGGTCCGTCTGGATGTGGATGTCGCGCAGTTCGGCTACGTATTGGTTGAGGATGGTGTCCTGCTGGGAAAGGTTGATTACTTTCATACAATATAGGGTTTGTAGGTGCAAAGGTAGGGGTTTTGGAGATAAACCAAGACAAGACTTGGCATATTAAATCAGTTTCGATAGTTCTCATTTCCAAAAAATGAGAATAGAGAAAGAGAAAAATTGATCTTAAAAAGGGGCCACCGCGACATCCATTACATATGGCTGGCCGGGCACGAGAAACCGGACTTCATTACCATCAACCGCTTCCGCAACCGTGTGAAGGAGGAAATCAACAAAGTGTTCACCCAAACCGTCCTCCTGCTTTCCGACAAAGGGTT
>CASEYC010000052.1 GCA_949292025.1 uncultured Bacteroides sp. | reverse complement strand
GATTGAGTTTTGATGATAAATAGGAAGTTAGTTTAGGCGCGGATTACGCGGATTTCACGGCTTTATTATTTGTATAATCAATGGAATCCAGCGTTTTACAGTGAAAAGATTATCCGTGAAATCCGCGTAATCCGCGCCAAAAAACGCCGATAAATTACCATTTGGATATTCGCTCTTTGACATGGTGGGACAAAAATAAATCGCTATCTTTTAATAAGATAGGCTGCACCTCTGAAATAAAAATAAAAGCTTGATGCACTCACTTTTATTTTGTATTTCGCTCGGTTTGCACTATCTTTGCAGTACGAAACAAAGATAGAAAGGAAAAACTATGGCAAGACCTATCAAGGAAACGCCGATACTGTTCGGCGAAGACGCACGGCGTTTTGAGGAGCGGATGAAGCAAGTCCGCAAGGAGACGCCGGAGGAAAGAGAAAGAAGGCAGAATCATTACAATGTCGTGTTGAAATGGTTCAAAAATGCAGAAGAAGATGAAACAGCTGGAAGAATCGTTAAGAATACGAAAGTTACAGCCGGATGAGTTCGTAACTTCATTCAATTGTGGGGATGAGGATTTGAACAACTTCATCTTAAACGATGCTCCGCTGTATCGGAAAGCACTATTGGCTGTTACTTATGTCGTTGAGGAACGGGAAACAGGCAAGGTAATCGCTTATTTCAGCTTGGCCAATGACAGGATATCGTTAACAGATTTCCATAACAAGACAGAGTTCAATCGCTTCCGTAAACATCGGTTTGTCAATGAGAAACGGTTGAAAAGTTATCCGGCTGGGAAACTCTGCCGCCTGGCTGTTGACCTTTCAGCGCAAGACTCCCACATCGGGTCATATCTGATAGACTTCATCAAAAGTTTCTTCATCAGTGACAATAAAACGGGATGCCGTTTCATTACGGTTGACGCTTACGCTGACGTGATTGCTTTCTATGAAAAAAACAACTTTGTGAAATTGGACGATGAAGACAAGGACGCAAGAACCCGCCTCCTCTACTTCGACCTCAACGACATAGCCGATTAGGATATACCAAACCAAGTTATAGCGATTTACGCAAGTCCCGCCTTTCCGTGGCGCACACGCAGTGCCCACCGACAGGCGGGATTTTTTGTCCCTCCATGTTTCACGGGCTTTATGATATAGATAAGAAACTGTACAAAATAAAATGAACTATAATAGATTCGAACGCGGAACGTGTAGGGGCAGCCCTTGCGGTCGCCCTGAATCAGGGCGGGGGCAAGCCCCGCCCCTACAACGCTGGCATCCGGTCCTATAGGGCATAAACTAAAGATGAGCATTTACTTAGATCATATAATATATAGTATGAAACATTTGAAATACATTTTTACGACGTTTGCGGTGGCTCTGTTCGCCGCTTCTTGCAGCCAGGACGAGCTGCTTGAGGATGGCGGAGACACGCCTGTCACGGGGCAGACGCAGACTTACACGTTCACCGTGTCGCCCGACATCGTGATGGAGGGAGAAGCAGGGACGCGCACACCGACTGCCACGACGGACGACCAACCGACGCGCTGCTTTATGCAGGTGTATGATGCGGCAGGCGTAGCGCAGGTGACAGGCCCCATCGCCGGAACACCAAGCAACGATAACGGTGATTACACTTTTACGACCAAACTTTTTTCCAACACGGAATATACCTACCTGTTTTGGGCGGACAATGCCAATGTTGAAGTAGCCGACCTTAAAGCTGTACCTTACACAGCAGGTACGGTCGCATTTTCATACAGAACCAAAGGCACGCCGGAGAATGTGGCGAAAACAACCGTCAGCCTGAAACACGCCGTGACCAAGCTCACCCTGCAAACGACTACGGAAACATCAGTCAAAGCTGATGAAGATGTCCGAGTGACCGCATCGTGCGCCAGTTCATACAACGTGGCTGCCCCTGCCAGTTCTACGTTCTCTTCACAGACCGCGGAAAAGGTCTTTGAGGCGGCTACCGATTTCACGGGCGAAAATCCGGAAGTGGCATCTTTCTATTTCATTCCCAGAGACGAAGAGCAAGATGTGGATGTGGAATTTCATTTGCTGAAGCAGACCATTGAAAGTGTGCCTCTTGTCGCCAATATCCACGTCTATCTGCAAGGCGACTTGTCGGAGGACAATCCCAAGTGGGGAGCGACAAGTGAATATGCACAGAAGCAAATCAACTACTTTTTCAAACAGAAAGATGGTACTACATCCGAAGGAACTTTGGTGGATGGTGTCTACCGATTTTATTTACCGGAAGAAAAAATAACAGATTTGGAAGCGGTTTTAAGTGCTATTTTGCATAAAAATGTAAAACTTGACCTTACAGGGATTTACATTATTTTCGAAGAAGTCTTGGATAATGATTATACCTTTACAATAAAGAACAATCCTGTCTCAACTATCAAATGTTTAGATATTTTAATAAACAATAATAAAACATATGCTGTTTATTATAACCCTATGTATGATGGTAGCTATGCAAATTTTTCAGTCGTTTCAGATAAGTTGAAGAACCAGACTGAATAAGCATACTATAAATAAAGGGAAGACAAAGTCAATGTCATTCACCCACAAGCGACTCAATCAAAACAGGCATAAAATTTTTGGAGATAACAAAAACCAATTTATTGACAAATAAAAACAAAAACAATGAAAAGACAGAATTTCTTGATGCTGGCAGCCGCAGCGTTGCTGGCATCCTGCAGCCAGGACGACGCGCTGCAAAGCACTGTGAACACCAACGAGGGTCTGAAGCCGATGACCATCACCGCCTCCCTGCCCACAGACGGGATGCAGACACGCGCCGCAGGCGATGAAGCCGTAACGCGCTGCTACGTGCAGATACTCAATGGCAATGGCACGGAATTGGAAGACGGCAATTCCAAACCCATAGCGATGGATCCGGATGGTGGCTCTTTCACCACCACGGTATTCCTGAAAGGGGACAATACCTACGACTTCCTCTTCTGGGCGGACACGGAAACTGTCACCGACCAAAACGTTCCGACCGACTTGACTGCCGTGGCATACACCAACGGGCAGACCATCGCATGGGCAGGAAATGACTTGGATAAAGCGTGGAGCGCGGAAGGCATAAACGTGACATTAAGCCATGTCGTTTCCCGTGTGACTGTGACGACCACTTCGAATTTCACAGTTGACGGCAAGCATCCCTTGACCGTCACCGTGCCGACCGTGTACGGCACGTACAACGTGGATGCGGGTGCTGTAGTGGAAGATTCGGAAGTTTCTGGCGGCTATATGCTTGATGTCACTGACGGAACCTATACTGCCGATACGGAAGTAGCCCATTTCTACGTGTTGGGCGACGGTAACCAAAACCTCAAATTGTGGTACAAAGGCCCGAAAGAGAACGATGAGATTACCATTACAGGTGTGCCCGTTTCAGCCAACACCCACATCACGCTGAAGGGCGACATCTACAACGCCGGACTGGTCAATGGCATTATCAAGGCCACCACAACTACCGGCTGGGATACGCCTGAAACAGGTGATATACCCTTTAAATAATATGCGAAATAGAGATTCCGAACACTCCTGGCGCTGGCAGCCGCCGTGCTGCCGGCACCGGGGAACGGAAAATGAATAAAAGCAAGCGTTCTTTGAAAGATTTTGTGTGGAAAGGGGATTGTTTTTTACAAAAAGTAGCTATCTTTGCATCATAAACTATAATACAGTAAATTATGGCATTAGAAATTAAAGCAATCCCCACGCTGAAAGGCAAGGAAGCCGAACGCTTCGTGAAAGAGGCGGACAAGGCTTACCAGAGCAAGGAGAAGACAGATTTCAGCAAGCAGGTGAAGATAGCCCGTGCCATATTGAGAAAAGCCAATATGTTGTAAGCATGGGATTCCTGTTAGACAAATGCAGCTTCTCACCGTTGGACGAGAAAGTCATCGCGGAATGCCGCCCTTTCTCGTGTGGCAACGCCGACTTGGACGAGTTCTTCCAGCATGATGCTCCGCTTTACAGCAAGCAGATGCTGGGCAAGAGCTATTGCTTCAGGTTGGATGAGGACTCTTCTGTCATTGTCTGTGCTTTCACGCTTTCCAACGACAGCATCCGCGTGGATATGCTGCCGAACAGCAGGGAAAAGAAAGTGCGGAAGAACATCCCACGTTCCAAACAGATGCGCCGCTATCCGGGTGTGCTGATTGGACGGTTGGGCATCAACGTGGACTTCGCCCATCGCGGCATAGGCAGCGAGCTGATGGAGTTCATCAATTCGTGGTTCTTGGATGCCGGCAACAAGACAGGATGCCGCTTCCTTATCGTGGATGCCTACAACGAGGAGATACCGTTGGGGTATTACCAAAAGAACGGCTTTGCCTTCTTGTTTTCCAGCGAGAGCCAGGAAGCGGAGAATACCGGTTTTGACAAGGACACGAAACTGCGGACGCGGCTGATGTACTTTGACTTGATTTCATTGGTCGGTGAGCAGGAGTGACAGCAACCCCTGTGTGACCGGCAAAGGCACTCCCTTTTCTACACAATCTCTTTCATCGCCACACTTGTTGCCATATAAAGACAACAAGAATGATGAACATCAAACGAAAGATTTTCGCGGTGCTGGCAGCCGCCGTGCTACTGGCATCCTGCAGCCAGGACGAAGTGATGACGGACACGGGGCCTGACGGCCTCGTGCCCGTCACCCTCTCTGCTGCCGTGGGCGATGGTGTGCAGACGCGCATTGTCAGCGCGGTCGATGACGACGACCTGAGATACTGCGATGCGCAGGTGTGCGACGAGAACGGCCAAAACCTCGAAGGGTATGCCCAGCTCATCCCCTTGGAAAAAGGCGATGGCGGCAAATATACCGGCAACATCTATCTGAAACCGCAAAAAACCTACGTATTCCTTTTCTGGGCGGACAATTCGTCTATGTATACCCCCAGTGATTTGCACGAAGTGTCGTACCAAAAAGGGTGCATAGCCTTTGCCGACCGCGTGGAACAGACCATCAGCTTCAATGACCCCACGGTCGATGCCACGTTGCAGCACGTAGTGTCGAAAGTGACGCTGAAAACCACCACGAATGTGAGTGAAATCAAAAAAATCGCCGTCACCGTGCCCACCACTTACACCACCTACAACGTCAATGGCTACGACGGTAACACCGCTTTCGGTGGTGAAACGGAAAACGAAGTGTTCTCCCCGGTACAAGCACCTTTTAACCCCGTCACCGGCACGCCGGAAGGCGCGGAGGTGTTCTCATTCTACGCCTTGGTGGACGGCACCAATCAGGATTTGACCCTCGCCAACGGCACAAACAGCCAGCAAGTCACCAGCGTGCCGCTTGCCCCGAACATGCACACCACCCTCGTGGGCGATGTGCAAAACATCGGCCTGACTGACGTGACTTTCACGGCAAGCATTGATGGGAAATGGGACGACACGGAAACAGAAATCATCGGCCTGGAGATTGCCGATGGCGGCACCAGATACATCGTGTCTTCTCCTGCTACCTTGCAGGCTTGGGCAACGGAAATGAAAAACGATCCGACACAGAACTTGAACTGCACCCTTGCCGCTGACATCGACCTCACGGGCACGGAGTGGACACCGATACCGGGTTTTGCGGGCACCTTCGACGGCAACGGAAAGACCATCACGGGGCTGACCATCAATCAGCCGTCAACGAACAACGTAGGATTGTTCGCCTCCATCGAGGATGTAGGTACGGTGAAGAACCTAAAACTGGACAAAGTGAATGTAACAGCTAATTCCAATGTAGGTGCCATAGCGGGAGAGAATAGGGGCACCATCGAGAATTGCTCGGTATCGGGCAGCGTGACGGGTTTGTCAGATAATAGCTGTGTAGGCGGCATAGCGGGATGGCATTATGGAGGCACCATCACCGACTGCCACTCTTCCGCCACGGTGGAAGGCAAGGCCTATGTCGGTGGTATAGCGGGACAAAGCAGTGCGATATTAGGCACCACTACTATCACTGCCTGCTACTCCACAGGTAGCATCACCGCGACAAAGAACAATACTACGAATTGTTCCTATGCCGGCGGCGTGGTGGGGCTGAACAGCAACGGAGCTATCCTTACTGCCTGCTATGCTACGGGCAATGTCGAAGGTGACGGAGACTATGTCGGCGGTGTGGTCGGCGATAACTCAAGTACCGTCACCGCCTGCTATCACGCCACGGGCAGCGTCGCCGGAGCCTCAGGAAGCACAGGCGGCGTAGCGGGACGGAATTACGCAGACCCATATGGTGGTTCCAGCACCCTCACCGCCTGCTACTGGGATAACAATCAGAGCAGCGGCATCGGCGAAGACCAGACAGGCAACGGCGAAGCCCAGAAGGTGGATGGAGATTGGACGGATGCCGTATTAAACATGAACTCCGTCTTGACAGGTTATGATTGGGAGTGGACGATTGAATCCTCCAACACGCTGCCGACATTGAAAAAGAAAGAGACAAATTGATTTTAAGTGGTTATGAGAAAGCTCATTGAAAGAGATGCTGCATCGGTTTCATTCCGCGCAAAGCCGCATTCCGTTCCAGCCGGAGGAAGAACCCGACTGGGCCAATGATGCTTCTCATAATCATCTATAATACTCCAGGCGTTAAGCCTGAAACAGTCACTTTCTTTCTCTCCCACATTTACTGGAAAACCAGATGCCGTACGTGTAGGGGCGGCCCTTGCGGTCGCCCTCATGCAGGGCGGGGGCAAGCCCCGCCCCTACCGTTTTCCCGGGAAATTGGCAGGAATTTCGCCACCCCGCTTCCACGAAGTCGCGCACGTCGCCCACGCCGGTACTTGGAGTCGATGTCGCCGCCGTGGTCCTTGTACGCCCTCTTGTGGATGTAGATGCCGCTGGCCGGTGTGGCCGACGGCCTTCAGCTTCCGCGCCAGGGCTTCGCAGTAGGTGTAATGTCGTATGTCTCCATAATGCGTTGAGTTTGTGGAGACAAAAATAGCCCGCACGGGGCGGGCCGAAAAAGACACAAAAAAACGGGCACCTGCATGAGGTGTCCGCCTCCAGCATCTTGATGACCTCTTTCGCTTTGTATCGGTTCATTGTTGCTTTCGTTATTGTCTGACCCTGAAAGATATAAAATATTATATCATCTGCAAAGAAAAAGTCTAATTATTTATATCACGCCGCGATACCTGCGGGCATGGACAGGGATACCGCGGCCCGTGCTCGGAGGTATCCCTAAGCACGCTTAGCCGTACCGCTAAACAAGCCGTTCACTATCAGTCCATTAAAAAAGAAATGCCTGCGGACGAAAAGTTTTACATACTTTATAGCACGCATTCAAAAGTATTTCCTATATTTGTGCTTCAAACGTCTAAAACCAACGACCATGAAGTACAAACTGTTAGTCCTGGACGTGGACGGGACATTGCTCAACAACGAACGACAAATCAGCAAGCGCACCCTGAGCACCCTGCTGAAAGTGCAACAGGCCGGCGTCAAGATAGTCTTGGCTTCCGGCAGACCGACCTACGGCATCATCCCCCTGGCCAAGACCCTGGAACTGGGCAACTATGGCGGATACATCATTTCCTACAACGGTTGCCAGATTATCAAGGCGGAGAACGGGGAAATCATCTTCGAACGCCGTATCAACCCCGAACTGGTACCGTATCTGGAGAAGAAGGCCCGCAAAAACGGATTCGACATCTTCACCTATCACGACGACACCATCCTGACCAGCAACCCGGACAACCGCCACATACGCCAGGAGGCGGCACTGAACGGGCTGAAACTCATCAAGGAAGAAGAGTTCTCTGCCGCCATCGACTTCCAGCCCTGCAAGGTGATGCTGGTGAGCGACGACTATGACGCCTTGGCCGAACTGGAGAACAAATGGAAGAAGCGCCTGGCCGGTACGCTGGACGTCTTCCCCTCCGAGCCGTTCTACCTGGAGGCCGTGCCCTGGGGCATAGACAAGTCCAACACCCTGGGCGTCCTGCTGGAAGAGCTGGGCATCAGCCGCGAAGAAACGATGGCCATAGGCGACGGCGTGGCCGACGTGACCATGTTGCAGATGGCAGGCTTGGCCGTGGCCATGGGACACGCGCCCGACTCGGTGAAGGTCTGCGCGGACCGCGTGACGGGCACCAACGAGGAAGACGGCGTGGCACAGGCCGTGGAGAAAGCCATCCTGGCCGAGGTGCATGCCTCGGAAATCCCGCTGGACTTCCTGAACGAAGTGGGAAAGACGGCTCTGATGGGCAACCTGGGCATCCAATACACCTACGCCTCCGAGGACCGCATCGAAGCCACCATGCCTGTGGACCAGCGCACGCGCCAACCCTTCGGCATCCTGCACGGCGGAGCCACCCTGGCCTTGGCGGAGACCGTGGCGGGACTGGGTTCGATGATTACCGTCAAGCCGGATGAAATCGTGGTAGGGATGCAGGTGAGCGGCAACCATATCTCCTCGGCACACGAAGGAGACACCGTGCGTGCCGTGGGCACCATCGTACACAAGGGACGGTCGTCGCACGTGTGGAACGTGGACGTGTTCACCTCGACGAACAAGCTGGTATCCAGCGTCCGCGTCATCAACAGCATCATGAAAAAGAAGTGAGCAGCAAGCGGACGGCTTCTTCCACGGTCCGGGTCTCGAAAGGGGCGCGGCCGGGAACCGTCAGGAGATAATGCTCCCCGCTGACTTCTACGCAACAATCAGAAAGCACTTCGCCACCGGCCTCTATGCCGTTGCGGCGGAGTGCTTTTTGTATCATCGCGGCACGAACGCCCTCTCCTGTCAGACGGATGCGGCGCGTGCATGGCTGCTCCACCCGGAACAGTCCCGTGCCTGCATCGAAACCGACGCCCGGACGGACAAAATAGCGGGACAGGGTGCCGTCCAAGGCGAGGTCCTCCGGCGTGCCCACGGACAGCCCCTGCTCTTTGTCCAACAGCCAGATGCGGTCCGCCAACTGGAGTGCCAAGTCCAAGTCGTGGGTGGAGAGGAAGACGGCCTTTCCGGCATCGCGGCTAAGCCTGTGGAGCAACCGCATGATTTCCACCTTGCTGGGGAAGTCGAGGAAGGCGGTAGGCTCGTCCAGCAGGATGACGGGTGTCTCCTGGGCCAGGGTCTTGGCTATCATCACCTTCTGCCGCTCGCCGTCGCTCAGGGTATCGGCCATGCGCCCCAGCAGCGGTTCGATGCCCACCAAGGCAGCAGCCCGGGCGACGGCTTCGCGGTCCTCCTGGTGCAACGTGCCCCAGAAGCCGGTGTAGGGACTGCGCCCCAACCCTATGATGTCTTCCACGGAGAGGTTGTGCACATCGGGCCGCTCGGTCAGCACCACGCCCAGCAGGCGCGCCAAGTCGCGGTCGGCATACTCCTCCAGTTCCTTACCTATTATATATATATGTCCGCCCAGCTTGGGCTGGAAAGCAGAAAGGGTGCGCAACAGGGTGGACTTCCCCACCCCGTTGGCACCCAGTAAACAGGTCAGTTCACCCCCGCCAATGTCGGCACTGAGGCCGGAAACAACCACTTTCGGGCTGTGCTTGGCGCGATAGCCGATAGAAAGGTTCTCAAGATGTATCATAATTGTGCTGCGATTGCTCCGATTTCATTCCATTCTTCCGTATTTCATCTCCTTCCCCTGCTTGTCATATTGCTTTCGTTTCCCTGTCGGGGCAGAAGCCAGGGTGATGCGGACAACCGTCGTGCGGTGCAGGCTCCGGCGGATGGCCTCGTCGAAGGCATCCATATGGCGAGGCAGGAAACGTTCGCTGATGGCGCGCAAGGCTTCAATCTTCTCCTGCTCATCCGTCACCAGCGTTGCCCGCCCGAAGGCGATGGCCGAACGGTATTGCAAGGTGAACGAACCATCTTTGGGGCCTACCGTCGGCGCGCATTTGGTCACGGCCGACAGGCAGACTTCCGGATGGGCGGCTATGGCTTCGAGCTTGTCGCCCTCCGGCGCGCAATGGAAATACCACGTCTTGTCGTCCGTCGAGGCCAGCGAGAGGGGAAGACCGTAGGCGGTTCCGTCCGGGCGGGTAAAGCTAACGGTAATGTATGGTGCTTTGCGCATGATTTCCAAGGCCCAATCGGCGGGCATTTCTCTGCTTGCTTTTCTCATCTTATTCGGTTTTATATGATTCTTATAAAAGAAGCGGGGAAACCACAATCGTCCTAATTGCCGTATCCCCGCTTCCTTATTATGTTATAATATACCTCTTTACGCCTTCTTCAAGGCGGCAATGCTTTCCTTCAGCGACTTGATGATGCTCTCGGCGTCGGCCTGCTTCTTGCGTTCCAACTCAATGACGTTGGCCGGGGCGTGGGCCACGAACTTCTCGTTGGAGAGCTTCTTCAACACGCCTTGCAGGAAACCTTCCTTGTGCTTCAATTCTGCCTCCATGCGGGCGATTTCGGCCTCCACGTCAATGAGGTTGCCCAGGGGCACGGCATACTCCGTAGTACCCACCATGAAGGCGGCGGCACCATCTGCCTTGGCCTCCACCACGGAGATGGCGGAGAGATTGCACATCTTCACCAGCACGGCGTTGAAGGCTTCGATGGGGTTTGCGCCCACCACTTGCAACTCCAGCGTCTCCTTCTGCGCGATGTTCTTCTGCAAGCGGATGGCGCGGATATTGCTGATGACCTCCTTGACCACTTCGAACTGTTGCAAGAGGCTTTCCTCGTATGCGGCGGGAGCGGCCATCGGGCTGACCATCAGGCTCTCGCCTTCCTGGCGATCCACGATGTGCTGCCACAACTCCTCAGTGATGAAGGGCATGAAAGGATGGAGCAGGTGCAGGAGGTTGTCGAAGAAACCGATGGTGCGGTCATACACTTCCTTGCTGATGGGTTGTCCGTAGGCGGGCTTGATCATCTCCAGGTACCAAGAAGAGAACTCGTCCCAGAAGAGCTTGTAGACAGCCATCAGGGCCTCGCTCAGGCGGTACTTCGAGAAGAGGTCTGCCACTTCGGCGGCCACGGCGCTTTGCTTGGCTTCAAACCATTGCATGGCCAAGGCAGAGGCTTCGGGCACAGCCACTTCAGCACTCACCTCCCAGCCCTTGATGAGGCGGAAAGCATTCCATATCTTGTTGCAGAAGTTGCGTCCTTGTTCGCACAGGGCCTCATCGAAGAGGATGTCGTTGCCCGCCGGGGCGGAGAGCATCATGCCCATTCGCACACCGTCTGCACCGAACTTGTCTATCAACTCCAGCGGGTCGGGCGAATTGCCCAGCGACTTGGACATCTTGCGACCCAGCTTGTCGCGCACGATGCCGGTGAAATAGACGTTGCGGAAAGGCATGTCGCCCATATACTCATAGCCGGCCATAATCATGCGGGCCACCCAGAAGAAGATGATGTCCGGGCCGGTCACGAGGTCGCTCGTGGGATAGTAATACTTGATTTCCTCGTTGCCAGGATTGTTGATGCCGTCGAAGAGGGAGATGGGCCACAGCCAGGAGGAGAACCAGGTGTCGAGGCAATCCTCGTCTTGGCGAAGTTCTGCCAAGGTCAGGTCTTTGCCAGACTTTGCCCGCGCCAACTCCAAGGCTTGTTCGGGCGTCTCGGCCACGACGTATCCGCCTTCGGGCAGGTAGTAGGCCGGGATGCGGTGTCCCCACCACAGCTGGCGGCTGATGCACCAGTCCTTGATGTTCTCCAGCCAGTTGCGATAGGTGTTCTTGTACTTGGCGGGATAGAACTTCAGTTCATCGTTCATCACCGGCGGCAGGGCCATGTCGGCAAAATGCTGCATCTTGAGGAACCACTGCATGGAGAGCTTCGGCTCGATGGGCACGTTGGTACGCTCGGAGAAACCCACCTTGTTGGTATATGCCTCCACCTTCTCCAGCAGTCCGGCAGCGTCAAGGTCTTTTTCTATCTGGCGGCGCACATCGAAGCGGTCCATGCCCACGTAGAGCCCGGCGGCTTCGGAGAGCGTGCCGTTATCGTTGAAGATGTCGATGCTCGGCAGGTTATGCTTCTCGCCCAGCATGTAGTCGTTCACATCGTGGGCGGGCGTCACCTTCAGACAGCCCGTACCGAACTCCATATCCACGTATTCGTCCTCGATGACGGGAATGACGCGGTTCACCAGCGGCACGATGACTTTCTTTCCCTTCAGCCACTGCGTCTTGGGGTCGTTGGGGTTGATGCACATGGCGGTGTCGCCCATGATGGTCTCCGGGCGGGTGGTAGCCACGACGGCGTAGCGGCCTTCGGCATCGCCGTCTATATAATATCTCAAGTAATAGAACTTGCCGTGCTCTTCCTTGTAGATTACTTCCTCATCAGAAAGTGCAGTGAGTGCCTTGGGGTCCCAGTTGACCATGCGCACACCACGATAGATGAGACCTTTATTATACAAGTCTACAAATACCTTGATGACGCTCTTGCTGCGAGCTTCGTCCATGGTGAAGGCCGTGCGGTCCCAGTCGCAGGAGGCACCCAGGCGGCGGAGCTGCTTCAGGATGATGCCGCCGTGTTCGTGCGTCCAATCCCAAGCGTGCTTCAGGAACTCGTCGCGTGTCAGGTCGGTCTTCTTGATGCCCTGTTGAGCCAGCTTGTTCACCACCTTGGCTTCGGTGGCGATGGAAGCGTGGTCCGTGCCGGGCACCCAGCAGGCGTTCTTGCCCTCCATGCGGGCGCGGCGCACCAGGATGTCCTGTATGGTATTGTTCAGCATGTGGCCCATGTGGAGCACGCCCGTCACGTTGGGGGGCGGAATGACGATGGTGTACGGCTCGCGGCCATCGGGTTTGGAACTGAAAAGATGGTGGTCCAGCCAGTACTGGTACCATTTTCCCTCCACATCGGCGGGGTTGTATTTGCTTGCTAATTCCATTTCTTTGTTGATTAGGTTGATAACGGGCGCAAAATTACGAAATTATCTTCAAAACCAACACGACCGGGCACAGGTTTCAGCGAAGTATCCTTGTTTAGGGGGACCGAATGCGCCTTTGCTGCAAAAACAAGCCCACTTGTTTTGTATTGCCTCAGGTTTGCACTATCTTTGCCGCTGCGAATCGTTATTAAATTAAGGAGATACACCTATGAGATACTTGGACCCCAAAGCCGACCTGACCTTCAAGAAAGTCTTCGGCGAGCACCCCGACCTGGTCATCAGCCTGCTCAACGCCCTGCTTCCCTTCGACCAACCGGAAGAGGAGGTGGTGAGCGTGGAATACCTGCCTGCCGAGATGGTGCCAGAGAACCCGTTGCGCAAGAATAGCATCGTGGACGTGCGCTGCAAGGACGCTCGCGGCCGCCAGTTCATCGTGGAGATGCAGATGGTATGGTCGCATGAGTTCAAGATGCGCGTGCTGTTCAATGCCTCGAAAGCCTACGTCCGCCAACTGCACGAGGGCGAGGATTACGAACTGTTGCAACCCGTCTACTCGCTCAACCTGGTGAACGAAATCTTCGAGCCGGACATGGAGCAGTATTACCACTATTACCGCTTAGTGCACAGCGAACGCACGGACAAGGTGATAGACGGCCTGCACTTGGTATTCATCGAACTGCCAAAGTTCAAGCCCCATAACTACAGCGAGAAGAAGATGCAGGTGCTGTGGCTCCGCTACCTCACCGAAATCTCCGAGCACACCCGCCAGGCTCCCCAAGAGCTGCTGGACAATCCCGAAGTACACAAAGCCTTGACCGAACTGGAGGAATCGGCCTTCACCGATGCCGAGTTGCTGGGCTACGACAAGTTCTGGGACATTATCAGCGTGGAGCGCACCCTCATCGGCAGCATCAAGCGCAGGTATAATGAGGGGATGAAGAAAGGGATGGCGGAAGGCATGGCAGCCGGAATAGAAAAAGGGATGGCCGAAGGCATAGAACGAGGAATTGCACAAGGCATAGAACAAGGCATTGCTCAAGGCATAGAACAAGGCATTGCCAAAGGCGAACACAACAAGCAACTGGAAATCGCCCGCAACCTCAAGCAAATGGGACTGCCAGCGGAAGCCATCATCCAAGCCACCGGACTCTCTCCGGAAGACATCGCCGGGCTGTCTTAATCCAAGTCATGTCTCGGGATATGAAGACATCCTTCTCCATCAACAGCAAGGGACGCCTCGTGCGCCTGGCGGCATTGGCCGTACTATTGCCGGCCGTCATCCTCGCCCAAGCCATCCCGGGCTGGGGCGACGCCTATGCGCGGCACGTCTACCCGGTTGTCGGCGAACTGCTGTCCGACCTGTCCGGCCCGGTGCCCTTTGCCGTGGGCGACCTGTTCATCGCCCTGAGCCTCGCGGGCGTGGTGGCGTGGCCGTTCCACGTGCGTTTTCATAGAAAGAAGAAATGGAGCACCGGGCTGCTGGGATCCGCCGAATACCTGGCGTGGGTCTACGTGTGGTTCTACCTGGCCTGGGGACTGAACTATGCACAGTCCGACTTCTACCGCCGGACGGGCATCGCCCCCGCCGAATATACCGAAGCCGGCTTCCGCGACTTTGCCCGCCGCTACGTGGAGCAACTGAACGAAGCCTACACGCCCCACGCCGCCGTCAATGCCGACGTCCTGCGCCGGGAAGTGGTGGTCGCCTACCGCCACCTCGCCCCCGGCCTGGGCATACACCCGCCCTTCGACGACCGGCCGCAGGCCAAGACGATGCTCTTCTCGCCCCTCGCCTCGATGGTGGGCGTCAAGGGCAGCATGGGGCCCTTCTTCTGCGAGTTCACCATCAACGGCGACGTCCCCCCGGCCGAATATCCCGCCACTTATGCCCACGAACTGGCCCATCTCTTAGGCATCGCCAACGAGGGCGAAGCCAACTTCTACGCCTACCAGGTCTGCACGCGCTCCAGCATCCAGGCCATCCGTTTCAGCGGCCTGATGTCCATCCTGCCCCACGTGCTGAACAATGCCTACCGCCTGCTGCCCGCCGGGGAATACGACCTGCTCTGCCGTGATATCCGCCCGGAAGTGCTCCGCCTGGCCCGCGAAAGCCAGGAGTATTGGCAGGGGAAATACAACCGCCTCATCGGCGACGCGCAGAGCAAGCTCTACGAACTCTACCTGCGGGGCAACCGCGTGGAGGGCGGACGGAAGAGCTATTCGCAGGTCGTCGGGCTGCTCATCGCGTACGAAAAGAGCAAGAGATTGAGTAAGTAAATAGGAATTTAGTTTAGGCGCGGATTACGCGGATTTCACGGATTAATTATTTATATGGCCAATGGAATCCAACGATTTAGAATAAAAATATCCGTGAAATCCGCGTAATCCGCGCCTAAAACACCGATAAATTATCATTTGTCCTACACCTCAATCCACTCCAGCCACTTGTCCAGCATCGTGCGCCCCGTGATTTGCTTGCGGTGTCCGCGGCTGTATTCGGGGATGAAGCGCACCTTCACGTCCGTGATCATCTCCGGTGTCAGCTCCTCGGGCGTGTCGGTGCCCTTGCCCTTCGTCTGGCAGGTGAGATAGAACGTGCCCACACCCTTCAGCTTCACCGAACGGCCCGATGCCATCAACTGGCCCAGCACATCGCCCAGCTCCACCAGCACGGCGTAGGTGTCCGCACGGCTCACGGTGGAGCGGGCGGCGAGTTCGTCGGCCACATCGTCTATCGTGGCGGGACGTTGCAGATTTGCGGCAATGGCATGCCATTTGCCGTCACTCAGTTTCCGTTTCTTGAAAAATGCCATATCAGACCTCCTTCTCTATAGTTAGTGCGGAACTTGACGTTGCCTTGCAAGCAACGTCACTCCGCCTTGTTCGTATATGGAGGAAAAAGAGGTGGTACAGGGCTGACGCATTACTTTACAGGGCTGACGCATTACTTTATTTCATCATTTTGCCATGGTGCATCTAAAAGCTCTGCAAGAAACTCATCGCTCCATCCCGCCATTTTCCTTTTCCCTTTAAGGCTTGCTTTTCTCTTG
>CASEYC010000051.1 GCA_949292025.1 uncultured Bacteroides sp. | reverse complement strand
CACGCTCAGGATGCCATACGTCTTGCTGCCCGGCCCTGCGGCCATGCGTTCGGCCACCTCCTTCTGTATCATGCCCGTGCAGCAGGGTATCAGGTCCTTGTTGTCCAGC
This sequence comes from uncultured Bacteroides sp., assembly GCA_949292025.1. Lineage (GTDB taxonomy): Bacteria > Bacteroidota > Bacteroidia > Bacteroidales > Bacteroidaceae > Bacteroides. The sequence continues at coordinate 2,376 of CASEYC010000051.1, read as the reverse complement.
ATCTTGAAGAAGATCTGGCTCGATATGTTGTAGGGATAGTTGCCTGTCAGCACGAAGGGTCTTCCGCCGAAAAGCCGCGTCAGGTTCATCTTCAGGAAGTCGTCCTCGATGATGTGTTCCTCCAGCTGGGGGTAGGCTTCGCGCAGGTAGGCCACCGACTCGTAGTCCACCTCCACCACCTTCAGCTCGCGCTCCTTGGGCAGGAGGAACTGGGTGAGTACTCCCATGCCGGGCCCCACTTCGAGGATGGGCAGGCCGGGGCAGGCGTCCACCGTGTCGGCGATGTTCTGTGCCACTTTCAGGTCTTTCAGGAAGTGCTGGCCCAGAAACTTTTTAGGCTTTACCAGTCTCATATATCAAGTTTATTGTTACTTTTGTGCCCCACAAAGGTACGAATTTTAATGCAGAATGAAGAATGAAGAATGAAGAATTAAGCGAAGAACGGAAAATGGGCGATGACGGGCGGCTTCCCGATGGCGACGGCTCCTCCTTTGTCCGCTCCGCGGAGCTTCCCCGTTCTTCGTTCAACTGGTTCTCGCGCCTGCTGAAGCTGGCCTTGCCCCTGTTGCTGGGCGCCTTCATCCTCTATTGGGTCTATCGCGATTTCGACTTCGCGCAGGCCGTCCGCGTGCTGCGCCACGGCATCCGCTGGGAGTGGATGGCCCTTTCGCTCTTCTTCGGCGTGTGGAGCCATGTGGAGCGGGCCTTGCGCTGGCGTCAGACGCTCGAGCCCCTGGGCTGCCGTCCGCGTCGGTCCCATCTGGTCGATGCCGTCTATCTGTCCTATGCCACGAGCCTTGTCATTCCCCGCGTGGGCGAGGTGTCGCGTTGCGGCGTCCTTTCGCGCTACGACGGCGTTCCCTTCTCCAAGTCGCTGGGCACGGTGGTCACCGAGCGCCTGGTCGATACCTTCTGCATCCTGCTCATCACGGGTGCCACCCTGCTGCTCCAGCTTCCCGTCTTCGTCACCTTTTTCCGCCAGACGGGCACCAAGATCCCTTCGCTGGTCCATCTCTTCACCTCCCCCTGGTTCTACGTCGCCCTGTTCAGCGTGGTGGGTGTGGTCGTGGTGCTGGTCAGGCTGGTGCGCATGCTTTCGTTCTTCGAGCGCGTGCGTGGCGTGGTTCTCGACGTGTGGCAGGGCGTCATGTCCCTTCGCCGTGTGCGCAGCGTCCCCCTCTTCCTGCTCCACACGGTGCTGATGTGGCTCTGCTACTTCCTCCATTTCTACCTCACGTTCTACTGCTTCCCCTTCACCTCGCCGCTCGGCGTACAGGCGGGGCTGGTGATGTTCGTGGCAGGCACGTTTGCCGTCATCGTCCCCACGCCCAACGGTGCCGGCCCCTGGCATTTTGCCGTCATCACCATGATGATGCTCTACGGCGTTTCGTCGGCCGATGCCGCCCTTTTCGCCCTCCTTGTCCACGGCATCCAGACGCTGCTCGTCATCGTCCTCGGCCTCTGGGGCTGGCTGCATCTTGCGTGGAGCGGGAGGAGGGGCTGAAGGATATGAAGTAATGATACAAAAACAAATCACCCGCCCCTCATTCTTCCCTGAGGCAGCGGGTGTTTTACTTCGTGCTTGTGTTGTCGCGGGCTGCGTGCTTCGTTTACAGCCCCATGCAGCTGGTGATGCCCAGCGTAGTTCCGATGGCGGTCAGGATGGTGACCAGCGTCTGAAGGATGACCTTCCAAATGTTCTTCTTGTCCATTTCGTTAATTGAAAATTGAAAATTTTAGTTAACCACGGATTACTCAGATTTTCACAGATTAAAAATCATTATCACTTGATTGCAATCTGTGTCAATCCGTGTAATCTGTGGTGAAAAATCATTGATAATTTTTGTTTAACCACGGATTACTCAGATTGCACAGATTAATATTCATGATCAGCCGATTACAATCCGTGTAATCTGTGGTGTATAACCTTGAATCAGAGTCTGTTTCCTTGTCATCCCGGCCTTGATGCGGGATGACAAGGGATGGCTTACAGCGGGGTTCCTGTCTGGCCACCGCCGTCGTCGTCGCCGTCCGTGCCGCCGCCCGTGCCGTCATCCGTCAGGGTGCCGCCGCCGGTATAGACGGTCAGCTCGGTGACGCGGGTGCTCTTGCGCAGCTCGGCGTTGCTCCAGGTCTTGGTGTTGCGCACGTTCAGGTGGACGCCCGTGATGAGGCTGGTGTCCCAGGCGTCGGCCGTGTCGGCGCCCTTCGAGGAGATGCCCACGGAGAAGAGGCCCAGGTCGCCCAGGCGGACGGACTTTCCGTCGAGCACCAGCTCCTTGAGGCAGGCCAGCATGTCGATGAGCACGCCGTGGATGACGCCGCGGGAGTAGGGCGAGTTGTGTTCCGAGATGTGGGTGACGAAGTCTTCGAATT
>CASEYC010000050.1 GCA_949292025.1 uncultured Bacteroides sp. | reverse complement strand
TTCACTTTCTTCTGCGACTTCTTGTAATATGCCATGTTGACTTGTGTTTGTGTCCCGTGCATCCCGTAGGGGAGCCTACATGAGGTCGGACTTCATCCTACATCAAGTCCGACCTCATGGTACATCAAGTCCGGGTTGATGGTGGCTCATGTCCGAGGGGATGCCGGGACGGGTTAAACGTTGTCGCAAGATAGGAAGAAAATTTGACGTGGGCAAGTTTCCTGCATAAAGAGAATATCCTGTTTACTCTTTTATGGTAACATTTGGGCAAATATGCACCTTAACGGAAAAGTGCAGACAGTGCTTCAACGGATGGGACGACATAATCCGTTCCGGCAGAAATCAATTCTTCCCGTGAGCCGTAACCATACAGCACGCCAACGCATTCCACGCCTACTTCGTGCGCTCCAATGACATCATACTTGCGGTCGCCCACCATTATGGCTTCCCCTTTTTCGGTAATGCCTGCCTGAGCGAGAAGATATTGCATAACTTCTGTTTTCCGCGTCTTCATGTGGTCAAGGGAAGAGCCCTCGATTTGCTCAAAATAGCGGGAAAGGTTGAAATGGTCCAATATCTTCTCGGCAAACGGAGTTGGCTTGGAAGTCGCGACATATAACTTGCGTCCAGCCTCCTGCAAGTGTTCCAGAAGTTCAGGAATGCCCGGATAAACCTTGTTTTCGCACCAACCTTTTTCCGCGAAATATTCACGGTAATAATTGACGGCTTCTTTCGCCTGCTCTTCGGAAAAATGATACCTTTCCATAAAAGAGTCGATTAACGGAGGACCGATAAAGGGAGCCAACAGGCTGAGGTCATTCTCGATAATACCGTAATGTTTTAAGGCGTGTTGCACTGATCGGGTGATGCCGGTGAATGGGTCGGTCAGCGTGCCGTCCAAATCGAATAACAGATATTTCTTATCTTTCATATATGATTTTTTAGCTTTGCGAAGATAAGGAAAATCGGGGAGCGAGGCAAGTGTTTCCCTTCCGCTTTTCTCGCTTATATCTTTCAAATGCTTTATCTTTGTACAGGTTTAACGGAAAGAACTATGAGCAAGATACTGAAAGTAAGGAACGTCAACGACTACAGCCGCTATGTTGGATGCAAAGAGCAGCATCCGTTGGTCAGCGTTATCGACTATGCCGAAGTGTCGCCCGTGCGCCACAGCCTGAACGATTACGGCGTGTATGGCATCTTCTTCCACGATGAGGCGGAGATAGACCTGGCATACGGCTGCGGCAAGTATGATTACAAGAAAGGGACGGTCATCTGCGTGGCTCCCGGGCAGATAGGCGGCAAGGAGGACAATGGCGAGCGGGTGATGCTGACGGGCTGGGCGCTCCTGTTTCATCCCGACCTGCTGCACGGTTTCCCGCTGGAAAAACGTATCAAGGAATATTCCTTCTTCGATTATCGCATCAACGAAGCCCTGCACATGACCGATGAAGAGCATGACATCCTTGCTTCCCTGATGCGCCAGATGCGTGAGGAACTCGCAGGAAAGCCGGACGAGCTTCAGAACGCCATCCTCGTGGGCTATATCGAACTGACGCTCAACTTCTGCCAGCGGTTCTACAACCGCCAGTTCGTCACCCGAAAGATTGAGAACTCCGACATCCTCGTCCGCTTCGACTGCCTGCTACGCGACTATTTCGAGGACAAGCTCCAACTGACCCTCGGCCTGCCCACCGTACAGTATTGCGCCGACAAACTGTGTATGTCCGCCAACTACTTCGGCGATGTCATCAAGAAGACGACCGGCGACACGGCGAGCAGCCACATCCGCCGGTTTGTCATCCAGCTTGCCAAGAACGGGCTGGCAGCAGGGGAAACCGTCTCCCAAGTGTCCGACCGCCTCGGCTTCGAGTATCCCCAGCACTTCAGCCGGATGTTCAAGAAGCAGGAGGGGGTTACGCCGTCGGAGTATTGCCAAAGGTTGCGGACGTGACGAAAAGCCCCCACGAACCGCAGTCCGCAGGGGCCAATCCTATACCTATATTATATGTATGTCCTATTCAGAAACGGGCGTGTTCCCTTCCTCCTTCTTCGCATTGTTCGTCGCCCGCGTTTTCAGCACCGTTTTCTGCCGGTCAATCATCGCGTTCACGTGGTCGATGAAGTCCTCGTAGTCCGCCTCGCCGTTGAGGATGGAGAGGGCGTTCACCGTCTCCACGAGCGTGCGGTAGGCGGATTCGGCGGCGGTGCGGCGTTCCTTCACCTGCCCGATGCGGGCGGCACGGTTGGCCTCGCTCCGGTTGCGGGCGGCGACGGCTTCGAGGAAGGCTTCCTCTTTGGCATTGAGGTCGTTCAGCCACGGGTCGAACGTGACGGCGGTGCGGATGTGCTCGGCCCACGACTTCAGGTCGGTCAGGAGGTTGTGCAACACGCCGCTTTCCTCGGTCTGCGACAGGCTGGTCGGGTCACCGTACTTGTCGAAATCGGCCTTGAGCATAAGGGCAGTGTTGCGCGTCTCCTCGTCGGGGTGGGCGCACATGGCGGCGAGGTAGTTGTTCGCGCCGCGCCAAGCCTGGTCGCGCGCCGTGTCTGCGGCGGAGGCGGTGGCCACGTCGGGGTTGGCAGCGGAGCTTTCCAAAGCGTAATCGAACTGGGTATAAGCCTCTTTGAATGTGGTCACGGCATTGGTGAGGGCGGCGGGAGTGGTTTCCTCGGCAGGTAGATTGTCAGTTTCCGTCACGACCACTTTCAGGAAGCCGAAGGATTCTTCGTTGCGCAAACGGGCAATGTTGAAGGCGTTGATTCGTTTCATGTTGTTTAGTCTTTAGTGTTATACAAGATTTTGATTGCCACAAAGATAATCGTTTCTGCCAACTGAACCAAATTTCCGGCGGAAACTCAGTCGGCAAGGCTGCTTTTGCAGAATAAACACCGCCGACTGAGTATCCGGCACTCATTCCGCAGAATCGGTGCCGCCGACTGAGTATCTGATGCCAATTCTGCGGAAGAAGCCCTGCCGACTCGGTTTCCAAGGTTTATTTTACAGAAGAAGCACCTATATCAATAATTTCATAGAACACAAATATCTTTTCAAACATGCTAATTATAGTATGTTGATTTCTCCATATTAGTAGCCTAATTTTGCATACTATAAATATAGTTGCGTATGGAATCTCAGAATATACTCATCATGTTTGGTCATAATATTCAAAAAATAAGAAAAGAACAAGGTCTATCACAAGAGAAATTAGCAGAATTGGCTAATCTGCATAGAACATATATCGGAATGATTGAACGAGGTGAGAAAAATATAACTCTACTAAACATAGAGAAGTTAGCAAAGGCATTAAATACAGAAATATGTAACCTATTAAAATTCTAAATATGGGAAGTCAAGACAATAGATTTCGGCGTAAATGGCAAGATTATAGTGGCGCACAAGCAGCTAATGCGGAGCACTCTTTTTATGAGGTATTCAAAAAATTGTTTGAAGATACTGAATATGAAATAGAAAAGCATCCTAAAGATTTTAAGACTTTATATGTAGATGTTCCATTAACAAAACAAGAACTTTCTGAAATTTATATTCCAGACACTCCTATCAAACGGCATGGAGTATCTCCGGATTGTTTGATTAGAAATGTAAATACAGGAAAGATTATTTATATTGAACTAAAGCGGCAAGATGGATGGGTAGAAGGTAAAAAACGAACTGCGGGTCGTGGTAATGCCCATGAAAGACTTTGTAAATATTTCACTCCTGGATTATTAAAAACTTTTAGAGAAAGAGGAGGACACACAGATACTTCATACTATCCTTTTTGGATTGTATTTCAAGGAGATATAACAAGAGATCCTTGTAGGGTAAGAGAGATTACTTTTTGGTTTCAAGAACATAAAGCCAATTATTTCTTTTGGAGAAATATTGCTGACCCGATGCCTTTAATTAGCCATTTTGAAACTTATATCGTACCTCTTTTAGCTTAAAATCTGAAACTCAAATCGAACGAAAAATATAAGAAATTTCGTTCGATTTGAGTTAAATATGAAATGTTTACTCTGTCACTTCTCTTACATCTAATCCCCAAACGCTCCATCCTTCAGGTTTATGACGAGCAAACAATTCTATTTTCTTTTGCGTAGGAAACATCTTTTCTATGTTTTTTAATACTTCAATAGGCTTTCGGCTATGTTCAGTACGAGGTACACGAACTAATTGTTGAATATTTCGTGCACCACGTGGAGTAGGTATTTTCCCTTTCTTAAAGACCAAACATAATTCACAATTAGATAATGTATATTGACCTGGATTATGATTCATCTTATCCCACACAAAAGCTACTGTTTTATATTCAAATCCCCAAGCTTTTCCTAATTCTATACCTTGTGCTAAATGCGGATTTGTAACCCACATAAACAGTAAACAATTATCGTTTGCGATATCACCAATAGGTATTTTCATCATATCGTTAGTTTTGATTGTTGGATATTTGAAATTAGCAGCACTAATAAAAATATCTTTTTCCCAATTTAGATTTTCAGTCTTCTTAGAACTACGATCAAATTGCATTTTACCTCCATAATCCCATGGTGGATCTGCATAAATTATATCAAACTTTTCATTTGGTAAATCTGGATATAACTCTGGTAAATTATTAATTAGAGTCCTCCTTTTTTGCTTTGGAGCATATATCCTATATCCAGATATATGTTCTATTGGTTTAGTGGGAATTTCGTTATCAAATAAATCTTTCATATTACATTGTCTAATTTTCTATGCAAAGTTAGTGTTTTTTTCATTTCATCGTTCTCCGCTAGAGGAAAACATTAAAATAGGAATGTCATTCCATTCCTTCCACAGGGCTTATTTTACAGAAGAAGCACCGTCCACGCCGCCGACGATGCTTCTACCATAGTTTTAATGGAATCCTTAGCCGAACGAACCATCATCACCGCTTCCCGGTCCTTCATCATCATTGTTTCCGCCTGACGATGAGGTCGAGCCGCCCCATTCCTCCCAGAAGATGTTGCCGGGAACGAGCGAGCGGGTCACCACCTGGTTATTCACACTGCGACCCGTTTCGGGAATGAAGCGCACGCGGACACCCGTTATCTGCTTGGCGCTTACCTCGTCCGCCGAGTCCACGCCCTGCTTCGTGGCGTTGGCGGTGAAGTAGAACGTGCCCACGCCTTCCAGCTTGACGGTGCGCCCCTGCGCCATGTAGTCGCCCAGCACGAGGCCGAGGTCTTTCAGCACGGCGTAGGTGTCGGCGCGGCTGACGGTGGAAATTTGTGACAAACGGGCAGCCACTTCATCGGTTGTCACCGGCTTGCCCACGGTGACGGAACGGGGATACCACTTCCCGTTCGACTTCAATTGTTGTTTCTTGAAAAATGCCATATTCTGTCGCGTTTTCTTGCCTTCCGGAGCCTCGGACCACAGACGGCGTATGAGGCACCCTCTTACGGCGTATGAGATACCCTCAAACGGCGTGTGAGCCTGGCTCGGTCGGCGCATGTGTTTATCGACTGTGCCGAAGACCTTCCCCTCCGGCTGGGAGTAAAGCAAAATTAGGAAGATTTTTTGACGTGGGCAAGCTATCGAAAGATTAAGGCTTTTTTCTATGGGGATGTTCTTCGGAATTGAACTGCCTTTCTTCCTTTACAACCTCTTGGCTGACCAATTTAGAATCGACAAAAGTAAAAGCCGTAGTTACGATGAACCAACTTCCCCGATATAAATCTTCTTTGTAAAACAATGTTTCCCTCTTATGCTTATCGTACGTGTAAGACATTTCTTTATTGAACGGTTTGCCAAACTTTTGAATGAAGTCATCTTGACTCATACCCAATTCGACTTGTGTATCCGAGAACTTACTTGCAAATTGAGAAGTATAGCAACTGCTCAGGAAGCACAGACATAACAATGGAATTAATTTCTTGAATTTCATATTGTATTTTTTAATGTTCGTGCGAAGATAAGGAAAATCAAGGAGCGGGGCAATGGGAATGGGAAAGAAAAACGTTATCTTTGTACAGGTTTAACGGAAAGAACTATGAGCAAGATACTGAAAGTAAGGAACGTCAACGACTACAGCCGCTACGTCGGATGCAAAGAGCAGCACCCGCTGGTCAGCGTCATCGACTATGCCGAGGTGTCGCCCGTGCGCCACAGCCTACCCACCGTGCAATATTGCGCCGACAAACTGTGCATGTCCGCCAACTATTTTGGCGATGTTATCAAGAAAACCACCGGCGACACGGCGAGCAACCACATCCGCCAGTTCGTCATCCAGCTTGCCAAGAACGGCCTTGCGGCAGGGGAGTTGGCTTCCCAATCTATCGGCTGCATATAGCCCTGCGCGACCATTGCCGGGAGAATGGACTTCATTCTCGGCAACGCCAACGGCAGGAATGAGCCGCAATGAGGCACGACCACTTTCAGGTTCGGGTAGCGCACTAGTGTATTCCTTGCCAACATATTCACCACGGCGCGGGTGGTCTCCGCCGGATATTCGTACATCGCCAGCGGTGTGGTGGCAATGATTCTCTCCGGATAAGGCGTGGGGCGGTGCGGATGGATGATGATGACGGCGTGACGCTCGTTCAGTACCTCCATCAGCGGGTCCAACGCCTCATCGCCCAAGTATTGCCCCCGGCTGTTGGTCGCTAACTTCACGCCGTCCGCTCCCAATGTATCGAGCGCATAGACGGCTTCACGGATGGCGGCGTCCACATTGGGCAGAGGCAGGGCGGCGCAGAACTTGAACCTGTCGGGATAGTCCTGTTTCACCCTTGCCGAAACCTCGTTCACCCGGCGGATGCACTCGGCACTTTCCTCCGCATCACCGTAATACGGCTGCGGGGC
>CASEYC010000049.1 GCA_949292025.1 uncultured Bacteroides sp. | reverse complement strand
GGAAAAGGAGCGTGAGCGCAAAGGGAAGAACGGCAAGATTATCAAAGTGGCAGGATGTTCACCCATACGTGAGGGAGTATTGCTCATCAGACCTGACACCACACTGGCAGATGTGCATAAATTTGGCGAGGAGTGCCAAAGACGCTGGGGCATTACACCGCTCCAAATCTTCCTGCACAAAGACGAAGGGTATTGGCTGAACGGACAGCCTGACCCGGAGGACAGGGAGAGTTTCAAGGTTGGCGAAAGGTGGTTCAAACCGAATTACCATGCGCATATCGTATTCGACTGGATGAACCACGATACAGGAAAGAGCCGTAAACTCAATGACGAGGATATGACCGAAATGCAGAGCTTGGCATCCGACATCCTCCTGATGGAACGTGGGCAGTCAAAAGCTGTTACAGGCAAGGAGCATTTGGAACGGAACGATTTCATTATTGAGAAACAGAAAGCCGAACTGCAACGCATAGATACGGAAAAGCGACATAAGGAGCAACAGATAAGTCTTGCCGAACAGGAACTTAAACAGGTGAAATCTGAAATACGTACCGACAAGCTCAGAAGCGTAGCCACCGATGCTGCCACTGCCATAGCAAGCAGTGTCGGTTCTCTTTTTGGCAGCGGAAAACTGAAAGAACTGGAACATGGCAATGTGAAACTGCATCAGGAGATTGCCAGACGGGACAAAAGCATTTATGATTTAAAAGTTCAGATGCAACATATGCAGGAGCAGCACGGCAAACAAATACGTAATCTTCAAGGAATACACAATCAAGAGCTTGAAGCCAAAGACAAGGAAATATCCCGACTGAACATATTGCTTGAAAAAGCCCATAAATGGTTTCCTATGTTCAAAGAGATGTTGAGAATGGAAAAGCTGTGCTATGCTATCGGATTTACCAAAGATATGGTAAGCAGTCTTTTGATGAAGAAAGAGGCTATCAGGTGCAATGGGAAAATCTATTCCGAAGAGCATAGGCGAAGATTTGAAATTAAAAATGATATTTTCAAAGTTGAGAAAAGCTCGGTTGATAATAATAAACTGGTGCTGACCATAAACAGGCAACCAATAGGCGAATGGTTCAAAGAACAATGGGAAAAATTAAGGCAAGGCTTACGACAGTCAGCGGAAGAGCCAAGAAAAAGTAGAGGATTCAAGCTATAATTCTGTGCTATATAATGCAAAACATCAATAAAATAACTAATTTTGCATTCGGATAGGGGCAACTCTTTCCAAAATATATTAGAATTAGAAGAAGCGTTATGCTTATCTTGCAGAACGGAAACCTGAGAAATTTCTGAATTGTGTACAAGGGTAGCATAGTGGTTCTCACGCTATAGCGTGGGCTGCTATTGTTTACCAATTAAGAATTTAACTTGACTATATAAAACGCAACTATAAAAAATGAACCTATTATTACGTCCATATCAGCCTTCGGATGCTGCGGTAATTACATCGTGGCTTAAAAGCGAATACCTAATGCGCCAATGGTGTGCAGATAGATATGAGCATTTTCCTGTCACGCCGGAAGATATGAACAGACACTATGTGAGGTATATTGACGGACAACGCTCACACGCTTTAACAATGGTTGATGGCAATGATATTGCCGGGTACATCACCCTGCGCGTTCCGGCAGATAATCCGATGGAACAACGGTTGGGATTTGTCTTAGTTGATGATTCAAAACGTGGCTGCGGTTTAGGAAAAGCCCTTGTTTCAATGGCTGTTAAATATGCTTTTGAAACACTGGGAGCTACGAAAGTGTCTCTCGGTGTCTTTGAAAATAATCCGTCGGCAATACATTGCTATGAATCCGTCGGATTTATGCGAGTGATTGCTCCAACAACAGAAAGCTATTCTTGTTTGGGTGAAATTTGGAATTGCATTGAGATGGAATTGTGTAAAGGGGCTATGAATGTATCATAAATCATCCAAACATACTGACCGTCTGCAACATCGCCAACCTCATCGAGTGTGTGGCGATGTTTGATTTCATAGCAAGCGTTCCGCATAGTTTCTTAAATAATACAAAAACACCCAATTTTACATTCTTGGGTGTAAAATTGGGTGTTTGTTTTGTAATTTACTGATTTTCAGCATTTATTGCGGAGAGAGAGGGATTCGAACCCCCGGTGCCTCTCAGCACGGCGGTTTTCAAGACCGCTGTAATCGACCACTCTACCATCTCTCCAAACTCTCGCAGAGAGGCTTTCTGTGTCAAAAGCGGTGCAAAGGTACGACTTATTTTTAATTCTCCAAATTAATTTCTATTTTTTCCTGAAATAATCGTATTTTTGCACCATGATATACCCACAGAATTTTGAATCAAAAATAGGTTTCGACCAAATCAGGTCGTTGGTGAAAGGTAAGTGCCTCAGTACCCTGGGTGAAGAGCGGGTGGACGACATGGCTTTCTCCGATAGTTTCAGGCAAGTGGAAGAGCGTTTGGAGCTGGTGGACGAATTTGTGCGCCTCATGCAGGCGGATGACGGCTTTCCTGCCCAATACTTCTTCGACGTGCGTCCGTCCTTGAAGCGGATGCGGATAGAAGGCATGTACCTGGACGAGCAGGAGTTGTTCGACTTGCGCCGCTCTTTGGAGACCATCCGCGACATCGTGCGCTTCTTGCTCAGGGAGGACGAGGAAGCCTCCCCCTATCCCCGCCTGAAGCGTCAGGCCGAAGATATAAATGTGTTTCCCGACGTGATAGCCCGAATCAACGCCATCCTGTCGCCCTACGGGAAAATCAAGGACAATGCCTCGCCCGAGTTGGCGCAAATCCGGCGTGAGCTGAATGCCACCATGGGAAGCATATCCCGGGTGCTCAACTCCATCTTGCGCAGCGCCCAGTCGGAAGGCGTGGTGGACAAAGACGTGACTCCCGCCATGCGCGACGGACGACTGGTCATCCCCGTGGCTCCTGCCTTGAAACGCAAGATACGGGGCATCGTGCATGACGAATCGGCCAGCGGGAAGACCGTTTTCATCGAACCTGCCGAGGTGGTGGAAGCCAACAACCGCATCCGGGAGCTGGAGAGCAACGAGCGGAGGGAAATCATACGCATCCTGACGGAGTTCTCGCGCCAGTTGCGCCCTTCACTTGGAGAGATATTGTTGTCCTACGAATTTCTGGCAGAGATAGACTTCGTCCGCGCCAAGGCGTTGCTGGCCGGGAGCATGGAGGCCTTGAAGCCGGCATTGGAGGACAGGCAAGTCATAGACTGGGCAACGGCCATCCATCCCCTGTTGCAGCTTTCCCTGGCCAAGCACGGCAAGAAAGTGGTGCCCCTGGACATTGAGCTCAACGAGAAACAACGCATCCTTATCATATCCGGTCCTAATGCGGGAGGCAAATCCGTCTGCCTGAAGACGGTGGGACTACTACAGTACATGCTGCAATGCGGGCTTCTCATCCCCGTGCACGAGAGCAGCCACGCCGGCATCTTCGAGAGCATCTTCATCGACATCGGCGACGAGCAATCCATCGAAGACGAGCTGAGCACCTACTCCTCGCACCTGACCAACATGAAAATCATGATGAAGCATTGCAACGGGCGAAGCCTGATCCTGATAGACGAATTCGGCGGGGGCACGGAGCCGCAAATCGGTGGAGCCATCGCCGAAGCCGTGTTGCGCCGCTTCAACCAAAAGCAGGCGTATGGCGTCATCACCACCCACTACCAAAACCTGAAGCACTTCGCCGAGGACAACGAGGGGGTGGTCAACGGCGCCATGCTCTACGACCGGCACCTGATGCAGGCGCTTTTCCAACTGCAGGTGGGCAATCCCGGAAGCTCGTTTGCCGTGGAGATTGCCCGCAAAATCGGCCTTCCCGAAGATGTCATTGCCGATGCGTCGGCCATCGTGGGAAGCGACTACATCAACGCGGACAAATACCTGCAAGACATCGTGCGCGACAAGCGGTATTGGGAGAACAAACGCCAATCCATCCGCCAGCGCGAGAAACAGATGGAGGAAACCATCGCACGCTACCAGACGGAAATGGAGGAACTGCAAAAGTCGCGCAAGGAAATCATCGCCAAGGCCAAGGAAGAAGCCGAACGCCTGATGAAGGAGGCGAACGCCCGCATCGAAAACACCATACGCAGCATCAAGGAAGCCCAGGCGGAGAAGGAAAAGACCCGCCAAGCGCGGCAGGAACTGGCGGATTTCCGCAAGTCGCTGGAAGAGGCGGCTGCCCGCGAGGAAGAAGACAAGATTGCCCGCAAGATGGAGAAACTCCGCGAAAAGCAGGAGCGGAAAAAGTCGCGCAAAGACCAACCCAAATCCTCGCCAAACGACGGACAAAGCTTGGCCGAACGCCGCGCGCAGGAGGAAGCCCGCCGACTGGCCGCCATCGTGCCCGGCGCACACGTCAAGATGAAGGGGCAAAGCACCGTCGGGCAAGTGCTGGAGGTGAGCGGGAAGCAAGTCACCGTGGCTTTCGGCAACCTGAAGACCACGGTCAATGTGGAGCGGCTGGAGCCATCCGCCGCGCCGCGCAAGGAGGCGGACTTATCCACCAAGAGCACCTTTGTCAGCACCCGCACGCAGGACAGCATCCACGAGAAGAAGCTGCACTTCAAGCAAGACCTGGACGTGCGGGGGATGCGCGGCGATGAAGCCATCCATGCGGTGACCTACTTCATTGATGACGCCCTGATGGTGGGCGTGCCCCGTGTGCGCATCCTCCACGGGACGGGCACGGGCATCCTGCGCACCCTCATCCGCCAATACCTCCAGACGGTGCCCGGCGTGCGCCACTTTGCCGACGAGCACGTGCAGTTCGGCGGAGCGGGCATCACCGTGGTGGATTTGTAATCACATATATTCTTACATAACACATAAATATAATAATATGAAATCAATCAAAGAACTTTACCGCATCGGCACGGGTCCGTCGAGCAGCCACACGATGGGGCCCCGCAAAGCCGCCGAAATTTTCCTGGGGAGACATCCCGAAGCCGCCTCATTCCGCGTCACGCTCTACGGAAGCCTGGCCGCCACCGGCAAAGGACACATGACCAACACGGCCATCATCGAGACCTTGCAGCCCGTGGCGCCGGTGGAAATCGTCTGGGAGCCGAAAATCTTCCTCCCCTTCCACCCCAACGGCATGAAATTCGAGTCGATGGACAAGGACAACCGCCCGACGGACGAGTGGACGGTGTTCAGCATCGGTGGAGGCGCCCTGGCCGAGGAAAACGACGGGGACATGTCCATCAACACGCCCGAGGTCTACGAGATGAGCCACATGACGGAAATCCTCCAGTGGTGTGAACGCACGGGCAAGAGCTATTGGGAGTACGTCAAGGAGTGCGAGGAAAGCGACATCTGGGATTACCTGCACGAAGTGTGGAAGACGATGCAGGAAGCCGTGCAGCGCGGTTTGGATGCCGAGGGTGTGTTGCCCGGCCCGCTCAACCTGCGGCGCAAGGCGTCGATGTACTACATCAAGGCGTGCGGCTACAAGCAATCCCTCCAGTCGCGCGGGCTGGTCTTCTCGTATGCCCTGGCCGTGAGCGAGGAGAATGCGTCGGGAGGCGTCATTGTGACGGCGCCCACCTGCGGCTCATGCGGCGTGGTACCCGCCGTGCTCTACCACTTGGCCAAGAGCCGTGACTTCAGCGAGATGCGCGTATTGCGCGCCCTGGCCACGGCAGGACTTATAGGCAACGTGGTCAAGACCAACGCCTCCATATCGGGCGCCGAGGCAGGATGCCAAGCGGAAGTGGGCGTGGCCTGTTCGATGGCGTCGGCCGCGGCCAACCAACTCTTCGGAGGCACGCCCGCGCAGATAGAATATGCGGCGGAGATGGGCTTGGAGCATCACCTGGGCATGACGTGCGACCCCGTGTGCGGCCTGGTGCAAATTCCCTGCATCGAGCGCAACGCCTACGCCGCCGCGCGCGCCCTGGACGCCAACCTCTACTCTTCCTTCACCGACGGCATGCACCGCGTGTCGTTCGACCGCGTCATCGACGTGATGAAGGAGACGGGCAACGACCTGCCCTCGCTCTACAAGGAGACGGGCGAAGGCGGCCTGGCCAAGGACTACCACCCGATGTGATGATGCTCAGTCGTCTATGTCTGTCACCTCGCCTTTGGCGTTGAAGGTGATGGACATGCCGTTATCGAGGTCTACCTCCAATTCCCGGTGCCCGCGTTCCATCTTCACCACGTGGGTGCCGGGAAAGGTTTCTCCCAGATAGTTGGACACGTATGGAGGTATCAGTCCCAGGGGGACAGGCGTGTCGTTACAGTCCACCTCCAGCCACTCGCCGTGGCGGTCGAAGTCTATCTCCGTGCGGTCGGTCAGGAGGACTTCATACTTCTTCGTCTGGAAGAGTTCGCTCTCAATCTTGATGTGGGATACTTGCGCCCGCGCGAAGTAGGTGCTGATGAACTTGCGCGCCGCTTCGGGCAATCGCTTCGTGTCGTGCGTGATGACGTCTCCGGCACAAGCCGACTGGAAAATGACGAACATCATCAAGGCGATGGATAGGATTTTCTTCATATACTCAAAAAATTTAATTGTCGATTGTCGTTTGTCGGATTTGCCTATGGGTTTCCTTTGGCCAAGTGGAAGGCGTGCATCCCGTCCTGCCATTCGTAGGTCAACTGCAAGGAGGCCGACTGCGCGATGGTGTGCGCGATGGCCAATCCCAAGCCGTTGGAGTCCTTCTTTCCCTTGGCAGGATGGTAGAAGCGCTTGAACAGGTGCTCCCCGTCCAGCGGCGCCTCGCCCGAATTTTTCACCCAAAGCTCGTCCGGCGTGGTGAGCACGTGCAACTCGCCTCCGTCCTGGTTGTGCAGCAAGGCGTTCTTTATCAAGTTGGATACGAGGATTTGCGCCAGCGACGGGTTGCAGCGGATGACGAAGGGGGCATCGCCCTGTCTGCGCACCAGGCGCACGTCCTTGTATTCATAGATATCCATCAGGTCGGGCAAGAGGTGGCCGATGAGTTCGTCCACGTCCACGTCCTCCGCGTCGGAGAACTGGCCGTTCTCGATGCGCGAGAGGAGGAGCAGCGACTTGTTGAGCTTCACCGCGCGGCTCAGGGTGGCATAGATGGCGTCCAGCTCCTTCATCTGCTGCTCGGTGAGGCACTCGTTTTCGGCCAGCAGCTCCACCTTTCCGCGCACGATGGCCAGCGGCGTCTGCAGCTCGTGCGCGGCGTTCTCGATGAATTGCTTCTGCTCCTCGTATGCCTTGTGGCTGCGGTTGCCCATGTCCAGGGCAGCCTGGCTCAGTTGCCGGAACTCGCGGATGCGCGTGGGGTTGTCCAGCGGGGGGACGGGTTTCCCCGGCTGGAGGTCGTGCAGCCAGTCGAGCAGGCGGTGCAGGGGGCGGAACGTGCTGCGCAGCACGATGCGTATGCCGATGGAGGTGCAGATCAGCAGGAGGATGAACAGGATGGCCAGGTACCAGATCATGGCCTCCTGGAGGTCGTCGCGCTCCAGGGTGGATATCATCAGGGTGAGTTCGTAGAACTGCCCGTCGGCCATGCGGAAGGCGGTCTTCATGGCGCGCACCGGCTCGTATTCGCCCTCCAGTTCGATGTAGACGGTGGAGTCGTAGAAGACCTCGCGGTAGGCTGCGCCCTCGGCTTCGGTGAGGGGGCGGAAATGATAGACGGACATCAGGTTGCCCGTCGTGTCGAGCAAGGAGGGGTCGCGCAACACTTCCTTGATGAGGAGGTAGGCGTAGTTCTCCAGCGTGTCGTCCGTCTCGTCCACCACCTCGTCTTCCACGGCATAGTAGAAGAGGACACCCCATGCGGCCATCAGCAGGATGAACATCAGGGAGAGCTTGTGGTAGGTGTAGTGCAGGAGCTTCATGCTTCGGAGAGTTTGTAGCCGAAGCCGTAGACAGCCTTCAGCTCCACGGAGGCTCCGGCTTGTTTCAGCTTCTTGCGCAGGTTTTTCACTTGCGAGTAGATGAAGTCCAGCGAGTCGGCCTGGTCGATGTTGTCGCCCCAGACGGATTCGGCCAGGCTCATCTTGTTGATGACGCGGTTGGGGTTGGCCACGAAGTAGTAGAGCAGGTCATACTCCTTGCGGTTGAGCTGGAGCGGCGTGCCGTCCACCTGCACCACGTGCTTGTCCGGGTCGAGGGTGAGGTTGCCCAAGGTAATGGTCAAGTCGCCCTGCGCCACGCGGCGGCGGATGAGGGACTTGACGCGGGCGTTCAGCTCGGCCAGGTGGAAAGGCTTGGTCAGGTAGTCGTCCGCGCCCAGTTCGAGGCCGTCCACCTTGTCGTCCAGCGAATCCTTGGCGGAGATGATGAGCACGCTGTCGTTGCGCTTGAGGCGTTTCAGCTCGCGCAGGAGGTCGAGCCCGCTTCCGCCCGGCAGCATGATGTCCAGCAGGATGCAGTCATAGTCGTAGTCGTTCACCTTGTCCAGCGCCGAGAAGTAGTCGGCGGCGGTCTCCACCACGAATTTCTCTTTCAGCAGCGAGGCGCGTATGGTTTCGCGCAGGTCGCGTTCGTCTTCTACAATCAGTATCTTCATAACAGGGGCAAAGATAAGGGGGAATGTTGGAAAGATTTAGGAATCATTCCAGCAATTCTTCCGTCTCCATGCTGATGTGCCCGCCTGCGGTGATGGCCAGCCGGATGGGCACGTAGAGGTCGCTCTGCGGATAGCTGACGCTGGCGGCGAAGACCATGCTTTGCGCGGTGACGGTGTCATAGACGATGCCCTCCAGGAGGGCGTGGCTGAGGAACTGCCCGTCTACCACGGAGGCGAAGCTGGCCTTGGTGAAGGTGCGGTCCATCACGGTGCGCCCCCCGGTGGTGATGCGCAGGGTGATGCGGTTGTCAATGAACTCGTTGCCCTGTTCGTCGGCGACCTTGTCCAGCGTCTCGTCCGGCGTGCGGAAGATCTGCGCCTCGCAGGGCTTGCCTTGGAACTGGAAGCGGGTGGTGACGTCGGACATGGGCATCCGCTCGGGAGCGTGGTGTTCGGGCTCCACGGGGGTCAGGATGTGGAGGCCGGAGGCGTCTGCGTCTTTTGTCTTGGGGTCTCCCGCGCAGGCGACGCATACCAGCACGGCGAGCATATAGAGTATGATTGATTTCATGTTGTTCTGTGGGTCTTAATTCTTTGCAAAGAAACGAAAAAAAATCGGTATTTGCAAGGGGTTGCTGAAAATAATCGGATTGCACAAACCGCCCGGGCAAGTTACATTTTGCCGCAGAATCCATCTTTCAGCAAACTTTTTGCGCAAAATCTTTCTTGATATGGGAAATTATGCCTACATTTGCCGCAAAACAACTAAAATACGGATAAAATCATGGAAGAAAGAAGAAAAAGATTCATGTTGCCGGAGGAGGAAATCCCCCGCTATTGGTATAACATACAGGCGGACATGGTGAACAAGCCCATGCCGCCCCTGAACCCCGCCACACGCGAGCCACTGAAGCCGGAAGACCTCTTCCCCGTCTTTGCCGAGGAGCTGTGCCGCCAGGAGCTGAACCAGACGGACGAGTGGATTGAAATCCCCGAACCCGTGCGCGAGATGTACAAATACTACCGCTCCACGCCCCTCGTCCGCGCCTACGGCCTGGAGGAAGCCCTGGGCACCCCCGCGCACATCTACTTCAAGAACGAGAGCGTCAGCCCCATGGGGTCGCACAAGCTGAACTCCGCCCTGGCGCAGGCTTACTACTGCAAGCAGGAGGGCGTGACCAACGTCACCACCGAGACGGGCGCCGGGCAGTGGGGCGCCGCCTTGTCCTACGCCGCTCGCCTCTTCGGCCTCGAAGCAGCCGTCTACCAGGTGAAAATCAGCTACGAGCAGAAGCCCTACCGCCGCAGCATCATGCAGACCTACGGCGCGCAGGTGACTGCCTCGCCCTCCATGTCCACCCGCGCGGGCAAGGACATCCTGACCGCCCACCCCAACCACCAAGGTTCGCTGGGCACGGCCATCTCCGAGGCCATCGAGCTGGCACGCACCACGCCCAACTGCAAGTACACCCTCGGCTCCGTCCTGAGCCACGTGACGCTGCACCAGACGGTCATCGGCCTGGAGGCGGAGAAGCAGATGGCCTTGGCGGGCGAATATCCGGACATGGTCATCGCCTGCTTCGGCGGCGGCTCCAACTTCGGCGGCATCGCCTTCCCCTTCATGCGCCACACCATCCTGGAGGGGAAAAAGACGCGCTACATCGCCGCCGAGCCGGCGTCGTGTCCCAAGCTGACCCGCGGCCAGTTCCGCTACGACTTCGGCGACGAGGCGGGCTACACGCCCCTGCTGCCCATGTTCACCCTGGGCCACAACTTCGCCCCGGCCAACATCCACGCGGGCGGTCTGCGCTACCACGGCGCGGGCGTCATCGTCTCGCAGTTGCTGAAGGACGGGCTGATGGAGGCGGTGGACATCCAGCAGTTGGAGTCGTTCGAAGCCGGCTGCCTCTTTGCCCGCGTGGAGGGCATCATCCCCGCGCCGGAGTCCTGCCACGCCATCGCCGCCACCATCCGCGAGGCCAACCGCTGCAAGGAGACGGGCGAGGAGAAGGTCATCCTCTTCAACCTCTCCGGCCACGGGCTCATCGACATGGCCTCGTATGACAAGTTCCTGGCGGGAGACCTGGTGAACTATGAGCTGAGCGACCAGGAAATCCAACGCAACCTGGACGAGATAGACGGATAAGCGGGGGAAAACCGCTTTTGTTTCGCGGAAGCAGGGTTTGGGCTTCGAGGTGGCTGCGCTTCGTCCAAGCTTTGCCTCCGCGACTTTTTTGCATCTTGCCGACAAACGACAATTAAAAAACACGGGGTGGGTGTTGAGGAGAG
>CASEYC010000048.1 GCA_949292025.1 uncultured Bacteroides sp. | reverse complement strand
TTGCAAACATCTGGCAGCCGTGGTCTATATGTTCAGCCGGGAGATTGACAACAATCCTTTCATTGTGTTCCAAATGCACGGGTTCGACCTTCTGAAAGAATTGAAGAAACGGGGCATTGAAGTGGACAACGTGCGGCAGGAGGTGGAAGTGCCCGCCTTGAAAGACCTCGTGACGACCCTGCCTGCTAAAGATGCAGGAACGGAAGTCCCGGCATTCCGCCGCATTGACTTCTCCAAGCTGGCCGACCGGTCTGATGCCCTGCTGATGCTTCTGCCGGACAAGCCGCCTTTTGCACCCCAAGGCAATTTCAAGGAAGGATATGTGGCGGAATTGCGCCGTGTGAGAAAGAACGTGCAGCGTTTCTTCACCGGGAAGCTGGGGAGGGAAGAGATGTTTCCTATCGCATTTTCCAAACAGCCGGAAAGTATCGGTGTGGACGATGCGATAAGCCTCAGCTTTGATTACCGGTATGATTGGACGATAGAAGGAAAGGTTGCCTACGACGAGCGCACGTTGCCTCATGCCTTGCTGCACATCCATCCCGATTTCCTGCCCGACTACCATCCGACGGTCATTGCCCTATACCAATCCCTTTTCTGTGCGCTGCACCTGTTGGACAAGGGGGCAGTGGCCCCACAGTTGCTCCGATTGTCAGACAAGAAATACCTGGTGCGTTGGATGCCCGCCTACATCGATGCGCAAGCCAAGGAACTGGTGGAGGCACTCGAAGGACTCGTTCCGGCTTCGCTCGTCAAGGTGAAATCTACGGCACGTTCCGCAGCAAAACCCGTGGAGCATCCGGCGGAGTGGCTGATATCGTATTTCCTCGGGACGTTGGTCAAATACTTGTCGGGCAGTTGCGACCGTATGCCGCTCCTTCCGTTCTTCTTCAAGGGAGAACACATGCCCTTCGACGGAGTGGGCGAAAAAGAGACACCCGGCGGCATCCGCTCGTGGACGGCTTCCTATACCCTGACGGCATCGGACTACCGCCCGGTGTTCAGCGTGGAAGAGAGCCGCAAGGGAGGTTTCGACCTGCACATCGGCGTGGAGGACAAGCGAAAGCCGGAGCCGCAGACCGTACCCCTATGCGAAGTGTTGGATTCGCCGGAATACGACCGTGAGCGACTGCGTATCCTGAGGAGTTTTACGCTCATCTCCGGGCTGGTGAAGGAAGTGGGGAGCTATATCAACGCCGGTGCGAAAAAGCCTGTCCATTATACTGCTGCTTCGTTTGTGCCTTTCCTGCTGCAAGTCATCCCTGCCGTACGGATGCTCGACATCAAGGTATTCATGCCTAAATCATTGGGACAACTCATCCGTCCCAAGGCATCGCTGTCCATCAAGCGGAAAGCCGGTTCGGACAAAGGCTTCCTCAGCCTGGCAGACCTCTTTGCCTTCGATTGGGAAGTCGCGCTGGGCAAGGAACTTGTCCCCTTTGAAGAATTTAAGAAACTGATGGAGAAGGCCGACGGGCTTATCAAGTTCAAGCAACGCTACATCTATGCCGATGCGGAAACCCTGCAAAAGCTGCAAGCCGCCATGGCGCAGGGCGAAAAGCTGACTCCCGCCCAAATCCTGCAAGCTGCCCTAACGGGAGAATACGAATCGGCACCGGTGCATCTGACCGACGAGGTCCGCCAATTGATGGACGAACTGACACGGCAGGAGCATATCCCACTCCCTGCCGGATTGAACGCTACGCTGCGCCCTTATCAGGAACGCGGCTTCTCGTGGATGTACCGCAACAGCCGCATCGGCTTCGGCTCTATCCTGGCGGACGACATGGGATTGGGAAAAACCTTGCAGGCCATCACCCTGATGCTGAAATTGAAAGAGGAAGGCGCATTGGAGCAGGGGCGTATATTAGTGGTGGTACCCACCGGCTTGCTCACCAACTGGCAGGCGGAAATCAGCCGTTTCGCCCCCTCGCTTACCTTCTTTGTCTATCACGGGACAGGACGAAGCCTGAAGCAGTTTGATGCCGACATCCTGCTCACCACCTACGGCGTGTTGCGCTCGGACAATGCCAAACTGAAGAAACTGCCGTGGACGCTGATGTTCATTGACGAAGCGCAAAACATCAAGAACCAGGACACCGCACAGAGCAAGGCCGTGCGCAGCATTCCCGCCACGACACATATCGCCCTCAGCGGCACACCCGTAGAGAACCGCCTCACCGAGTTCTGGAGCATCATGGAGTATGCCAACAAAGGCTACTTGGATACGCCGAAAGCCTTCAGGGAAAAGTTTGTCAACCCCATCCAACTCTACAACGACGGCGATTGCGCCGCCCGCTTCCGCAAGGTGACCGCTCCCTTCATGATGCGCCGTATGAAGACTGACAAGAACATCATCTC
>CASEYC010000047.1 GCA_949292025.1 uncultured Bacteroides sp. | reverse complement strand
TGGAGTTTTTCAATCTTTATTTGGACGACCTCGACATGCTTTTCATGAATCTGGAGATTTATTTTAGGCAGAAGCTCACACCACGTCAGACGAAAGACGAGGAAGCCCGTTCCTTAGTCATATTTGATGAAGTGCAGTTTTGTCCACATGCCCGTGCAGCCATCAAACATTTGGTGGCAGACAGGCGTTATGATTACATAGAGACAGGCTCGTTGATTTCCATCAAGAAGAATGTCAAGGACATCATGCTGCCTTCCGAAGAACATGCCATTGAAATGTTCCCGATGGATTTTGAGGAATTCCTGTGGGCTATGGGAGATGAAATGCTGATGCCTTACATCCGGATGCGGTTTGACAAATGCCTCCCGATGGCGGCTTTCCATCGTCGGGCTATGGACTATTTCCGGCAATACCTGATTGTCGGGGGTATGCCGCAGGCTGTCGCCAAATATGTGGAAACGCGGGATTTTGAAAAAGTGGATGAGGTGAAACGCGACATATTGGCCCTTTATCGCAATGACATTCACAAATACGCCGACAATCAAGAAACCAAAGTTGCCGCTATTTTTGAGGAAATACCGGGTCAATTGCAGAAGCACGAGAAGAAATTTGTTTTGTCCGCTTTGCAGAGCGAAGCCCGTATGCGTGACTATTCGCAGGCTTTCTTTTGGTTGAGTGACGCCAAAATCATTAACTGTTGCTATAATTCAACGGAGCCGAGTATTGGGTTGAAACTGAATGAGGAACGTGCCACGCTGAAATGCTACATGGGTGATACCGGACTGCTCATCAGCCATGCCTTCGACGAGCGTGGAATAGTAAGCGTAGACCTTTACCGGAAACTGATGTTTGGCAAGCTGGAAGTGAACGCGGGGATGCTGGTTGAGAACATCGTGGCGCAAATGCTTCGGGCAGCAGGACACAGACTTTACTTTTTCAGCAACAGTTCCCGGACATCGGTGGACGACCGCATGGAGATTGATTTCCTGATAGCCAAACCTGTAACGACCAGCAGGCATAATATTTCCCCTATAGAGGTGAAGTCCGGGCAACGTTACACACTGAATTCATTGAGAAAGTGCATAGCCAAGTATAGCTCCCAGTTATCCACACCCTACGTGCTTCACGACAAGGATGTGAAAACAGAAGATGGCATTGTGTACTTACCTTTATATATGACACCATTGCTTTGAATAGTATGGGAAAACAGCCTACATACCAAGAAACTGTTGGCGGCATACAACAAACTCTCCGAAATCTATTCGTATGTGGGCGAAATTCACTATATTTGTTCATCTTAACTAAAACTTGAATGCAGTGAAACAGAATCTCTACAGAAGCATGACTTTCGGCGCGATGTGGTTGGTATGTGTGGCGATGACGGCTTGTTCCGGTCGTCCTGCTGGACAGGAGGCATCGGCGGGAACCCGACAGGAAGGTGTGGAGACTTTCCAACAGGACACGCCGGGCGGCGAGGAGCCTTTCCCCTTTCCCGACATTCCCGAGGTGATGACCAACCCTGACGAGCGGCGCAGCTATCTCCTGCAGCACTATTGGGACCGGTATGACTTTGCCGACACGACCCTGTTGCAGCGTGCCGGCGTGACGGAACAGGGACTGGTGAACTATGTGGCGTTGGTGGGCACCCATCCGGACCGGGCGGAGGCCGACGGGGCGGTGGATGGGTTCTGCCGGAAGATGGCGGCGGGAGAACAGTCGCGCCAGGTGTTTGCCTCCTTGCTGGAGAAGTACTTGTACGACCCGATGTCGCCCTTGCGGGACGATGCCCTCTATGTGCGCTTCCTGGACCGTCTGCTGGCCCATGCCCCGAAGGAGGATGCGCGGCGCGACCGCTGGAGTTTCCTCCGGGAGTTGGCGGGGCGCAACAATCCCGGCGAGGTGGCCACGGACTTCACCTATTACCTGCCCGACGGGCGGAAGCAGACGCTCTACGGGACGCCAGGCGGACAACTGTTGCTGTTCTTTTATGACCCGGAGTGCGAGAACTGCCACACCACGCTGCTGGAGATGAAAGCCAGTGCGGCTTTGGCTGAGGCTGTGCGTGCCGGGCAGGTGACGGTGCTGGCCGTCTATACGGAGGGCAATCCGGACGTGTGGCGTGCCCGGTTGGGCGAGATGCCGGAGAACTGGATTGTGGGCACGGACCGTGAGGTCATCAAGACCAAAGCCCTGTATGACCTGAAAGCCATGCCGACACTCTATCTACTGGATGCGGAGAAGCGGGTGGTGCGGAAAGACGTTGCCTTTGGGCAATTGGCAATTGACAATTAACAATTAGCAATTGTCAATTGCCGGGGACGTAGAGGGGTTCCCGTTGGCACGGCATTGTTAATTGTCAATTATCAATTGTCAATTTCCTTGACGAACGCCCTGCGCCGCTTGTGCTGCTCCGTCTTGAAGTAGTCCCACTGGGCCTGCACCTTGCCGTTCAGTTCCAGTTCGGGATTGCTTTCGGCGTATTCGAAGCCCAGCTGCTGGTAGACGGGGATGAGGTCGGAGAAGAGCAGGGCGTTGACCCCCTTGTTCTGGTATTCGGGCTTCACGGCCACTAAAAGCAGGTCCAGGATGTGCGAGCGGCGTTTGAAGAACAGGGCCTTCAGCAGGTAGAACCAGCCGAAGGGCAGCAGGCGTCCGTGCGACTGTTGCAGGGCGCGGGCCAGGCTCGGCATGGAGATGCCCACGGCCACCAGTTGGTCGTCGGCGTCGGTGATGAGCGTCACCATGCGCAGGTCCAGGATGGGCAGGTACATCTTGACGTATTGGTCTATCTGCCTTTGCGTCAGCGAGGAATAGCCGTAGAGGGGTTGGTAGGCCTCGTTCACCAGTTCGAAGATGGCTTGGCCGTAGTCTTGGGCAATCTTCTTGCCGGAGGTGTATTTCTTTATCTTGAGGTTATACTTGCGCTGGATGAGGTCCGAGATGCGGCGGTGCTTGTCGGGGATGGCGTCGGGGATGTATATCTTGAACTCCACCCAGTCGGCGTCTTTGTGGAAACCCAGGCGTTCGATGTGGGCGGGATAGTAGGGATAGTTGTAGATGGTGGCCATGGTGCCCAGCTGGTCGAAGCCTTCTATCAACATGCCCTCGGCATCCATGTCGGTGAAGCCCAAGGGGCCTTGGATATGCGTCATGCCCCGTTCCTTGCCCCATTGCTCGACGGCGCGGATGAGGGCTTCGGACACCTCCGTGTCATCAATGAAGTCTATCCAGCCGAAGCGCACTTCCTTCTTCTGCCACGTCTCGTTGGCCCGCCGGTTGATGATGGCGGCCACGCGCCCCACCAGCTTGCCCTCCTTGTAGGCCAGGAAGTACTCTGCCTCGCAGAACTCGAAGGCGGCGTTCTTCTGCTTGTTGAAGGTGTTCAGCATGTCGTCGTAGAGGTCGGGCACCGAGTAGGGGTTGTGCTTGTACAGTTCGTAGTTGAAGCGGATGAATCGCTTCAGGTCCCGCTTGGTGGAAACTTTCTTGATTGTTACGGCCATATTGCTTTCAGTCTTGCTTTTTATGAATGTCTATTTGGCGACAAAGGTAATATAAAATTAAGCAAGATGCAGCGCAAAGAGTGTTAACCTATAAAAAACGACTCCCCCGGTCGCGATTTCTTGTGCGGCGGGGGAGTCTTGAAAAAGAAGCAATAATCAGCGTTTTCCCGTATCGTTTTATTTTGTGCGTGTCACGGTGTGCAGTACCTTCCCGTGCTTGTCCAGCATGCGCAGCTCCAGCGACGCGGGGCTGGCGGAAAGGATGGAGAAGCCCGGCTCGGGGCTGCAGAACACGGTGCCCTCGATGGGCTGCACCTTGCGGCTGAGCGAGCCGGAGGAGTTGGTGATGTAGTCTATCGGGCTGCCCTGCACGCGGATGTGCTGGAAGTTGTGGATGTGCCCGTTGATGTACATGTCCACGCGGTGGCGGCGCAGGATGGTGTCCACGCGCTGCTGCATGTTCTGCCGTTCGATGTCGTCTTTGGACGTCTCGGCGTAGATGGGGTGATGGCCCACCACGACCACCCAGTCTTCCTTGGCGGCGGCCAGGGTGGCGTCCAGCCACTCCAGTTGGGTGTCGATGTCCTGCTGGCAGGCGTCGGGATACTTGTCATACTCCTCGCGGTACTTGTCGATGAGGGGCGTGGTGTCTATCCACACAATGCGCACCGTGGTGCCCTCTTCGCTGAACGAGCGGGTGTAGTAGCGGGCGGGCATCTCCCAGCGGCGGCTGATGCGGCTGTAGTCTATGACGGCCTGCGTGTTGCCGCGGTACTCGTGGTTGCCGCAGATGGGGAACCAGTCAATCATCAGCTCGGGATGGCTGTAGATCAGCTCGTAGTTGGTCATCCACAAGGGGTCCTGCACGGAGCGCACGCCCTCGAAGTGGTGGATGTCGCCGGCGGCAATGACGCATTCGGGGCCTACCTCTTCGGCCATCACGCCCATCAGTTCGGCAATGGGCTTCTGGTCGTAGTAGCCGTTGCGGCCCAGGTCGTTGGCGATGTAGAAGTTGCACTTGTCGTCATAGACGCTGTAGTCAATCTTTTCTTGTGCCGTGGCCCACGTGCCAAGCAGGACGAGGGCGAGCAGGAGGAATGTCTTTCTCAGTCTCATGTCTTTGTTGCTTTTAGTAGTTAATGTTTCCGTTATCGGGTGCAAAGATAGGCCCCGATTCGGGAAACAATTGGGATGGTAAATGATAATTTATCGTTGTAGGGGCGGGGCTTGCCCCCGCCCTGAATAGGGGCTTGCCCCCGCCCTGAATAGGGGCGACCGCAAGGGTCGCCCCTACACGTTTAACATTGCGGGCAAAGCCCGCTAAATTCCTATTCAGAACGTCACCTTGACACCCGCATTGAAGCGCACGCCATAGTATTCCGCCTGCATCGAGCGGTCGGGCGTGCCCTGGTAGTAGCGCAGGGGCTGGTTCAGCAGGTTGGTCACGTCGGCATAGATGGTTGTCTTGAACTGCTTGCCGAAGGTATAACTTGCGTTGACGTCCATGTAGTTCACCTTGTCGTAGTAGCGGTCGTAGAAGGCTTCCTCGCCCACCTCGTCGATGAAGTCGGAGGCGAAGTTGTAGCTCCAGCGCAGGTTGAAGCCGGCCTTCTCGAAGTAGAGCGACAGGTTGGCCGTGTGCTCGGGCGAGCCGGGCAGGCGCAGGTCGTCGTTCTCGCGGCCCTCGAAGTTGAAGTGGTTCACCTTGCTGTACGTGTAGGTGTAGTTGCCGTAGAGGCCGACGCAC
The DNA here is from genome assembly GCA_949292025.1 of uncultured Bacteroides sp. GTDB lineage: Bacteria > Bacteroidota > Bacteroidia > Bacteroidales > Bacteroidaceae > Bacteroides. Next base: position 53,018 of record CASEYC010000047.1, on the reverse strand, counting down.
TTCAGGGCGGGGTGGATGAAGCCTAAGTCGCGCTGGTAGGCCACCTCCACGCCCAGCAGGTTGGCGTCGCCGGCGTTGATGGGGGTCTTCATCTCGTCATACACGGTGCCGTGGTATTCGTAGTTCTGCTGGCGGTAGTCCACGATGAAGTCGTTGATTTTCTTGTAGAACAGTCCGGCGCTGACCAGTCCGACGGACTTGAAGTAGTATTCGGCGCTGAGGTCGAGGTTGTAGGACAGCGTGGCGTTCAGGTCGGGGTTGCCGAAGGCGATGTCCTCCTTGTCGATGATGACGTTGGGCACGAGGTCGGCGTACTTAGGTCGCGACAGGGTGTTGGTGAAGGAGGCGCGCACCTTCAGGTCGTCGTTCACGTCCCACTTCAGCAGCACGGCGGGCAGCACGTTGAGGTAGCTCTTGCTCTGCTTGCCGGTGGGGGTGAGGGTCTCCTCGTCGCTGCCGTTCTGATCGCCGTCGTCATAGACGAATCCGCTGTAGCTGACGTGCGTGTTCTCCAGGCGCAGGCCCAGCATCAGGTCCCAGTGGCGGCCCAGTTGCTGGTCGAAGCGGATGTAGCCGGAGGTCACTGTCTCGTGGGCGTCGTAGTTCTCGGCCTCTTCGTCCAGTTTCTCTTCCTTCTCGTAGACGGAGGCGTCGGCCAGGTTGAGGCCGCCCAGGTATTTCTTGTCCACATAAGTGCCTGCCTGGTAGCGGTCGCCGGCCATGTAGCCGTCGCGGTTCTGGTTGATGAGCTGTCCGAAGGCGTCGGTCAGGAAGGCGTCTTCGTCCAGCGGGGTATATTCAAAAAAGTCGATGTCCATGTGCTTGTCCTTGTCCACCACCTTGGCGCCGAACTTCAGCTTGTTGTTGAAGGCGCCTTGCTTCAGGGGCAGCTCGAAGTTGGCGCTGAACTTCAGGTCCTTCTCCTGGATGTCCTCGAACTGTTCGGTCAGTTCGTCCAGCTCGAAGCCGTAGGTGTTTGATGCGTCGAGCACGGGGAAGCTGCCGCTCTTGGTGCTCATGTAGGGGCGGCGGATGTCGCTCCAGTCGGTGTTCATGGCCACGTCTTCAAGCTTGAAGGCCAGGTAGCGTTCGTTGGGGCGGTTCTCGCTGGCCTTGGCGTAGGACGCCTTCCAGTCGAACTTCAGGCGGCCGAAGAGGTGTTCACCGCCCAGGGTGAAGTCCATCGTGCGCTGGCGTTCCAGGCGGGCGTTGCGCTGGTCCGGGCCGCCGGCCTTGCTCTCGTAGATCATTTCATAACGGTCTGTGGCTCCGCCCACGTCTTCGGGGTCCATGAACTTGTTGGTCAGGCGGTAGCGGTTCTCCCAGTCGTTGCGGTTGTTGAAGATGCCCTTGAAGTCCAGCTTGTGGTTCTCGTTGATTTCCCAGTCCAAGGCCAGCGAGTAGCTTTGGCGTTCGCGGGTCACGTAGTACTGGCGTATTTCATATTCGTCCAGGTAGACATTGCCGTCATCGTCCTTCTCGTAGGCCATCTCCACGTCGTCGCTGCCTGCGGGGTTGTTCTGGTAGGAGACGGAAGCCATCAGGCCCAGCTTGTCGTTGAAGAAGCGGTCGCCGTAGGTGAAGCCCAGGTTGAGGTTCATCTTGTCGCTGACGGCGTTGTAGCCCGTCCCGGCGGTGGCGGTGATGAAGCGTTTGTAGGGGGAGTTCTTGGTGACGAGGTTGATGCTGCCGCCGATGGCGTCGGCGTCCATGTCGGGGGTGACGACTTTGTTCACCTCGATGGTCTGTATCATGTCGGCGGGGATGAGGTCCAGCTGCACGTTGCGCGTCTCGCCCTCGGCGGAGGGCACGCGGTTGCCGTTGATGGTGACGGAGCTCATGTCCGCGCTGGTGCCGCGCACCTGTCCGAAGCGAGCCTCGCCCTGGTCATACTGCACGTTGATGCCGCTGATGCGCTTCAGGGCGTCGCCGATGTTGGAGTCGGGGAACTTGCCCACCTGGTCGGCGGAGACCACATTGGTGATGCCCAGCGCGTTCTTCTGCGAGGCGAGGGCGCGGCGTTGGCCTTGGAACGTGCCGCCCACCACGACTTCCTGCAGCTCGATGCCTTCGTTCAGCGTGAAGTCGCGGGCGATGGTGGTGCCTTCGGGCACGGTGAGGGTGGTTTCCACGGGCGAGTAGCCCACGTAGCGCACGATGACCTTGTAGGTGCCGGGGTTCAGGTTGGCGAAGGTGTAGAACCCGTTGATGTCGCTGATGACGCCCGTGTGGAGGGATTCGATGTAGATGGTGGCGCCGGGCAGGGTCTGTCCGGTGTTGTCCACGATGCGGCCGCGGATGGCGCTCTGCTTGTTCTCGTTCACGTAATCCTTGGTGTTCACGTGCTCATCGGCCAGCACAGGCAGTCCGGCCATCAGGAGGAGGAGCAATGATAGGAGTGCTCGTTCGATCTGTTTCATACTTTTTAGTTGTTGGTTGGAAATTTTTTGCAAAAGTACGGGAGTCGTGTTACAGGCTTTTGGCGAAAGTTTGAAGGATGGGTGACAGATAGGTTACAAAGCTGTTACGCTCTTCTGCTCAACGCGTCGGCCAAAGCATAACGGCTTGGCTTCCAGCCTTCAGGCGGAGGCTCCTGCGCCCGTGCTTAGGCGTACCCCTGCCCGTGCTTAGGGGTATCCCCGCCCTCGGGCGGCTATGCCTCCGGGCAAATTCCCTGAAGATGTATAGTTTGGGTTGGTCTTCTGTTCCCCAAAAATGTCCGATGCAGGGCGGCGGCTTGGCGTGTGCGCAATCTTTCTCTAATTTTGCGCCCGCTATGCAGAATGTCTATATAAAAGAAGTAAAGACAGGGCGCGAAATGGACGATTTCGTGCATTTGCCCCGCCAGTTATATGCGGGCAATCCCTATTATGTGCCCGATTTGGAGTCGGACATCCGGGAGACGTTTGACCCGCAGAAGAACGCCGCGCTGGAGTTTTCGGACATACAGGCTTTCATGGCTTACGACGAGGCGGGCACGCCCGTGGGGCGCATCGCCGGCATCATCAACCACCGCGCCAACGAGAAGTGGCACACGCGCAACGTCCGCTTCGGCTTCATCGAGTTTGTGGACGATGCAGCCGTGCCCGCCGCCCTGCTCCGCGCCGTGGAGGACTGGGGCCGCAGTCGTGGCATGGACACGGTGGTAGGCCCCATGGGCATCTTCGACTTCGACAAGGAGGGGATGCTGGTGGAGGACTTCGACCAGCTTGGCTCGTCCATCACCATCTACAATCCCCCGTACTATCCCCGCCACCTGGAGGCCCTGGGCTACGTGAAGGAGGTGGACTGGGTGCAGGCCCGCATCGAGGTGCCCGCCGAGGTGCCCGCCCGCTATGCCCGCACTGCCGCCCTGGCGCAGGAGATGTACGGCCTGCGCGTGCGCAAGCTGACGCAACGTGAAATCATGGAGGAGGGCTATGGCCGCAAGGTGTTCCGCCTGCTGAACGAGGCATACGCCCCGCTCTACGGCTACACGGAACTGATGGACCATCAGATAGACGAGTACTTGAAGCGCTACATCCCCATTCTGGACCTGCGTCTGGTGCCCGTGGTGGAAAACGCCGAGGGCGAACTGGTGGGGGCCGCCATCACGATGACCAGCCTCTCCCGCGCTTTGCAGCAGAGCGGCGGGCGGCTCTGGCCCTTCGGCTGGTTCTACCTGTTGCGCGCCCTGCGCTGGAAGCGGGCGGACAAGGCAGACCTTTACCTCGTGGCCGTGCGGCCCGACTATCAGGGCCTGGGCGTCAACGCCTTGTTCTTCGCCGACCTGATACCGATATATAATGAACTTGGCATCCGCTACGCCGAGACCGGCCCCCAGCTGGAGGACAACGTGAAGGAGCTGTCCCAATGGAAGCCCCTGCATCCGACCATCGGTAAGCGGAGGCGGTGCTATAAGAAGAAAATAGAATAAGAAACAATGAGAAGAGTAGTAATCACCGGCATGGGCATTTGGTCCTGCCTGGGAACCACCTTGGACGACGTGCGCCAGTCGCTGTATGACGGGCGGAGCGGCGTCATCTTCAGCCAGGAGCGCAAGGACGCCGGCTTCCGTTCGGCCCTGTGTACGGCTGTCCCCCAACCCAACTTGAAACCCTACGTGTCGCGCAACCTGCGCCAGTTCATGCCCGAAGAGGCACAATACGCTTACATGGCCACCCGCGCCGCTCTGGAAGACGCGCGTCTGGATCCCGACTATGTCGCGCAGCATGAGGTGGGCATCATCTACGGCAACGACTCCGTGGCCGAGGCCACGATGCAGGCCCTGGACAAGTTCCGCGAGTTTCACGACACGGCGGCTTGCGGCAGCGGCAGCATCTTCCAGTCGATGAACTCCACCGTGACGATGAACCTGGCCTGTCTGTTCCGGCTGCGTGGCATCAACCTGACCGCGTCGGGGGCCTGTGCTTCCGGCTCGCACGCCGTGGGCCTGGCCTACCTGCTGGTGCGCGACGGCTTGCAGGACTGCGTGGTGTGCGGCGGCGCGCAGGAGAACAATATGTACAGCGTGGCCGCCTTCGACGGCATCCAGTCGTTCTCCGTGCGCGAGGACGAGCCGACGCGGGCCAGCCGCCCCTTCGACCGCGACCGCGACGGGCTGGTGCCCGGCGGCGGGGCCGCCACGCTGATTGTGGAGGACTATGAGAGCGCCGTGCGCCGCGGTGCGCCCATCGTGGCGGAGATTATCGGCTGGGGCTTCTCCGGCAACGGCGACCACATCTCCACGCCCAACGTGGAGGGTCCTGCCCGCTCTTTGGAGCTGTGCCTGGAGCACGCCGGGGTGACGCCCGCGCAGATAGGCTACGTCAACGCCCACGCCACGTCCACCCGCATCGGCGATGCCCGCGAGGCGCAGGCCATTGCCCGCTTCTTCGGCGACACGCAGGTGCCCGTCACCTCCACCAAGAGCCAGACGGGCCACGAGATGTGGATGGCCGGCGGCAGCGAGCTGATATACTCCATCCTGATGATGAAGAACGGCTTCATCGCGGGCAATCTCAACTTCGAGCATCCCGACGACGACACCGCCTGCCTGAACATCCTGCCCGAGACGCGTGAGGCGCATTTCGACCTGTTCCTCTCCAACTCCTTCGGCTTCGGCGGGACGAATTCGACGCTGATTGTGCGGGATGTGAAAGTGTAAACAGGAATTTAATTCTTTAGACGCAGATGACGCGGATAACGCAGATTTATAATTTTAGATGGCAGATAATCAGTTTATAAAGATAATGAATCTGCGTCATCCGCGTCATCTGCGTCTAAAAAATCAGACCGATAAATTATCATTTAACCCATAGAATTATGACACGTAACGAAATCGTAGAACAAGTGAACGGCCTCCTGGCCGATGAATTCGAAGTAGACGCCGCCCTCTTCACTCCCGAGGCCAACGTGCGCGAGACGCTCCAACTGGACAGCCTGAGCCTGGTGGACCTGGTGGCCCTCATCCAGCAGACGTACAAGATCAAGATTCCCGTCAACGAATTGCGTGGGATCCAGACGTTTGACAACCTGTACGACTACATCGAATCTCATCTGGCAGCCGGTGGAAACTAAAGACACGGACATACGGGACCTGATTCCGCAGCGCGACCCCGTCCGGATGGTGGACCGTCTGCTCCGCGCGGACGACGACAGTGCCGAGGCGTGCCTCATGGTGCGTGCGGACAACTTCTTCCTGGACGACGACGGCCTGCTGGCCGAGACGGGGGTGATGGAGCACATCGCCCAGTCTGCCTCGGCTTTCGCGGGCTGGCGGGAGCGGCAAAAGGGCGCGCAGGCGGCGCCTTTGGGCTTCATTGGCGAGGTCAAGAAGTTCCGGTGCCACCGCCGTCCCGCCGTGGGCGAGGAGTTGCACACCACCGTCACCCTGCTCACCGAGTTCGACCGCATCCTGGTCATCGCCGCAGAGACGCGGGTTGCCGATGAGGTCGTGGCGGAAACGCAGATGAAGGTCGCGATGGAGGAATAAAACGAAACGACTATGGCAGTATCATCCTTAGCGAACAACTATTACCGCATCCTTGACACGGCGATGCAGGCGGACGGCAGTGCCGTGTTCCGCATCGCCCTGTTGCCGGACTGTGACGTCTACCGCGGTCACTTCCCCGGCCGTCCGGTGTGTCCGGGCGTCTGCCAGGTGGAGATGGCGCGGCAGTGTGCCGGTCGGCTGGCGGGGCAACCCTTGCTGATCCGCCGGGTGGCATCGTGCCGTTTCTTGACCCTGGCTACGCCGGACGCTTGTCCCGAAATGGACTTGGCCATCGCCCTGCAACCCGCCGGCGAAGGAACCTGGACCGTGACCGCCCGCCTGTATGACGACGGGCACACCTATATGGAACTGAAAGGAGAATGGGGTGCATGATGAAATATGATGTGGCGGTCATAGGAGCCGGATTGGGCGGACTGGAGTGCGCCCTTCTCCTGGCGAAGGCGGGGCGCAGCGTGTTGGTGCTGGAGAAAGAGTGCCACGTGGGCGGCTGCCTGCAAAGCTACCGCCGTCGCGGGCTGGACTACGACACCGGTTTCCACTATGTCGGCGGGCTGGGCGAGGGACAGTCCTTGCACGATGCCTTTGCCCGGCTGGGCTTGCTGGACTTGCCCTGGCACCGTCTGGACGAGGCGTATGACCACATCACGATCGGCGACCGCACGTTTTCCTTGGTGCAAGGCTTCGAAGCCTTTGCCGGGACTTTGGCTGCCGAGTTCCCTGCCGAGCGCGAGGCCCTGCGCCGCTATGCCGGCTTGCTGGCCCGTGTATCCCGTTCCGGGGGCGAGGATGTGCATCCCGCCGATGGAAACAGCCTGCTGGAGACCGGGGCTTGGGACTATTTGGAGGCCAACTTCCGCGACCCGCTGTTGCGCGATGTCCTGAGCGGCAATGCCCTGCGGATGGAACTGCGGCGCGAATCCCTGCCGCTGTTCACCTTTGCCCACTGCAACGCGGGCTATGTGGAGAGCAGTTGGCGCCTGCGTGGTTCCGGCTCGCAGGTTACTGACCGCCTGGCAGCGCAAATCCGTGCCAACGGGGGCGACATCCGTTGCAACGCCGAGGTGTGCGAACTGGTAGAGAAAAATGGCCGCTTGGCGGCTGCACGCTGCACCGACGGCGAAGTCTATGAAGCGGATACATTCATCAGCGACCTGCACCCCGCCGTCACCTGCCGCCTGTTGCCGGAGAGCAGCGTGTTGCGCAAGTCCTACCGCCGCCGGATGGACGCCCAGCCCAACACCGTCGGGATGCTGACCGTTTCCCTCCGTCTCCGACCGCAGACGTTGCGCTACTTCAACCACAACCATTACGTCTACGCACAGCCGGACGTGTGGGCGGCCTGCCGGGGCGAGGGTCCTGTGAAGGCTGTGATGGCCAGTTGCCGCGTGCCCGAGGACGGGACGGACTTCACCCGCCAGGTGGACCTGTTGACTCCGATGGCGTGGGCGTGTTGCCTGCCTTGGGCAGATACCGCCGTGGGCCGTCGCGGCGAAGCCTACCGGGCGATGAAGGAACGCATGGCCGACGAATGCCTCGCCCTGGCCGAAAGGGTAGTGCCCGGTCTGGGCAGCCTGGTGGAAGAACGGTATGTCAGCACGCCGCTGACCTGGCGCGACTATATCGGCACGCCCGAAGGTTCGGCCTACGGCTTGCGCAAGGATTTCCACGAACCGTTGTCCGTCCTGTTGTCGCCCCGCACGCCCATCCCCAACCTGTGGCTGACGGGACAAAGCCTGATGCTGCACGGCCTGCATGGGGTGACGATGACGGCGTTGCGGACTTTCACCCTTATTTCAACCTGACTATGGAGAAAGAACTGACAGATATTTGCCGCGTCCGCGTGAAGTTCAGCGAGACGGACCCGATGCAGCGCGTGTGGCACGGGTCGTATGTCACCTACTTCGAGGACGGGCGCGAGTCCTTCGGCCGCCATTATCCCGGCATCGGGTATGCCGACATCCAGCGGTCGGGCATCTATGCCCCGGTCTATGATCTGCACGTCCGCTACTTGGCGCCGCTCGTGGTCAACGACGTGGCCGAGATACACACTCGCTACGTCCATAAGCCCGGCGCGCGGCTGGACTTCGAGTATGAGGTCTACCGCGAGGAGGGGCACCTGCTCTGCGCCACGGGCAGTACGACCCAGCTCTTCATCGACCCCGCCGGGCAACTGCTGCTGGACCTGCCCGATTATTACGTCCGGTGGAAGAAGCGGTTCGTCGGGGGCGATTGATAGAAACTTAAAGATTGTCTGATGTTGAAAGAAAGATTTGCACTGTTTATCCTAAGCCTGCTGTCGGTCCTGACGGTTTCTGCCCAGCGTTCCGTGCTGCGCGGAACGGTCACTGACTCCATCACCGGCGAGAGCCTGCCCTACGCTTCATTGGTGTGGGAAGGGACATCTGTGGGCACGAAAACGGATGTGGACGGTCATTACTCGCTGTCTTCGCCTGTGGTGCGCCAAGTGTTGGAGGTGTCTTATATGGGTTATGACACGCAACGGGTGACCGTCCGGGCGGGACAAGGCGGCACGCTCGACATCCGTCTGCGTCCCTCCGCCATTGCCTTGGACGAGGTGGTTATCCGTCCCGGGCGCGAGCACTACAAGCGGCGCGGCAATCCTGCCGTGGACTTCGTGAAAAAAGTCATCGCCCGCCGCGATGCCCACGACCCCCGCAGCCACGACTACTACAGCTACGACCGCTACCAGCGGATGGTCTTCGCCCTCAACGAATATACGCCCAAGCCCCGCGAAGAGGGCCGGAAGCCCGGCAAATTCGACTTCGTGCGCGAGTTTGTGGATACACTTGAGGCGGGCACCACCGTCTTGCCCGTCAGCGAGCGCGAACGGTTGGAGCGCGTCTTCTATCGCCGTGACCCCAAGTCGGAGAAGGTCCTGCTGATGGGCAGCAAGGCCGCAGGCGTGGACGAGGTGTTCTCGCGCGAAGGCATCCAGCAGTTCCTGAACGAGGCGTTCCGCGAGGTGGACATCTTCCAGAACAACATCCCGCTCTTCCTGCAACGCTTCGTCAGCCCGCTGTCCACGCTGGGCCCGGCGTTCTATAAATACTATCTGTTGGACACGGTGCAGGTGGCGGGCCGTCCTTGCATGGACCTGGGGTTCGTGCCTTTCAATTCCGAGTCGTTCGGCTTCACGGGCCATCTGTACGTCACGCTGGATTCCACCTACTTTGTCCGCCGCGCCGTGCTCAACGTGGCCAAGGACATCAACTTGAACTTTGTCTCCCGCATGACCATCGAGCAGGAGTTCGAGCGCACGGCGGACAGCAGCCGTCTCATCACCAAGGATGACATCCGCGTCAACTTCAAGCTAACAGAAAAGTCCAAAGGAATGTACGCACAACGGCTCAACGTCTATCGGGCCCATTCCTTCGACCCGCCTGCCACCGAACACGCCGCCCTCTTCGAGCAGCCTGCCCCCTTGGTGGAGCAGAAAGGTGCCTACCGTCGTCCCGATGATTTCTGGGTGGAGAACCGTCCGGAGGAGGCCCGCAAGAAAAATCCCAACGGGGTGGACAAGCTGATGCAGCGGCTGCGTTCCGTGCCCCTCTTCTATTTCACGGAGAAGGTGGTGACTACCCTCGTGTCCGGCTACATTCCGACCAACAAGAACCCGGAAAAGAACAAGTTCGACCTGGGCCCGATGAACAGCACCATCAACGGCAATGCCATCGAGGGCGTCCGTCTGCGTGTGGGCGGCGGGACCACCCCGCAGTTCAACAAGCACTGGTTCTTCGAGGGCTATGCGGCCTATGGCACACGGGACCGCAAGATGAAGTATGACGGGCTGGTGGAATATTCCTTCAACCCGCGCAAGGATTTCCGGCTGGAGTATCCGCAGCACGCCTTGCGCTTCGAATACATGTATGACCTCAACAAGTTGGGACAGAACTATATGTACACCAGCAAGGATAATGTGATGCTGGCCATCAAGCGCAAGAAGGACAATGTGGCCACCTACCTGCGCCGGGCCGAACTGACCTACACGCGCGAACACTACAACGGCTTCTCCTACGCCGCCATCGTCCGCAACCAGCGCGAGCAGGCCACGCCTTACGCCCCCTTCCAGCGCATCGGGGCGGATGGTTCGCTGACGCCCGTGGCCCACTATGACCTGACTGCCTTGGAACTGAAACTGCGCTACGGGCGCAACGAGAAGTTCTACCAGACCCGCACGCAGCGCATCCCCATCACTTACGACGCCTTCATCTTCAACTTGAGCCACACCATGGCGCGGAAGGGCTTCCTGGGCTCGTCCTACGACCTGCAACGCACGGAGGTGGGGATGCAGAAGCGCTTCTGGTTCTCCGCCTTCGGCTACCTGGATGCCATCGTGAAAGGGGGCAAGGTGTGGACCAAGGTGCCCTATCCGTTGCTCATCCTGCCCAATGCCAACACCACCTACACCATCCAGCCCGAGACCTACACCAACATGAACGCGCTGGAGTTTATCAACGATGAATACCTGTCGTGGGATTTGACTTATTATATGAACGGTATCCTCCTGAACCGCATCCCCCTCATCAAGAAGCTGCGCTGGCGCGAGGTGTTCTGCTTCCGCGGCCTGTGGGGCCACCTGACGGACAAGAACGACCCCGCCAAACAGGGCGAGGGTCTGTATGCCTTCCCCTCCTTCACCCAACGCCTGGGGCGTGCGCCCTATATGGAAGCCAGCGTGGGCGTGGAGAATATCTTCAACTTCATGCGTGTGGACTATGTGTGGCGCCTGAACTACCGGGGAAATCCCAACATCCAGAAGAGCGGCGTGCGCATCACGATGAAACTGTCGTTCTGACCGCCCGTATCAGCACCTTCCGCCCGTCTGCCAGCGTGGTGGCGAAGATATACGTGTCTCCGCCTTCGGCCAGGTGCAGGCGCCGGCGCAGGGAGGCCACGGTGTCGGGGAAGTTGCGCACGGCCAGGTTGGCTTGGCTGAGACCGCCCAGCAGGGCTTTGGCCTCCTTTTTGCCCAGTCCGCCACAACCCTCGACGTGGAAGGTCCGTCCGGGGAAATCCGGGATGAGGCGGTTTGACGTGTAGAGGTGGCTGCTGGGGTGCAGTTTCTCTATCCCGTAGGCATCTGTGAGGCAGCGGAAGGCGCCGGCTTTCATCAGGGCGGCATTCGGCTCGTAGAGGTATTCCGAGAGATTGGCTGCCAAGGGGCAGGGTGAGGCCTGTTCCTGTTGCCGGGTGAAGGTGAATGCCGTGCCGTTGCCGCCGTGCTTCGTCAGGTTGACGCAGGTTATGGGCACGTCCTCCGCGCTTGCTGTCCCGTCCCGTTGCAGCACCAGCAGCAGTTCCTTGCATTCGTTGTCCACGGCCACCACGTGAGCCTGGCTGACGTGGCGCAGGGTGTGGACGGCCAGGGTCAGGTCCAGCATGGGTGAGAGTTTCAGCAGGACGTGGGGTGCTTTCTCCAGCAGGCGGTCTTCCAGTTGCGACACGTCCGGCTCGCAGTCGGCCAGGGCGACCGTCTTGCCGCCATGGCTGTCGCGCCGTGCCGGGTCCAGGAAAAGCCAGTCGGCGGGCGGCATGTCGGCCAGGAAAGCGGTGCCGTCGGCGCAGTGCACGCGGATGTGCGTCAGGCCCAGCAGCGGGAAGTTGTGTGCGGCCAGCCGGCAAAGTTCCTCCTGCCGTTCCACGTAGTCCGCCTCGGCAAACAGCGGTGCCAGCAGGGAGCAGTCAATGCCCAGTCCGCCGGTCAGGTCGGCCAGGTGTCGGCGGGGGCCTGCGTGTGCGGCCACAATGTCCGCCTTGTATCGCGCCGTGGCTTCGGACGAGCATTGCTCCAGCGACAAGCGGGCAGGGCAGAGGATGCCTTCGGTGGCCGCCCACGTGGGGACTTTGGTCCGGAGGGTTTGCAGTCCGGCTATCTGGGTGAGGGCGGCGGGCAGGTCCACGCCGGGCAGGGTGCGGGCGTGCAAGGCCAGGGCACGCACGTCGTCATCAGCGTGCTGGCGGATGAAGCGGAGGGTCTCGTCGGTCAGGAACATGAATTTTAAGTGTTTTTAGAACACAAAGATAGGGCATTTCTGTCTCTTTTGCCTACATTTGTGGACAAATTGTGGCATATTGCCACGTTTATCACTAAAAATTACACGACCATGAAACTGAAAGCATTTATCGTAAGCGTATGCTTGGCTGTCGGCTTGCCCTTGTCTGCGCAGTCGGCGAAAGATTTCCGCAACACAAACTTGAGTGATGAACAACGTGTGGAAGCCCTGCTCCACCAGTTGACGCTGGACGAGAAGTTATCGCTACTCTCCACCAACCTCGGTGTGCCAAGGCTTGGTATTCCCGACTGCAACCATTTTGAAGGTCTGCACGGCCTGACCCTCGGCGGTCCTGGCGCATGGGGCGGCTGGGCAAAGGGCGAAGACGGGCGCAGGGTAAAGACCGATTTGCCTACCACTATCTTTCCGCAATCCTACGGATTAGGTTCCACATGGGATGTGGATCTGCTGAGAAAGGTGGGCGAACAAGCGTCCGTGGAAGCACGCTATTATATGCAACGGCCCGAGAATCCACGCCATTCCCTTGTGATGCGTGCCCCCAATGCCGACCTGGCTCGCGATCCGCGCTGGGGACGCACGGAGGAGAGCTATGGCGAAGACCCTTTCCTGACGGCTCGTCTGACCGTGGCCAACATCCAAGGCCTGCAAGGCGATGACCCCCGCTATTGGCGCACCGCTGCCCTGATGAAGCATTTCTTGGCCAATAGCAATGAGGACGGGCGCGACAGCACGTCAAGCGACTTCGACAACCGCTTATTCCATGAATACTATGCCTATCCGTTCTATAAAGGCATTACCGAGGGTGGGAGCCGTGCCTTCATGGCTTCGTACAACGCGTGGAACGGCACAACGATGAGCGTGCACCCCTGTTTGGAGGCCATCACAAGGAAGCAGTGGGGCAACAACGGCATCATCTGCACGGATGGCGGTGCCCTGAAACTGTTGGTGAACGCGCATCATGCCTATCCCACGATGGCCGAGGGAGCGGCAGCCGTGGTGAAAGCCACGACGGGACAGTTCCTTGATGTTTATATGCCTTATATCAAGGAAGCATTGGAAAAAGGATTGGTGACGGAAGCCGATATTGACAAGGCCATCCGGGGAAACTTGTACGTCGCCCTGAAGTTGGGATTGCTGGACGGGGAGGATTCGAAGAACCCGTACCGGAACATCGGACGCGATGACACGGAGATGCCGCCTTACGAACGCGAAGAAGTGCATCGCCTGGTGCGTGAGGTGACGGCAAAGTCCGTTGTCCTGTTGAAGAATAATGCCTCGCTTCTTCCCCTTGATGCCTCGAAGTTGAAGAAAATAGCTGTCATCGGTCCGTATGCCGACCAGATTGTACAAGATTGGTATAGCGGCACGCCTTCGTATGAGGTCACGATCCTCGACGGTATCCGCCAAGCCGTGGCCGACGGAACAGCGGTGCTCTATGCGCCTGACAATGCCTGTGGCCGAGCCGAGCAGATAGCCGCTGAGGCCGATGTGGCCTTGGTATGCGTGGGTAACCATCCGTATGGCGTGCGTCCAGATTGGAAGTTCTGCCCTGTGCCCAGCGACGGCCGCGAGGCGGTGGACCGCAAATCGCTGATGTTGCCGGACGAGGACTTGGTGAAGTTGGTGCGTCGGGCCAATCCCAATACCGTGCTGGTGCTGGTCAGCAGTTTCCCCTATGCCATCAATTGGAGCCAGGAGCATGTGCCCGCTATCGTGCACATCACGCATTGCAGCCAGGAACAGGGTAACGGATTGGCTGATGTGCTCTTCGGTCGGGTGAATCCCGCAGGGCGTACGGTACAGACGTGGGTGAAGGACATCACCGACCTGCCCCCGATGATGGATTATGACATCCGTCATGGCCGCACCTATATGTATTATAAAGGTGACGTGCTCTATCCCTTTGGTTATGGATTGAGCTACACGACCTTCGACTACGAACAGATCAAGTCTGTCAAGCAGGACAAGCGGAAAGTCAGCGTGACCGTACAGTTGAAGAACAGCGGCACGCGCGACGGCGAGGAGGTGGTGCAGCTCTATGCTTCTTATCCCGACTCGAAGGTGGAGCGTCCTGCCCGTCAGTTGCGTGCCTTTGCCCGCGTGTTCCTTGCCGCCGGCGAAACGAAGGAAGTGGTGCTTGACATTCCCAAGGAAGACTTGGGCTATTGGAACGAGGAGGAAAATGCCTTTGTGCTGGAGCCCGGGATGGTGAAACTGGGTGTCGGCGCTTCGTCGGCAGATATTCGTCTGGAAGGAGAAGTACGGTTTTAAAGAACTTAATAAAGGAAAGACCATGAAGAAGATTTTTCAGTTTTTTGCAGCAGCAGTTTTAAGTATGGGTACGGCCCTGCCGGCAACGGCCCAAGAGACACCGGTATTGACTGTGGACGGCGGGCAGGTGTCCGGCGTGGTCGATGCCGAGGGTGTGACTGTCTACCGGGGCATTCCCTATGCCGCTCCTCCTGTGGGTGATCTGCGCTGGCGACAACCGCAACCCGTGGAGCCGTGGCAGGGCGTGCGTCGTTGCGACACTTTCGGCGACGCGTCCTTGCAAGGCGGACAGCAAGAAGGCTCGTTTTATTGGGAGGAATTCTATCAGGACGGGAACCCTCCGATGAGCGAGGATTGCCTCTACTTGAACGTCTGGACACCCGCGCCCGGCAAGCAAGATGCGCAGTTGCCCGTGATGGTGTGGATACATGGCGGTGCCTTTATGAACGGCTTTGGGCACGAAATAGAATTTGACGGCGATGCCTATGCCAAGAAAGGAGTGGTGTTGGTGACGCTGAACTATCGCTTAGGGATGTGCGGTTTCCTGGCCCATCCGCTGCTGACGGCGGAGAACGGCGGGAAAGGCTCGGGCAACTATGGCCTCTTCGATCAACTGGCCGCCTTGAGGTGGGTAAAGAATAATATCGCGGCCTTTGGCGGAAACCCGGATAACGTCACGGTCTTCGGACAGAGCGCGGGGGCGGGCAGCGTGCAGGCGTTGGTGTCTTCTCCTTTGTCCAAGGGGTATA
The DNA here is from genome assembly GCA_949292025.1 of uncultured Bacteroides sp. Lineage (GTDB taxonomy): Bacteria > Bacteroidota > Bacteroidia > Bacteroidales > Bacteroidaceae > Bacteroides. The sequence goes on along the minus strand of CASEYC010000047.1, from coordinate 37,968 downwards.
TCCAGCGCGCCATCATCCAGAGTGGCGGCGGACTGAAAGGCATCATCTCCACGCGGACTTTGGCAGAGGCCGAGGCTGCGGGACTGGCCATGTGGGACACCGCAGGGTGCAAGACTTTGGACGAAATGCGTGCCTCTTTGGAAGCCCTGCACCCGGTCAACACAGGCGGTGCAGACGTTGGACGTGGACTCAGAATGAAATCCGTACCTTTGCCCGTGCTTACCCATACCTCCGCCTGGGGGTTGGAAACCAATAATTTCTCTTTTTCCAGTTTTCTTCCAGATTCCTTCCTTTATTTTGCAAGTGAAAATCAGAAATTAATAAACGTATAAAAGTATTGAGTTATGAAGAAGTTATTATCTGTATGTCTGTTGTCGGTGGCCCTGCTGGGCACGCTGGCCGCTTGTTCGGACGACGACAAGCAGTCTCCCAATCTCCCTCCGGGTACATCGGAAGTGCCTGAAAGCATTCTGTCCCAGTTCAACGCCGATTATCCCGATGCCCAGGACGTCACGTGGACACAGGACGGCGACTATTACACGGCCAGTTTTTCCGAAGATGGTTCTTCCCACAACCAAGCTTGGTACGAGCGCGACGGCCGTTGGGGCATGACCCAGTATGAGATACCTTTCGACCGCCTGCCTGCCGCCGTGGCCGAGGCTTTTGCCGCCACCGAATACGGTCAAAGTGGTTCGGACTGGCGTGTGGACCGCGAGGTGGATGTATTGGAGCGCCGCGACGGCACGGAGACGCTCTACATCATTGAGGTGGAACGCGGCGAGTCGGAAGTGGACTTGTATTACACCGAGGACGGCATCCTGGTGAAGGAAATCCTGGACGCCGCGCCGGACAAGAATTATGGCGAGTATCTGCCCCAAACGCCGGACGGCACCCTGCAGTCTTGGCTGGAGCAACGCTTTCCGGGATATCGGCTGGTGGACTTGGATACGGAAGATGGCGGTCTGGAAGTGGAGATTGTCCACAATCGGCAGAAGTGCGAGGTGTTCTTCACGCGCAGCGGCGAGTGGCTGTATTACAAGGCAGAGTTGAGCTATCCCGTTAGCCAAGTGCCCGAAGAGGTGTGGGCAGCGGTGGAAGCATCGGATGCCATGCAGCAGGGTGCCTGGGTGGACGAGGTGGAAATGTACGTGGTGAATGACGGCGGCACGGAGACCGTTTACTACTGTTTCGAGCTGGAGACGCGCTTCGATGATGACTACAAGATCTATGTTCGCGCCGATGGCGTGGAGGAACGTCCGGACCTGGGCGGCGGCCAGACGGGCGGTGGCGTGCCCGTGGAAGGCGATGTGGAGACCTTCATCAACCAGCAGTATCCTGGAGCCGTCATCTTGGAGCGGGACTATGACGATGGCTATCTGGAGATTGATATCCGCCACGACGGCGTGGAGAAGGAAGTGCTGTTCAACGGCCGCAACGAGTGGGTGCGCACCGAGTGGGAGACGCGCTCCCTGCCCGATGCCGTGCAGCAGGCCGTGGAGGCCGCGGGCTACCGCATCAGCGACCGCGAATATGACCGCGTGGAGACGCCCGACGGCAACTGGTATGAAGTGGAGGCCGTGAAGGACCGCCGTGAGTGGAAACTCTATGTGACGGACGACGGCACCATCTTCGACACACGCTACGACGATTGAGCCTAATCGGATTGTTTGAGTTGGAAATCAGCCCAGCAGGTGATACACGTTGCCTGTCTGGGCTTTTATGATGCCCTTCAGTTCCATCTCGAAGAGCAGGGCGCTCAGCCGGCTGAAGGGGATGCCGCTCTCCATCACCAGCGTGTTGACGTCCTGGTCGCCCTGCCGGCCCAGCAGTTGGACGATGCGGCTTTCCTCGCCGGTCAGTTCTTGGAAAAGGCTGCGCTGCACGGGGGCGGAGGCCGTATGCGCTGTGCTCCAGTTCAGGGCCTGCACGAAGTCTTCGGCATCTTGCACCAGGGCAGCCTTGTTGTCGCGGATGAGGTGGTTGCAGCCGGCGGAATGTTCGTCCGTGGCGCGTCCCGGCACGGCGAAGCAATCGCGGTGGTATCCCTCGGCCAGCGAGGCGGTGATGAGCGAGCCGCCTTTCCGTCCCGATTCCACTACGATGACGGCATCGGCCATGCCTGCCACGATGCGGTTGCGGCTGAGGAAGTTGTAGCGTTCCGGCTCCGTGCCGGTCAGGAATTCAGTCAGCAGGCCGCCTTGTTCCAGCATGTCGGTGGCCGTCTTGCGATGCAGGGAGGGATAGATGCGGTCCAGGCCGTGGGCCAGTACGGCGACGGTGGGCACGCGGTGGGCCAGGGCAGCGCGGTGGGCGGCGATGTCTATGCCGTAGGCCAGTCCGCTGACCACCAGCAGTTCGGGACAGCGGGCGGAGAGGTCGCGCACAAAGTCGTTGCACCATTGCCGTCCGTAGTCCGTGGCGCGCCGGGTGCCCACCATGCTGACCACGCGCAGGCTGTTCAGGTTGGCGTGTCCTTTATAGAAGAGGAAGAGCGGGGCGTCCTCGCATTCGCGCAGGCGGGCGGGGTAGCGTTCGTCCAGGAGGGTGAGGCAGGCGATACCGTGCTTGTCGGCAAAGGCCAGTTCCTGTTCGGCGCGTTGGAATATGCCCGGCGTGTCAAGGGCTTTCAGGGCGGCGGGCTGGATGTCGGGACAGAGCTGCTTCAGTTCCTCGCGGCGGGCAAAGACATTGCTCGCACTGCCAGCGACCTGCACCAGCCGTTGGGCTGTCAGGGCACCGATGCCCGTGCAGAGGGTGAGGGCGATGCTACAGAGGCGTTCGTCGGTCATTTCTCGTTCTTTATTAAATAGGGGGCAAACAGTTGGTCGAAGAGTGGACTGTCGCTCAGGCGCCCGTTCACCACGCAGACGGCTTCCACTACACCTTTCAGCGCCAACTTGTTGTCGGCGGCGCGGTAGATATCTTGGTAGAAGACGTACTTGATGCCTTCCTTGCGCAGGGCGAGCTTGCAGATGAACTCGTCGCCGCTGCGCAGCGGGGTCTTGAATGCCATCGTGATGCGGGCCACGACGGGGTCGATACCCTGGCGGTGCAGTTCGGCGAATCCCGCGCCCGTGCTGAGCAGGAACTCGTGGCGGGCGTGCTCCAGGTAGTGCTGGTAGTTGGCGTTGTTGACGATGCCTTGCAGGTCGCATTCGTAGTCGCGCACCTTCAGGCGCAGTTCGTGGATGTAGTCCATATTATATCAGTCCTTTGAATCGTTTCAGTTCTTCGGTCGAAACCAATTTATAAAGTTTGTCGCTGGGGCGTATCTTGTCGCACTTGATGGAGAAGTGCTCGCCCTTGTGGACGGTGGGGACGGGCTTCAGGTCCACGCGCATCTCGTCGGCGATGAGGAAGATGGCACCGGTGGTCGGGCCGGTGACGAGCAGCTTGTCGCCCACGTTCAGCTCGGCGGCTTCCACGAGGAACTCCGCCACGCCCAGGTTGGAGAAGTATTTCACGCCCTTGCCCACGTAAATCTTGCGTTCCGTGGCGGCCGAGCCATAATTATGTGTCCACTCGCCCAAGCGTTGGCCCAGGTAGTAGCCGTCCCAGAAGCCGCGGTTGAAGACGGTGGCCAGGCGGCGGTTCCAGTCCTCGATTTTCTCGTCCGTGAAGGTGCCGTCCAGGTAGGCGCGGATGGCTTCCTTGTAGCACTCCACCACGGTGCGCACGTACTCCGGGCCGCGGGCGCGTCCTTCTATCTTGAACACGCGCACGCCGACATCCATCATCTTGTTGAGGAAGTGGATGGTCTTCAGGTCCTTGGGCGACATGATGTATTGGTTGTCTATCTCCAGCTCGGCGTCCGTCTCCTTGTCCCGCACGATGTACGATCGGCGGCACACCTGCATACAGGCGCCGCGGTTGGCGGAGTGGTTCATTTGGTGGAGCGAGAGGTAGCACTTGCCGCTGACGGCCATGCACAGCGCGCCGTGGCAGAACATCTCGATGCGCACGGGTTGTCCGGACGGTCCGCAGATGTGTTCCTCCACGATGGCATGGTGGATCTGCGCCACCTGTTCCAGGTTCAGCTCGCGGGCCAGCACTACCACGTCGGCAAACTGGGCGTAGAAGCGCAGGGCCTCGGTGTTCGAGATGTTCAGCTGGGTGCTGAGGTGCACTTCCTGCCCGATGCTGCGTGCGTAGGTCATCACGGCCACGTCCGCGGCGATGATGGCGGAGATGCCTGCCTCGTGGGCGGCGTCCACGATGGTGCGCATCAGTTGTATGTCCTGGTCGTAGATGATGGTGTTGACGGTGAGGTAGCTCTTCATGCCGTGCTCGTTGCACGTGCGGGCTATCTCCTTCAGGTCGTCGATGCTGAACGTGCTGGCCGAACGAGCGCGCATGTTCAGATTCTCGATGCCGAAGTAGATGGAGTCGGCACCTGCCTGTATGGCCGCGGCGAGGGATTCGCGCGAGCCGACGGGAGCCATTATTTCGAAGTCGTTTGCTGTCAGGTTCATTGTTCGTTTTCAGTTTCTTTGGTCAGTTTTTCTATGGCATTGATGAAGGCTTCTGCTCTATGCTGAGTTTTCCTGTACGGACAAAGTGCATGGAAAGCTGTGTCTTTACTCCGTTGTGGGTCGAAGTTTCTATGTTGCGGCTTAATAGGAGAGCAATAGTTGCGTAGTAGCAGGCATGATATGAGCGGTTAACGGCTGCATTGAAGTACTCGCCATTATATAATAAGTCTGCTTCGCCCAAGGTGCTGTGGGCGCGTTCCAACCGATAATCTATCAACGCTGCACGTGTGGCTGCATCCAATTGTTGTTTCATAATGCAATTCCTTCCTTATTGACATTGATGGTAAATGGGGTAATCATCTGCTCCCATAGCCTGCGGAGGGTAAACAAGGCATTTATGGCAACGCCCGTCTGTGCTTCTACTTCACTGAGCGGACGCCGGAGGTTCCATTCTTCTTCAGGAGTGGGGGCTTTTTCTCCTTCAAGCAGGACCAGCAAGTCAATGTCCGAATCCGGACGTGCGTCGCCTCGGACTTCCGAGCCATAGACAATGGTCTTGGCATCGGGAGCCGCACGTTTTATGGCTTTTGCGATGAGTTGAAGTATCTCCGGACGTTTCATAATAGGGCCTAAAGTATAAATCTGTACAAAGGTACAGATAATCCTTCACTTTTCCGTATCTTTGCCCTCCTAAAATCTATTTGTATATGAAGATTGCCTCTATAGACCTGGGCGAACGCCCCGTGCTGCTCGCCCCGATGGAAGATGTCACCGACCCCGCTTTCCGCCTGATGTGCAAGGAGTTCGGGGCAGATATGGTGTACACTGAGTTCGTGTCCGCCGATGCCTTGATACGTTCCGTCAGCAAGACGGAGCAGAAACTGCATATCAGCGACGCCGAGCGTCCCGTGGCCATACAAATCTATGGCCGCGACGTGGACACGATGGTGCAGGCCGCCCGGATAGTGGAGCAGGCGCGCCCCGACGTCATTGACCTGAACTTCGGCTGTCCCGTCAAGCGCGTGGCGGGCAAGGGTGCCGGGGCGGGGATGCTGCGCAACATCCCGCTGATGCTGGACATCACCCGCGCCGTGGTGGATGCCGTCCGCCTGCCCGTCACCGTCAAGACCCGTCTGGGCTGGGACGCGGAGAGCAAGATTATCGTCACCCTGGCCGAGCAGTTGCAGGACTGCGGCATCGCCGCCCTCACCATCCACGGCCGCACCCGGGCGCAGATGTACACCGGCGAGGCGGACTGGACCCTCATCGGCGAGGTGAAGAACAACCCGCGGATGCGCATCCCCATCATCGGTAACGGCGACATCACCACTCCCCAACGCGCCGCCGAGTGCTTCGACCGCTACGGCGTGGACGGCATCATGGTGGGTCGCGCCAGCTTCGGTCGTCCCTGGATATTCAAGGAAATCAAGCATTATTTGCAGACCGGCGAGGAACTCACGGACCTGACTCCCGCCTGGAAGCTGGATGTCCTGCGCCGCGAGGTGGATGATAGCGTGCGCCTCCTGGATGAGCGTCGCGGCATCCTGCACGTCCGCCGCCACTTGGCAGCCAGCCCGCTCTTCAAGGGCATCCCCAATTTCCGCGAGACGCGCATCGCCATGCTCCGGGCGGAGACGCAGGCGGAACTGCTGGAGATATTTCGGCGGATTGAGCCGTTGCTGGGGATAGGTTTGGAATAGGGCATAAAAAAGGGCTCCGCCGAGCCCAACCTTTTGTTAACCTTAAATCTAATACTATGAAAAAAATCACGGCGCGAAGGTACTGTATTTTGGCGAACCGTGCAAGCCTCCCTTGAATTTATATTCGCTTTTTAATTCTATTTAAAAGTGTCACCCTGTATTTGCTTACTGTTTTTAAGGGATAGCGGGCGATTCTTGACGATTTATCTTCCTTTATGCAATTTCTGTAGGGTGTCTGTCCGTGTTTGGGCAGGGACATGACATAAAAGAACCCTCTCCTACGGAAAAGCCGTTAGGAGAGGGTCCCCTGTTGATATTAATCAAATGTAGAAAGGAGTCTTGATTAATCTTTCAGCTTGGCGCGGATGAAGTCGCGGTTCAGGCGGGCGATGTTGCTGATGGACACGTTCTTCGGGCATTCTGCCTCGCAGGCGCGGGTGTTGGTGCAGTTGCCGAAGCCCAGTTCGTCCATCTTGGCCAGCATAGCCTTGGCGCGACGCAGAGCCTCGGGCTTGCCTTGGGGCAGGAGGTTCAGCTGGCTGACCTTGGCAGACACGAACAACATGGCGGAACCGTTCTTGCAGGCAGCCACGCAAGCACCGCAACCGATGCAACTGGCGGCGTCCATGGCCTCGTCGGCAATGGGTTTCGGGATGAGGATGGCGTTGGCATCCTGCGGGGCGCCCGTGGGCACGCTGACGTAGCCGCCGGCCTGCATGATTTTGTCGTAAGCCGTGCGGTCCACCATCAGGTCCTTGATGACGGGGAAGCCGGCCGAACGCCACGGTTCAACGGTGATGATGTCGCCGTCGTTGAAGCGGCGCATGTAGATCTGGCACGTCGTGGCGCCCTGTGCGGGGCCGTGCGGATGTCCGTTGATGTAGAGCGAGCACATGCCGCAGATGCCTTCGCGGCAGTCGTGGTCGAACACGACGGGTTCCTTGCCCTCGCTGATCAGTTGCTCATTCAGGATGTCCATCATTTCCAGGAACGAGGTGTCGCCCGGGATGTCCTTCATTTCGTAGGTCTCAAATGCGCCTTGTGCCTTCGGGCCTTTCTGACGCCATACCTTCAAAGTAAATGATATATTTTTATCCATGTCTTTAGTTCTTTAATTGGTTCAACTTCCCGATTAGCTCTTGTAGTTACGCGTCTGTACCTTGATGGCTTCGTAAACCAGCGGCTCCTTCAGCAATACGGGTGCCTTGTCGTCGCTGCCCTGGTATTCCCAGCAAGCCACGTAGAAGAAGTTCTCGTCGTCGCGCTTGGCTTCGCCTTCCTCCGTCTGGTATTCCTCGCGGAAGTGGCCGCCGCAGCTCTCGTTGCGGTTCAGTGCGTCGTAAGCGATGAGCTCGCCCATCGTGATGAAATCGTTCAGGCGGATGGCCTTGTCCAGCTCGACGTTCATGCCTTCCTTCTCGCCCGGGATGAACAACTCGGTCTCGAACTCCTTGCGGATTTCCTTCAGGCGCTTCAGGCCTTCCTTCAAGCCGGCTTCCGTGCGGCCCATGCCGACGTATTCCCACATCACGTGGCCCAGTTCCTTGTGGATGGAGTCAACGGACTTCTTGCCCTTGATGCCCATCAGGTGGTCAATCTTGGCCTGCACAGCCTTCTCTGCCTCGGCAAATTCGGGCAGGTCGGTGGAGAAGCGTGGAACGGTGATTTGGTCGGCCAGGTAGTTCTGGATGGTGTACGGCAGCACGAAGTAGCCGTCGGCCAGGCCCTGCATCAGTGCGGAGGCACCCAGACGGTTGGCACCGTGGTCGGAGAAGTTGCACTCGCCGATGGCGAACAGGCCCTTGATGCTGGTCATCAGTTCATAGTCCACCCAGATGCCGCCCATGGTGTAGTGGATGGCGGGATAAATCATCATCGGGTTCTCGTAGGGCGACACGTCCGTGATTTCCTCGTACATGTCGAACAGGTTGCCGTAGCGTTGTGCCACCACATCCTTGCCCAGACGGTTGATGGCCTCGGAGAAGTCCAGGAACACGGCCAGGCCGGTGTTGTTCACGCCATAGCCCTTGTCGCAACGCTCCTTGGCGGCACGGCTGGCCACGTCACGCGGCACCAGGTTGCCGAAGGCCGGGTAGCGGCGCTCCAGGTAGTAGTCGCGGTCTTCTTCGGGGATGTCCTTGCCTTGCAGCGTGCCTTCCTGCAACTTCTTGGCGTCTTCCAGCTTCTTGGGAACCCAGATGCGGCCGTCGTTGCGCAGGGACTCGGACATCAGCGTCAGCTTGGACTGCTTGTCGCCGTGCACGGGGATGCAAGTCGGGTGAATCTGCACGTAGGCGGGGTTGGCGAACCAAGCGCCCTTGCGGTAGCAGGCCATGGCAGCCGAGCAGTTGCAGGCCATGGCGTTGGTGGACAGGAAGTAGGTGTTGCCGTATCCGCCCGTAGCGATAACCACGGCGTGGGCGGCGAAACGCTCCAGCTTGCCCGTCACCAGGTTCTTGGCGATGATGCCGCGGGCGCGTCCGTCGATGATGACCACATCCTGCATCTCATAGCGGGTGAACAGCTTCACCGTGCCGGCGGCCACCTGGCGGCTCAGCGCGGAGTAAGCGCCCAGCAACAGTTGCTGGCCCGTCTGGCCTTTGGCATAGAATGTGCGGGACACCTGTGCGCCACCGAAGGAACGGTTGGCCAGCGTGCCGCCGTATTCGCGGGCGAAGGGAACGCCTTGTGCCACGCACTGGTCGATGATGTTGTTGCTGACTTCGGCCAGGCGGTACACGTTGGCCTCGCGGGCGCGGTAGTCGCCACCCTTTACGGTATCGTAGAACAGGCGGTAAACCGAGTCACCGTCGTTTTGGTAATTCTTGGCGGCATTGATACCTCCCTGTGCGGCGATGGAGTGTGCGCGGCGCGGGGAGTCCTGAATGCAGAAGTTGAATACTTTGAAACCCATTTCACCCAGTGAGGCGGCTGCGCTGGCGCCTGCCAGGCCCGTGCCCACCACGATGATGTCCAAGCGGCGCTTGTTGGCGGGGTTAACCAGTTTCTGATGAGCTTTATAGTTGGTCCATTTCTCAGCTACCGGACCTTCCGGTATTCTTGAATCTATCTTAGTCATAATAATGTATTCTTGTTAACTGATTAGATGAGGGATTTGATGTAGAACACAACGACTACCAGGGCGAAGCAAGCCACAACGATGGTAGAATAGATGTTGGAGATGCACTGCCAGCGGTTGATCCATACCTTGTTGTTCCAACCCAGCGTCTGCATGGCGCTCCAGAAACCGTGGGTCAGGTGGAACCACAGGGCGGCCAGCCAAACGAGGTAGAGGATGGCGAACACGGGGTTGGCGAAGGTGTTGGCAATGTGGTGCACGCCGTCGGCTGCGTATGCCAGCGTCATCATGTCCGTGTGCATACCCAACTGGTGCATCAGCTCGGGGAGCTGCATCTTCGACCAGAAATTAACCAAGTGCAGAATCAAGCCCAGGATGACAATCAGGCCCAGCACCAACATGTTTTGGGAAGCCCATTCCACTTCCTTGCGGCGTTCGGTCACGGCATAATGCTCGGCACCGCGTGCGCGGCGGTTCTGCATCGTCAGCCAGAAGGCGTAGATGATGTGAATCACGAACAGGGCAGCCAGGCCGATGGTGGCGACCAGTGCATACCAGTTTGCTCCCAAGAACTCACATACGGCGTTGTACCCGCTTGCGGAAACAAGGGCAACCAAGTTCATCGCCATGTGAAACGTCAGAAACAGGATCAGGGCGATGCCGGTAACGCTCATCACCACTTTCCTTCCTACAGATGAATTACTTAACCACATAAATGATTGAATTAAAGTTATTTAAATTGTTAGTAAATGTCAAGCCTGGGGCTGATTCTGCTAATACCTTGCAAAAATAAACGAAAAACCTTTATGAAACAAGCATTTAAGGAAATAATTCGTTTTCCTTCGCGGAAACACGCGCTTCGAGGCACTTTTCGAGAGCCTTTGTTTCGCGGTATCCAATAACTTTGATTATCTTTGCCCGCTCAATCCTGTTTTGCGTATGAAAAGATATTTGCTGCTTCTCGCCTTCCTGATGCCCGCCCTGCTCCCCCTCCTGGCGCAGAACTGGGACATCAGCACCGTGGACCAAATCAACAGTTGGGACCACGGGTTTATCCGTAATTATAATAAGGTGATATCCCGCTCCGAGCCTTACCTCGTGGTGGGCGTCCCCCTGGCCATGGCTTTGGCGGGTTGGATAAAGCACGACCGCGGCTTGCTGAAAGATGCCCTCTACGTGGGCACCAGCGTGGCGGGTACCTTTGTCCTCACCTATGGCCTGAAGTACATCGTGGACCGCGCCCGTCCCTACGAGAGCTATCCCGACCGCATCAACCCCTACAGCCTGGAGAGCGACCCGTCCTTCCCTTCGGGCCACACCGCCACGGCCTTTGCCCTGGCCACGTCGCTCTGCATCCGCTACCCCAAGTGGTACGTCATCGCTCCCTCCGCCTTGTGGGCCTGCTCGGTAGGCCTCTCGCGCATGAACGAGGGGGTGCACTATCCGACGGACGTTCTGGCCGGGGCGGTCCTCGGCGCGGGGTTCGCGGTGGCGAACGTCTATATTAATAGGTGGCTGAACAGGTGGTTGTTCGGGGAGTGAGTGCCTACGCCAGCATATACGTCCGCGGTGTGCACCCCACCGCCTTCTTGAAGAACTTCCCGAAGAACGACGTGTTGGGGAAGTTCAGCATCTCGCTCACCTGCTGCACCGTGTATTGGCGGCTCTTCAGCAGGGCCTTGGCCTCCAGCAGCACATAATCCTTGATCCACTCGCCCGCGTGGCGGCCGCTGACGCGGTGCACCGCGTTGGACAGGTATTTGGGCGTCAGGCACAGACGGTCCGCGTAGAAGCGGATGCTGCGCTCCTCGGCATAGTGCTTCTGCACCAGTGCCAGGAAACGCTCGAACAGCTCCTGCGGGCGGTTCTGGGGGCGTTCCGCGTCCGGCTGCTCCCGGTGGTGGCGGGCCAGCCATTGGTAGCCGTTGTGTACCAGCACCTGCATGTAGCAGCGTACTATCTCGCGCGTGAAGCCGAAGTCCGGCTGCGTTATTTTCCGCCGCATCCATTGGTAGACGGACAGCACCTCCTGCATCTCCTCGGGGGTGAGGGGAATCAGCCGTTGTTTCGTCAGGTATTTCAGGAAACGCATCGACTGGACGGTGCGGGCGCCGTCCGTGTAGGCATCGTCGGAGAAGGCGATGAGCGCCACCTGGCAGTCCGGGCCGAAGGCCAGGCACTCGCCGATGTCGCCCGGCAGCACCACGAGGGCCATTCCGCTCTGCAGCCTGTATTCCTGCAGGTTCAGCCGGAGCCGCATTTCGCCTTGGGTGCAGAACATCAGCAGTGTGAAATCCATCTTGAACGGGCGGTCCGGGGCAATGAACTGCCGGCCGATGCCTGCGTCCGCCGGGCGGTTGAGGTTGTCGCAGAGCATGAACTCGTCTTCAAAGACCAGCGTGCGGTCTGTGGCGGGCACCATCAGCATATTCAGGGGCTGCAAGGCGGGAGATTCTTTTCTGTCCATATCTGTGTTTTGGGGGGCAAATATAGTCCTTTTAGCCTATAATTGGGCGAGAAATTGCTTCTTGTTTCCCGATTTGTCATCCTTTTGGCCATTTCTTTCTCCGCTTGGGCGGCAAGGTTGCGCCGGAAAAGGGAGAACTTTGCAGCAAAAGAAGTTTTTAAGCATGAAGGATATGAGAAGACTACGATTCATCGTGCCGCTGACCCTCTGCCTGTTGGGGACCGGATGCGGCGACCGGCAGGCGGCCCCCTTCCGCCGCAGTGTGATGTTGACGGAGCCCGTGCAGGCAGGGTCCGGTGTCCTGCGGACATTCCCTGGGACGGTGCGCGAGGCCCACGCTGTCAGCCTTGGTTTCAAGACTCCCGGACAGATTGAGCGGGTGATGGTGCAGGAAGGCGACCGGGTGCGCCAAGGACAACTCATCGCCACGCTGGACGATGCCGACTACCGCCTGGGGGTGGAGGCTCTGGAGATACAATACGGACAACTGGAACAGGAGGTGGCCCGCATGACGAAGCTCTACGAGGGCAAGAGCCTCTCGCCCAACGACTACGAGAAAGCCGTGGCGGGCCTGAAGCAAGTGGGTGTGCAGTTGCAGGTCAATCGCAACAAGCTGGACTATACGCGCCTGTACGCCCCGATGGACGGCTATGTGCAGCGCGTCAACTTCTCGCAAGCCGAGATGGTGGATGTCGGCACGCCCGTGGTGGACCTGCTGGACGTGCGCCGCATGGAGGTGGCGGTCAGCCTGCCCGCCGAGGTCTACCGGCAGCGCGGGCAAATCGGGAACATCACGTGCCGCTTCCCGGCCAAGGGGGATGAAGCCGTCCCCATGCAACTGTTGGGCATCGCGCCCAAGGCCGACGGCAACCAGCTCTACCGGATGCGCCTGACCTTCCGCAACAGCCTGCCCCATCAGTTGGAGGCGGGCACGAATGTCGAGGTGGAATTGTCCCTGGCGGGCGATTCCCTGGCCGGACGCTTCACCTTGCCGCAACACAGCGTCTTCCAGTCCGAAGGCCGGGCATACGTGTGGGTGTTGGCGGCCGATTCCACTGTCCACAAGGCGGCGGTCGCCTTGCAGGGCTTGGACGGCGAAGGCCGGGCAGTCATTACTTCGGGCTTGCAGGGCGGCGAGCAGGTGGTCCGCGCCGGTGTCCACGCCTTGCAGGAAGGGGAGAAGGTGAACATCCTTGCCCCGGCGTCTGAAACCAATGTGGGAGGGCTGTTGTGATGAAGCATCTGCCTGAATTTTTCCTGCGACGACCCACGCTGTTCTGGTCGTTCATGGTGTTCATCCTGCTGGCGGGCGTCTTTGCCTACATCCAGATGCCCAAGCTGGAAGACCCCGCCGTGGCCGTGAAGCAGGCCATGGTGGCCGTGGCCTGGCCGGGAGCCGATGCCCACCAGGTGGAGCTGCAAGTGGCGCAACCCGTGGAGGACGCCCTGCGCACCCTGCCCGACGTGAAGAAAATCAAGACCGAGTGCCACGACGGCACGGCCCTGTTCACCGTGGAGTTCGAGATGAGCGTGTCGATGGCCGACCTGGAGCAGCACTTCGACCTGTTGCGCCGCAAGGCGGGCGACGTGGCCTCCAGCCTGCCGCAAGGCTGTTATGCCCCGGTGGTCATCGACGACATGATGGACGTGTATGGCATCTTCTATGCCCTGACGGGCGACGGCTACACCTATCCCGAACTGGACCGCTATGCCAAGCTGATACGTCGCGAACTGGTGACCATCAAAGGCGTGAAGCGCGTCAACATCGCGGGAGGGCGCGACGAGGTCATCAACATTATATTAAATAAGGAGGACATTGCCCGCAACGGCATGTTGCCCACGCAGCTCATGATGGCCCTGCAGCAGGCCGGCGAGACGGTCAATGCCGGGGCCTACGGGACGGACGGCGACCGCCTGCAGGTGCGCGTTTCCGGCATGATGCAGGACGAGGACGACGTGCGCGACCTCCTCATCCGCACTCTTGACGGCAAGCAACTGCGCCTGGGCGACATCGCCCGCGTGGAGCGTACCTACGCCGAGCCGCAGCGCAACGGTTTCTTCGTGGACGGGCAGCCCGCCCTGGCCATCTGTCTGGCGATGGAGAGCGATGCCATCGTGCCCGACGTGGGCAGGCTGGTCTCCGCCCGCCTGAAGGAGGTGATGCGGCAAATGCCTGCAGGGATAGAGATTGAGCCGATATTCTATCAGCCCGAGAAGGTGGACCAGGCCATCAACTCCTTCATGTGGAACCTGGTGGAGTCCGTGGCCATCGTCATCCTGGTGCTCATTTTCACGATGGGCTTCCGCAGCGGGGCTATCATCGGCTTCGGGTTGGTGCTGACCATTGCCGTGTCGTTCCCCATCTTGCTGCTGTGCGGCACCACGCTGCAACGCATCTCGCTGGGTGCCTTCATCGTGGCGATGGGGATGCTGGTGGACAATGCTATCGTCATTATGGACGGCATCCTGATAGACAAGAAGCGGGGCTACGGGCCGAAGACCTACCTCTTTCGCATCGGGCGCAACACCGCGCTGCCGTTGCTGGGCGCCACGGTCATTGCGGCGTCCACCTTCCTGTGCATCTACCTTTCTCCGGGGTCCACGGGCGAATATGCGGGCGACCTCTTCCTGGTGCTCTGCGTCAGCTTGCTGGCCAGTTGGGTACTGGCCTTGGTGCAAGTTCCTGCCTGCGCAAAGGCGTGGTTGCCCCTGCGCGAACCACTCCTTCAAGGGAAAGGCAACGGCGTACTCAACTCGCCCGTGCACCGCTTTGTCCGCCGCACCATCGCCCTGCTCATCGGGCACAAGCGGCTGACCATCGGCGTGGCCGTCTGTGTGCTGGCGCTCTGCATCTGGGGGATGACGCGGGTGAAGAACGTGTTCTTCCCCGACTTCGACTACAAGCAGTTCGTGGTGGAATACTACCTGCCGCCTCAGAGCAGTCCCGACCGCGTGCGCCACGACCTGTTGGAGATGAGCGACTTGCTGCGCCGGAATCCTGCCGTGGAGCGTGTGGCGGCCAGCATGGGCAGTGCACCCGCCCATTATTGCCTGGTGCGCCCGATGACCTCCGGCGGCGATTGTTATGGCGAGCTGATGATTGACTGCAAGGACTACGATGCGGTGATGGAGCAGATTCCCGGCATCCGCCGGCTCCTGCGCGAGAAATATCCCGATGCCTACATCCGCATCCGCAAGTACAACTTCTCCATCTCCACCTCGCACACCGTGGAGGTCGAGTTCACCGGGCCGGATCCCGCCGTCTTGCGCGACCTGAGCCGGCAGGCGGAGGACGTCATGCGCCGCTGTCCCTACGTGGACCCCTATTCTGTGGAGAACAACTGGAAGCCCCGCGTCAAGGCCCTGCTGGTGGACTATGTCCGTCCGGATGCCTTGCGGGCGGGCATCGAGCGGGGCGACGTGGCCAATGCCTTGCTGGCCGCCACGGACGGCATGACGGTGGGTGCGTTGCATGAGGGCGACCGCAGGCTGCTGCTCAACCTGCAAGTGCGCAATGCCGACGGGAGCCGCATCGCCGACCTGGGCGAGGCGCCCGTATGGAGCACCCTCAACCTGCGCGTCACGGACGAGGACCTGCAAGGCCTGGCCACGGGCAGCAAGACCGCCGATGAGGTGCAGGACGACCTGTACAAGAGCCTGCCCCTGGGCAGCGTGGCCGAAGGCATCCGCCTGGGCTGGGACGAGCATACCGTGCTCCGCATCAACGGGCAGCGGGCCATCGAGGCCGAATGCGACCCCAACACGGAACTGTACGAAGGCACGCCCGCCAAGGTGCTGGCTGCCATCCGGGACGAGGTGGAGGCCATCCCCCTGCCGCCCGGCTATCATCGGCGGTGGGTCGGCGAGCAGGAGTTGCAGGGCGAGGCCATCGGCGGGCTGCTGAAGTTCATCCCGCTGACGATGCTCATCGTGCTGAGCATCCTGTTGCTGCTGTTCAATGACTGGCGCGAGGTCATCCTGATTCTGATGTGCTTCCCGTTCGTCTTCTGTGGCATCGTGCCGGCGTTGCTGTGCTTCCGCCAGCCGCTGACGTTCATGGCCATCGTGGGCATGATGGGGCTCGTGGGCATGATGGTGAAGAACGCCATTGTGCTGGTGGACGAAATCAACCGCCTCTGCCGCGAGGAGCACCGGCATCCGTACCATGCCGTGCTGGAGGCCACCGTGTCGCGCGTGCGGCCCGTGCTGATGGCGTCGCTCACCACCATCGTGGGCATGATTCCGCTCTTGGGCGACCCCATGTACGGGTCGATGGCCATCACCATCATGGGCGGCCTGACCGTGGGCACGCTCATCACGCTGGTGCTGCTGCCGCTGTTCTACACGGCCTTGTTCCATGTCAAACAACCTCAAACCGAAAACTGCTGATGAATATGGATGAACTGAAATATATCTTGGCGGGCGTGCTGCTATGGGGCATTGGCTCGCTTACCCTCGCGCAGGATTCCCTCCTGACGCTCTCCTTGGCCGAGTGCCGCCAAATGGCCCTGGCCCACAACGAGGACTTGCAAAAGGCGGACAACGACGTGCGCCGGGCCGAGCTGGACAAGGCCATCGCCTTCTCCGCCTACCTGCCCAAGGCCGATGCCACTGCCACGGGGGTCTATATGTGGCCCGATATGGATATGATGGGCATGAAGTTCCAGATGCACGGGGCGTATATGGCGGGCATCGCCCTGACGCAACCCCTCTACACCGGCGGCAAGATCCGGGCGGGCAACCGCCTGGCCGCCATCGGCCGGGATTGTGCGGCCGAGAACCGTCGTAAGACACGGATGCAGGTGTTAGCCGATGCCGACAACGCCTATTGGACCTACATCGCCGTCTGCTGGAAGGTGCGGATGCTGGAGGCCTACCGCCGCCAGATGGATGCCCTCCACGACCAGGCGCAAGTCGGCGTGTCGGCGGGCATGGCCACGGCCAACGACCTGCTGCGCATCGAGGCCAAGCGGAGTGAGATAGACTACCAGTTGCAGAAGGCGGAAAACGGCGCCAACCTTTGCCGCCTTTCCCTATGCAATGTGCTGGGCGCGGACCTGGACACGGAAATCATGCCCACGGACACCGTCATCGCCCTGCCTGCCGCCACGCCGCTGGACGAGAGCATTGCCCTCCGTCCCGAACTGAAGCTGCTACAGAAGCAGGTGGAGGCGTCCGAGCAGCAGGTGAAGTCCGCCCGTGCCGACCTCCTGCCCCAGCTGGGCCTTTCGGCCGGTTACTACCATTACGGCAACTTCAAGCTGAAGGGCGTGGCCGACGACGGGCAGGGGAATTATATCCCCTATGCCCAGGACTTCAAGGACGGCAACTGGATTGTGATGGCCTCCGTCAGCATCCCCGTCTTCCATTGGGGCGAGGGCCTGCGGAAAGTGAAAAAGTCCAGGCTGGAGTTTCAGAACGCCCGCCTGGACTTGCAAAAGAACAGCCGCCTGCTCCGCATCGAGGTGCGCCGGGCCGTGCAGAACGTCACCGACAGCCGCACGCTGGTGGAGACCGCCCTGCGCGGCGAGGGCCAGGCCACGGAGAACCTGCGCGTGATGCGCGACCGCTATGCCGCCGGCATGTGTACCCTGACCGACCTGCTGGATGCCCAGTCGCAGTGGCAGCAGGCGCGCAGCAACCGCATAGAGGCGCAGACGCAGTACAAAATCAACGAGACGGAATACCTGCGCGTGACGGGGCGGCTGGAGTAGTCTGCCAGATTTCCAAACGTCCTGAAACAGGGTTTCCAGACGTCCGGAAACGGGGTTTCCAAACGTCCTGAAACAAGGGTTCCAAACGTCCGGGAACAGGATTTCCGGGCGTTTGGGATTTTTTTAGTGTCCGTCGTCCTTCCGACACCGCGAGGAGCAGGGGAGTTTTTTAGCAAAGATTAAAAAATGCGCCTCGTCTTGTGACAATGGAAAACCTTTTCTTGTCTTTTAATTTGTTGCAAAATTGCTGTGAATTGAAACAATCCGAAAAAAAAAAACGCTATTCGCTTACGATTTGTAGTAAACATTTGGTTTTTATCAAATTTAGGAATACATTTGTGGCCGTTATCATTTACTATTAATCTTTAAATAAAGAGAGAATTTATGAAAAGAAGACTAATGCTTTTCTGGGCCTTCCTCTGTATGAGCATAGGCCTGATGACGGCTCAGACTTCCACGGTGACGGGTGTCGTCGTGTCCGAGGAAGATGGCGAGCCGGTTGTGGGAGCGTCAGTATTGATAGTCGGCACCCAGATGGGTACGGTTACTGACATTGACGGCAAGTTCACCATCTCCAACGTGCCGACTGAGGCCAAGCGTTTGCGTATCTCTTATATAGGTATGCTGACGCAGGAGATTCACATCCGCGAAGGGCTGATCCGGGTCGAGATGGTGACGGACTCCGAGTTGCTGGACGAGGTGATGGTGGTTGCCTTCGGCACGCAGAAGAAGAGTGCCTTTACGGGCGCGGCCACTGTGTTGGACAGCAAGGATTTGGATAAGCACATCGCTACGAATGTGACCAACGCTTTGGTGGGTGCCACGCCTGGTTTGCAGTTGCGTGGTGGTTCGGGTGCCCCGGGTGCCGGTAATGCCAACATCAATATCCGTGGTATTTCTTCGTTGTCGTTGAGCACGGAGCCGCTGATTATTGTGGACGGCGCACCCTATTCGGCTTCGTTGAGCAACATTCCGCAGAGCGACATCGCTTCTGTCACCGTGCTGAAAGATGCCGCTTCCGCAGCCCTGTACGGTGCACGTGGCGCGTCGGGCGTCATCTTGATCACCACCAAGAGCGGTAAGGGTGAGAAGCCTCGTGTCAGTGTGGACATGAAGTGGGGTTCCAACAGCCGCGCCGTGCAGGATTATGAGACGATCAATGATCCGGGTGGTTATTACGAAGCCATATATAGCCAGTACTATAACTATTATTTCTATGCCCAGGGACAGAGTGCGGCGACCGCCAACCTTAACGCTAACAGCACGATGTTGAACCACTTGGTATATAACGTCTACACCGTTCCTGAAGGCGAGCAACTCATCGGTCTGAATGGTCGCCTGAACCCCAACGCCACGCTGGGACGTGCTTACGAGGCCAATGGCGAGACTTATTATCTTTATCCGGACAACTGGACAGACGCTGCCTACAGCAACGCCCTGCGTCAAGAATATACGGTGAACATCAGCGGCGCCAACGACAAAGGCTCGTTCTACGCCAGCATGGGCTATTTGGATGATGACGGTATCATCGAGTATTCCGGATTTGAGCGTTTCACAGCACGTATCAAGGCTGATTATCAACCTACGAAGTGGCTGAAACTGGGAACCAACGTGAGCTATGTCAACAGTTCTACGGAGTCCAATGCGAATATGAACACTACGCTGAATTCCAGCAACCTGATGTATTACACCTCTTCCATTGCGCCCATCTATCCTATCTATGTGCGCGTGTTGGACGAGAATGGTAATCCCGTCATCCGTACGGACGCCAACGGCAATCCGCAGTACGACTACGGTGTGGCCGGCACCAGCTATCCCGGTTTGACCCGTCCGTTCAGTGGCACCAACAACCCCTTGGGTACCAACCGCTATAACACGGATAAGAGCGAAGGGCAGCAGTTCAACGGCAGCTTCAATTTGGATTTGAACCTGACCGACTTCCTGAAGTTCAATGCTACGAGCACTGTGATTTGGGGGCATACCAACTACTCCCTGTACGAGACGGCTCTTTACGGTCCCAAAGTGTCCGTAAATGGTTCTATCAATAAGTATCAGTCGGACAATGTACGCCAGAACCATGTGCAGACGTTGACTTATTTCGACCAGTTCGGCAAGCACAATGTCAATGTCATGCTGGGCCATGAATACTATGACAGCAAGACAACCTATCTCCGTGCCTATGGTGAAGGTATGTTCTCGCCGGCAGTTCCCGAAATCAATGGTGCCGCCAACAAAGTGACGTCCAACTCTTATACGACCGAATACAATGTGGAAGGATATTTCGGCAGCGTACAGTACAATTACGATGAGAAGTACTTCCTCTCTGGGTCGTACCGTCGTGATGGCTCTTCTCGTTTTGCCAAGGAAAATCGTTGGGGAAACTTTTGGTCGGCCGGTGCCGCTTGGCTTATCAATAAGGAAAGCTTCTTCCAAGTACCTTGGGTGGACGAATTGAAGCTGAAGCTGTCTGTCGGTCAGCAAGGTAATGACAATGTGGGCGACTTTGCGTATGTGGACACCTATTCTTTGACAGCTACCACGCCGTCGCAGATGTCTGCTTCATTCCGTATGATGGGTAACCCGGAAATCACTTGGGAAACCACGACCAACCTCAATGTAGGTCTGGAGTTCAGTCTCTTCAACCGTCGCCTTTCCGGTACCATCGACTTCTACAACAAGAAAACCACCGACCTGCTGTTCTGGCTGAACATTCCCGAATCGGCCGGTACGCGCGGTTACTACGACAACATCGGCGACATTCGCAACCGGGGTGTTGAACTGACTCTGCAAGGTAGCGTCATCCGCACGAAGGACATAGACTGGAGCCTGTCGTTCAACATCTCGCACAACAAGGACGAAATCCTCTCCCTGCCCGAATCCAAGGTAGGCGTGCTGGGTGGTTACACCGCCGATTGGAAGTGGTACACGGTGGGCGGTTCCATCTATGACTATATGATTCCTGACTACGCCGGTGTGGACGAAAAAGGACAAGCACTCTATTGGGTAGATGCCGATATGGTGAATGCCTCCGGTGCCAGTGACACCAACCGTCCGGCCAAGAACCATTCCTACACGACTACCGACCCGAACTCCGCATCCCGCTACTTGCAAGGTAGCAGCTTGCCCGATGTATTTGGCGGTTTCGGCACTACGTTGTCCCTCTATGGCTTCGACCTGTCACTGACTTTCGACTACCAGATTGGCGGCAAGGTGTACGACGCGCGTTATGCATCCTTGATGGGCAATATTGTCAATGCGGGCAGTGCCGGTAGTGCTATTCACGTGGATGCCTTGAAGGCTTGGACGCCCAATAACACGCAGAGTGATATCCCGCGTATGCAATATATGGATCAATTTACAACTGCCCGCTCCAGTCGCTTTATGACGAATGCCAGCTACCTCAACTTCCAGTCGTTCACCGTGGGTTATACCTTGCCCAAGCAGTGGATATCCCGTCTGGGCATTGAGAATTTGCGTATTTACGCTTCTGGCGAGAACCTCTGCTTCTGGTCGGCACGCAAGGGCTTGGATCCGCGCTATTCGTACAATGAGAATACTCAGGTCAACGTTTACTCGCCTGTGCGCACTGTTATGGGAGGACTTCAGTTGACATTCTAACCATTAACCCTAATGAAAGGAAATTACAAGATGAAAAAGATATTCCAATTTGTTTCCGTGGCAACCTTGAGCTTGGTTACGCTGACGGGTTGCCTGAAGGAGATTGATCCGCAGTCGGATTATGTCACCATCGGCCAGGCCGGTGATGCCCCCGGTGCATTCGAGAATTTCGTGGCGGCCATAACCAACACGATGGCAGGACAATTTGTCTATAGTGCCTCCAATCAGTATCCCTACGACTATGGTTATCCCTCGTTTTTCCTGATGCGCGATGTCATGGGCCAGGACATCGTGTTGGAGGATACCGGTAATGAGTGGTATAGCACGTGGTACCAGTGCGGCACCGGCTTGGGACCGCTATACGCTGTTTGTCAGTTGCCGTGGACGTATTTCTATGGCTGGATCAAGAGTTGTAACGACGTTATCAATATGGCCGGTACTGAACCTTCTGACAGTCAGCGTTCGGGTGTGGGCATAGCATACGCCATGAGAGCTATGTATTATATGGACATGGCACGTATGTTCGCCCAGAAGTCTTATGCCATCGACCCGCAGGCTGAGACAGTACCTTTGGTATTGGAAACCACTGCACAGAGTGATTTGGCCAACAATCCTCGTGCTACCAATGAAGTGATGTGGGCGCAGATCCTCTCCGATCTCGACAAAGCTGAAATATATTTGGACGGTTACCAGCGTACTGACCTTTTGACACCGGATATTTCCGTGGTGTACGGTTTGAAGGCACGTGCCTACCTGACTATGGAGAACTGGCAGATGGCAGAAGAATACGCCAAGAAGGCTCAGGCTGGCTACCAGATGCTGACTGAGGATCAATTCCTGTCTCGTACTGATGGTTTCAATACGCCAGACAACAATTCATCGTGGATGTTGGCCGTGCAGTTTGAAGATGACGACCCTTGTATAATCAACAACGATGGTGACAGCAGTTGGGGCGCACAGATGATTATTGAGGTCAGCCCGTCGGGGTGTGGTTATGCGGCCAATTACGGTTCGCCCAAGCGCATAGACTATCATCTTTATCAGACGATTCCGGCCACGGACTTCCGCAAGAAATCTTTCATAGACTTCGCCATAGACGATATGGATGAAACTGCCGCCCTCGCGGCCCTGTCTGAATATTCAGATCAGCCGGAGGGTATATTGTCCACGGCTGTAGCCACTACCTCGGGAGTCGTGGGAGGACTGGAAGTCAAGTTCCGTCCCAAGGGAGGCGAACACACCTTGCAGAAGGTAGCTTTTCAAGTGGGGGTTCCTTTGATGCGCGTGGAAGAGATGATGCTGATAGAAGCCGAGGCTGCAGGTATGCAGAATGAGGGGCGTGGCATACAGTTGCTCACTAGCTTTGCCAAGCAGCGCGACCCGAACTATGAATACGGTGCCCATTCGCATGAGGACTATGGCAGCTCGTATGCCACGGCTTTCCAAAACGAAGTGTGGTGGCAGCGTCGCGTGGAGCTTTGGGGCGAAGGTTTCTCCACGTATGACATCAAGCGTCTTGACAAGGGTATCATCCGCAGCTATGCCAATACCAATCATCCCGAAGGATACCGTTGGAATTTCGGCATTTATGACACAAATGGAGGCAGCATACATCCTAACTGGATGGACTGGTGCATCGTGGGCACGGAAACTGACTATAATGCAGCCTGCACCAACAACCCGACGCCCATTATGCCTACGAGTGACTCGCCGGAGTATGCGTGGTAATCATTTATACGGTAATTGAACATTCAATGTAAAATCTATGAGAACAATGACAAAATATATCTACGGTTTGTTTGCAGTGTTGTTTATGTCTGCATTCATAACCTCGTGCACCGAGGAAGAGGGCACGGAACCGGGTGGTGACGGGGTTCCCGTAATCACGGTTTATCAGTATGCGGCTTCACTGCCTTACAATTCGGACAATGATGTCGCGTTACGCATCGCTACCAATCATAAGGTAACATCTGCTTACTACTTGGCTGAACCGGCTGCCGATCAGCAATCGCGCTTGGAGTCGCTCGGTGAGGACGGCTATGCGCGCTATGTGGTGGAAAACGGGACGGAAGTGGAAGGCATATCCGGTAACACCACTGTTGATGTTGTGGTGACCGGTATGAGTGGCCCTTATGTAATAACTATCGTGGGTACGGACGGCTCGGCATTGTCTTCCCGTTCCGTGGAGTTCACGGGGCTGGCATGGGAAGATGTGGTGGACGGAACCTATGTGTTCGGCACTGTTGCCACAAGCGGCCAGGCCGCAGCAAACATTGTCAGCCAGACGTCTTTGCCTACCACTTTGCAGGTTTGCACGACAGACGCCACGCTGTATCGCTTCCGCGACGTGTTTGGCGAAGGCTATAGCATGAAGATCAACCTGCTCGACCAAACGGCTACGGATGACGATGGCGAATACCGCTTCTTCCGTGTACCCTCCATCACTACGCCTTTCTCCTACGGGTCGTATGGCGCAGTGTCCATACAGGATATCGGTTATTGGCAAGGGGATGCTTCTTTCGTCACGGCAGGCGGCTATGAAAGTGGTATGTATGCCGACTACAGCTGCTTCATCTTCGTGGCTTACAGCTGTTCCGCCGGGACAATTGGATATGGTTATGACTATTTCCTGCCGGAATGAGATAAAGGGAAGGCGCAAGGCCGCCTTTCTAGTTACGTTTAACTTTGCATAAACCGTTTCTTTTTACCAAAGGAACACAGCCGGGTTTCCCCGTGAGGAGGGACCCGGTTTTCTTTGTTACTCGAAGCACACATAGTGCCGTTGCCGCTCGAAGTCCGCCGCCGTAAATTCTTCATAGAGGGCAAAGACCTTCAGGTTGCGGAGGGGGCCATGCTTCTTGCGCCGTTCCACGATGGCCTTGGCTTGGTAGAAATTGAAATAGGGGTGACGGCGTAGGCGGTCTACGCTGACGCGGTTCAGGTTGAGGCGGCGGATGGCGGTGGTGTCTATGCGCAGCCAGGGACGCAGCGGTTCGGGATTCAGGTCGATTTCCCGCAGTTGTTCCAGGGAGTAGAAGCCGCCCAGGCGTTGGCGGTAATCCGTGATGGCGCGAGCGATATAGCTGCCTATGCCCGGGATTTTCTTCAGTTCGACGGTATCGGCGCGGTTCAGCTCGATGACGGTGCCGGCTGGATATTTGTAGGGACGGGCCAAGGTGTCCCGTTCGGCTTGGGCGGTGTAGATGCGGGGCGGGGTTGGACGCGCGGTGTCTTGCGGAGTGATGCGGATGTAGGGCTCGAGGGCGGCGTATTGCTCGTCCGTCAGGCCGTAGATTTTGCGGAAATCCTCCGGGCGGCGGAAGTGTCCGCCCCGCTTGCGGTAGCGCGCGATGTTGCGGGCCATCCAGCCGGGCAGGCCCAGGCGGCGGAAGTCGAGGCTGTCCGCGTTGTTTGGGTCGAAGGGGAAGGGGGTGAGCGCGGGCTTCCCTGGGCGGAAACCGGCATCTTCCGCACGGCGATGGCGCGTTTGTCCGTCCTCCTTTTCTTCCTGTATCGTGGCGAGGAAGTCCTCGTATTCCTGTTGCATCCGGAGCAGTTCGGCTTGGTCTTCGGCTGAGGGGCGCGAAGCCTTTTCCAGCCAGTGGCGGTAGACCTGTGTCCCTCCGGATACCAGCAGGATGAGGGTGCATAGCAGCAAGATGCCGCGCCGCTCCGTGCGCGTGAAGTAGAAGAAATTTTTCAGTACGTTCTTCATGGCGCCGTGTGAGGAGCTTGCAGCAGGGCACGTATGGTTTCGGCGTCGCGGTGCAGTTGTTCCGCCAGTTCGTCCACGGAGTTGAACTTGCGTTCCTCGCGGATGCGTTGGACGAAGGACAGCCGCAGGGATTCCCGGTAGATGTCGCGGTCGAAGTCGAAGATGTGCACCTCGATGCTGCGGTCGTCGCCGTTGTCCAGGGTGGGGCGCTGGCCGATGTTCAGCATGCCGCCGTAGGTCT
Source organism: uncultured Bacteroides sp. (assembly GCA_949292025.1). Classification (GTDB taxonomy): domain Bacteria; phylum Bacteroidota; class Bacteroidia; order Bacteroidales; family Bacteroidaceae; genus Bacteroides. Next base: position 12,962 of record CASEYC010000047.1, on the reverse strand, counting down.
TGCCACCGGTTTCCACGCGGACGGCATAGACGCCGTTGGCAGGGATGATTTTGTCGGGATGGTCCGGTTGCAGGTTGGCAGTGGGGTAGCCTAACTGGTGGCCGATGCGTCGTCCGCTCACCACCGTGCCGTTCAGGAAATAAGGATAACCCAGGCATTCGGCGGCCTGTGCCGCGTCGCCCGCCAGGAGCAGGCGGCGGACCAGGGAGGAACTGACCGGACTGCCGTCGGGCGCGGTGGGCAGGCGGAAAGCGTCGGCAGGCAGCACGTCGATGCCCAACTCCTGCCCGTAGCGTGCGTAGTCCCCGAAACCCTCGCTGCGGTTGTGCCCGAAGCGGTGGTCGTAGCCGATGACCAGCGCGCGGATGCGGTAGCGGTTCTTCAGCACCTCCATGAACTCGCGGGCCGTGAGGGAGGCCAGGTGTGGGGTGAAGTCCAGCAGGATGCAGGTGTCGATGCCCGTCTCTTCCAGCAGGGAGAGCTTTTCTTGGGGCGTGGTCAGCAGCTTGGGACGGTAGTCGCTTTGCAATACCTGGCGCGGATGCAGGGGGAAAGTGATGACCGCCGAAGACAGTCCGCGGACCGCCGCCTCGCGCCGTACCTGGTCGATGAGGAAGCGGTGTCCCCGGTGCACGCCGTCGAAGAAGCCGATGGTGGCCACGCTGGGGAGGTTATTGGAACAGATGTCGCCAATCCTCATGGGCTTGCGGGGTATAGGTCCGGATGCCGAGCGATTGCGCCGTGCGGCAGTTGGCTTCGGCATCGTCGATGAACAACGTCTCTTGGGGCACCCAGCGCGTATCGTCCAGCACGGCTTGGAAGATTTCCGCGTCGGGCTTGATCATCTTCATCCGGTAGGAGAGGTAGATGTGGTCGAAGTAGTCCTCCACGCGGCGGCCGCCCCGGGCGAAGTCGTGCGTGCAGGCATAGTTCCAATGGATGGCATTGGTGTTGCTCAGCAGGCAGACCTTGTAGCGTTTGCGCAGTTCCGGCAGGAAGTCCAGCTTGTAGGCGGGTATGCCGTCCAGGAAGCTGTTCCACGCCTCGTCGATGGCCTCGTCCGCGATGGGGTGGCCTGCGGTTTGGCGGATGCGTTCGCGGAAGTCGTCGTCCGAAATCAGGCCCTTCTCGTGCAGTTGGAAGAAGCCTTCCTGGTGGTAATCGTTCAGCAGGCTTTCCACGTCGGGCATTCCCAACCGGCGGAAGCGCTCCAGGCAACGGCGGCGGTCGAGGTCAATCAACACGCCGCCGAAGTCTATCAGCAAGTTTTTGATGCGTCCGTCAAGCATTTTTCTTGGCCATTAAGCGTTTCACGCCCCGGTAAATCTCGCCCACCCACAGGACGCAGGACGAGAGGGCCACGATTTCCAGCCACGTCATCCAGTCCAGCGGTTCGGTGCGGAACACGGCGCCGCCGTATTGCACGATGAGCACCTGTCCCACGATGATGGCCAGCACAATCAGTTCCATGCCGTAGGACTTGGCGATGTGGTTGAAGGCCGAATGGTTGGTGCCGAACACGCGGGCGTTGAACAGGTTCCAGAACTGCAGCATCACGAAGAAGGTGAAGAACACGGTGAGGTCGCGCACCGTCATGCCTCCGGGCGTGTGGTTGTAGTACCACAGCATTCCCATCAGCACGACGAGGAAGATGACGCCCACGCCGATGATGTTCCACCACATGGGCCGCGTGATGATGAAGTCCGTGCTCTTGCGGGGCTTCTCCTGCATGACGTCCTCGCTGGGCGGGATGGAGGCCAGGGCCAGGGCGGCGAAGGTGTCCATGATGAGGTTCACCCACAGCATCTGCGTCACCGTCAGCGGCAGTTCGGTGCCGATGAGCGAGCCGAGCAGCACGATGAACAGGGCCACGAAGTTGATGGTGAGCTGGAAGACGATGAAGCGCTGGATGTTCTTGTAGAGCGAGCGTCCCCACATCACCGCCGTGGCGATGCTGTTGAACGAGTCGTCCAGCAGGGTGATGTCGCTGGCTTCCTTGGCCACGGAGGTGCCTGTGCCCATCGAGAGGCCCACTTGGGCATGGTTCAGGGCGGGGGCGTCGTTCGTGCCGTCGCCGGTGACGGCCACCACAGCTCCCTTCTTCTGCAGCAGCTGCACGAGGCGTTGCTTGTCCGTGGGCCGTGCGCGCGACATGATTTTCAGGTCCATCACGCGGTCCAGGGCTTCCTCGTCCGTCAGCTCGGCAAAGGCGGCGCCCGTGATGCGGTTGCGTTCCGTGTCTTCCGGTTTCCACAGGCCGATTTGGCGGGCAATCTCGGTGGCGGTGCCCGGCGTGTCGCCCGTGACAATCTTCACGCTGATGCCTGCCGACTGGCATTTGCCCACGGCGGCGGGCACGTCCGGGCGGATAGGGTCGCTGATGGCCACGATGCCCAGGAAGGACAGGTCGTTGCCGCTGGCCAGCTCCACGCAGTCATCCTTTGCGTTGTCGTCTACTATCTTGTAGGCGAAGCCCAGCGTGCGCATCGCCATGTTCTGGTAGGTGAGCAGTTGCTGGTCCACGGTGGAGCGGTATTCGGTGGCGTCCACGCGCTGGCCGTCCAGCACGACATCCTTGCACTTGCCCAGCACGATTTCCGGTGCGCCCTTCACGTAGAGCACCTTCTTGCCCAGCAGGGGAGACTGCACCAGCGTGGCCATGTACTTCCGCTCGGTGGAGAAAGTCAATTGGTCCAGCACCGTGGCGTTCTCGCGCATCGGCAGGTAGTCCTGTCCCTGCTTGTTGAGCCAGAGCAGCAGGGCCACCTCGGTGGGGTTGCCCACGCCCTTGGGCTTCTCGCCGGGGGCAGTCTCCTCTAGGAAGGCGGTGGAGTTGGCGCTGATGCCCTCGGCCACCAGGCGGCTGATGTCGTCCTCGCCCAGGTCGCCGTGGTTCTTCAGGGCGTAGAAGTTGGGCTCGTGCACCTGCATCAGGTTCTGCGTCAGCGTGCCCGTCTTGTCGGTGCAGATGGTGGTGATGGCGCCCATCGTCTCGCAGGCGTGCATCTTGCGCACCAGGTTGTTGGTGGACAGCATGCGCCGCATGTTCAGTGCCAGGCTGAGCGTGACGCTCATTGGCAGGCCTTCGGGCACGGCCACCACGATGAGGGTGACGGCCATCATGAAGTATTGCAGCGTCTGCTTCAGCGCGGGCAGCCAGTCGTTGAAGGTGTGGAAGGTGGAGAAGTCATAGTGGAGCAGCACGTCCTTGACGAAGAAGATGGCGAAGGCCAGTCCGGCGGCGGTGAAGCCTATCTTGCCGATGAGGTTGGCCAGGCGCGTCAGTTGGATGTTCAGAGGGGTGGGTTCGGTGGTCTGCTCGGTGCTCTGGCGGGCCACCTTGCCTATCTCCGTGGCGTCGCCCACGGCGTCCACGCACATCGAGCCGTGCCCGTCCACCACGGTGGTGCCGCGCAGCACGCGGTTGGAGGCGTAGGTGGCGTCCTCGTCAAAGTCGGCTTCGACGGTGGTCTTGCTCACCACCGGCTCGCCCGTCAGGTTCGATTCGTTGACTTGCAGGGAGATGGCCTCGAACAGTTGGCCGTCGGCGGGCACTTCCTCGCCCGTCTCCAGCACGACGATGTCGCCCACGACCACGTCCTTGCGGGGCACTTCCTGCACGTGTCCGTTGCGGATGACCTTGACTTTCGTCTCTTCGTTCACCTGGTTCAGCAGGTCGAACTTCTTGTTGGCGTCGTATTCAAAGAAGAATCCGATGCCCGTGGCCAGCAGGATGGCGGCGATGATGCCGATGGTCTCGGCATATTCGTTCTCCACGATGGAGATGACCAACGAGAAGAAGGCGGCCACCAGCAGCACTTTGACCACCGGGTCCTGGAACTTCTCCAGGTAGAGTTTCCACATGGAGGGGCGTTTGGGCGGCGTCAGCAGGTTGACGCCATGTTCGGCACGGCTTTTCCGTACCTCTTCGTCGGTCAGGCCGACGTGGTAGTAATTCTCTTTCATTGTGTTCATTAACAAGCCTGTTTAGGTTTTCGGGCACAAATGTACGACAATAATTTGGGATATCGGTATGGAGGGGGCGCAGATTGCGGAAATAAAAAACGGCGGATTGGGTTAAAAAACGCAAAGTGTGAACAAGGCGTGCGTAAAAACCTCACCTTTATGCAAAATTCGATTTGACGATTCAGATATGAAGAAGACAATAACCATCATGGCATTGGTGTCGCTCCTGATGAGCACGTGCAATGCACAAGGGCAATGCCAACAAACGGGCTATCCCATCACACAAGTGCCGTTCACTTCTGTGAAGATTGAAGCGGTCACTTTTTGGGGCAATCGCATCAAGGCGGTACGTGACGTGACCATTCCTCTCGCTTTCAGCAAGTCCCATGCTCGAAAGAACCGGTCCGTATTTTTTTTGCTTTACGAAAAAATGGCTATCTTCGCTAACGCAAAATATGCAGGGACAGCGTTCTTTACGGTGATATGACAGAGGAATCGGAAGCCCGTTTCGCACGGTTTTCCCAACCTGAAAAAGGCAACGGATAGGTAGCGATTTATTTTCTTAACCCCTCAAAAAATGGCAAATATGCCCCAATGACGGATACGGAATACACCTTGTTACTACTATCATACTATTTATTTTTAGTTGTGATTTGCTTTCATTTTACTATCTTTGTCGTACTGGAAACAACTTCTATTAAAGAAGATGCGGACTTGAAAGAGTTGTGATTTGCTTTCATTTTACTATCTTTGTCGTACTGGAAACAACAAAGAACAGCGCATAATACACAATAGTCGCGTTGTGATTTGCTTTCATTTTACTATCTTTGTCGTACTGGAAACAACAATAATCGCAATTTATGCGCAAAATGTTCGGTTGTGATTTGCTTTCATTTTACTATCTTTGTCGTACTGGAAACAACCATCGTCAGCCAGGCCGACGGCGAGGCGCAGTTGTGATTTGCTTTCATTTTACTATCTTTGTCGTACTGGAAACAACCAACGATGATACGACACATGTATGGCGTGCGTTGTGATTTGCTTTCATTTTACTATCTTTGTCGTACTGGAAACAACTATGCTTGGAACTTGTATTGAATTGTTTTGGTTGTGATTTGCTTTCATTTTACTATCTTTGTCGTACTGGAAACAACAGCCCAAGGGGCGGGATTTGTAACATAAAGTTGTGATTTGCTTTCATTTTACTATCTTTGTCGTACTGGAAACAACTCTATATATGGAAGTGTCAGCACTGAAAGGTTGTGATTTGCTTTCATTTTACTATCTTTGTCGTACTGGAAACAACACAATATCCTCCCTCTGGAACTGATAGGAGGTTGTGATTTGCTTTCATTTTACTATCTTTGTCGTACTGGAAACAACGTCGTCTGTCATATTAGCCCCTATCATATCGTTGTGATTTGCTTTCATTTTACTATCTTTGTCGTACTGGAAACAACTCCACGCAAGGGGAGGCCACCGCGGAGTTGTTGTGATTTGCTTTCATTTTACTATCTTTGTCGTACTGGAAACAACACCCAACATTCGCAATGCAAAGATAATGATGTTGTGATTTGCTTTCATTTTACTATCTTTGTCGTACTGGAAACAACAGTCAGTCGTCGGCGGTTTCATCGCGCATGGTTGTGATTTGCTTTCATTTTACTATCTTTGTCGTACTGGAAACAACAGAATCTACATTATTTGTTGTATTTCAGTATGTTATAAAGATGATTGGAATACAAAAAATGTTGTTTCTGATAGAATGTAATCCCGCTGATTGGCGGGATTACTTTTTTTGACTAAACCTTAGAATAGCTCCAATTGCTGCCCGGGAGTGCTGACGGCCATAGGCTTCTTTCCATAAAAAAGCATAATATTACTAAATTGCTTGTCGGTGATGCACATGATGCCGACTTTGCCATAATCGGGTAAGAATGACTTTACCCGCCGGATATGAACGTCTGCATTTTCGCTGCTGGGACAATGGCGGACATAAATGGAGAATTGGAACATGGTGAAGCCGTCTTTTTGCAAGTTCTTTCGGAAAGTGGCATAGGCTTTCTTGTCCTTCTTGGTCTCTGTTGGCAAATCGAATAGTACCAGAACCCACATGATGCGATATTCACTGAAACGGTCCATTACTGCATTTCGGGATAGGCGATGCGTCGTAGCTCACCGCTGAAACATTTGTAGAGTGACGCCGTGGTTTGACTGACTGCAACCATCAGCGGACTGCGTTTTCCTGCAATGACGACCTCTAATGTCGGGACAGACAGTAGTTGAGCTTTTATGCTTTTGTTCAGTTCTTGATAGTCAGGGTTGGTTTGTATCATATTGTATACCAGTTGATCCACATATGGACGGTAAGGCTCCATGATGTCATCGGCCAGGCAATAAGCATTGTAGCGGTTGTGGTGGTGAATCCCAAGTGTTGGAAGCAACCCGCTTGAAACCAAAGCGCGGGCCACCACAGCTCGGAGGATGGCATAGCCATAGTTCAACAGATTGTTGGGCGGCATTCCATTCCGGTCTCTGGTGAATCCTTCGATAGGAAACAGCCTTTTCCAATAATAAGCAGCGGCACGCGCTTCCAAGTTATCCGAATCTCCGCTTTTCACCTCAGTAGCCCATATCTTCATACATTTGTTTTCTTCGTTCGTACAGGCATCCAATAAGAAGGCTTGGTTATAGATTTTGGCTTTGATGGTTTGTTGCCAAAGCTGTTTCATCAACGGGACGGATGCGGACAGCTGTTGGCGGAAACGTTCGTTCTGTGTGGTGTTGCCATAGAGGGGCAGCATCAATCCTACGGGCATGCTTTTGCTGTCGCAGGTGATGACGGCGCAGTTGTTTTCGAGCAGGGCTTCCAACGCGCCGGAAGTGATGGTGATTTGTTTGTTGTCCAATACCACGACACCGATGTCTTCTATCGGTTTGGTCACTTGCGATTGTTGCCGGAAGGTGTCCGGCAAGGAGTCGTTCTTTTCTATTTCCGGCAGTTTGATGACTAACTGGTCATTCCTCAATGCCAGATACGCGGGGTTCCCAAAGTAGAGCGTCTTCTTAATCATGTTTCTATTATTAAGCTGATAATCAATTTGATGGATGTTTTATGGTATTCCGGATGGCCGAAACACTTTGTTTCAGGAACTTGAAACACTTTGTTTCAGGGCTTTGAAACAGTTTGTTTCAGGGGTATGAAACAGTTCGTTTCAAAGCTCGAAACACTTTGTTCCAAGCCTTGAAACTATTGCGGGTTATTTTTAGAGTTTTTTGTTTCCTATTTGGATGATATTTCCAAGCCTGTCTACCTTTAGTGGCAGGCAAATGCTTTTTATCATATCACCCTCCCATGTTTTTTCAGCTTTGTTGTTTGCGCCTAGTTCTAAAGTTTGAATAATACCATTAGAGATACTTGCTGGGACAAAGAAACATTGAGTTCCTGAGGAAGATACCATTTTATAGATTCTCTTCCTATCAATTTCTCCAACCCTGCCGATTTCTATCTCTTCCGGTGTAGGCACGTAAACCAAATCGTTGGGCGAAAGCCAAAACAAGAGTTGATTCCCTGCTTCATCTTGTTCGGGCACAGGTTTCAAGCCTTGCTTTTCCCGCTCAATGACGATGTTGAGCGGGATGGTCGCATAGGTGCGTTGCCCGTCTGCCGTGGCATAGATGGCAAAGAAGAGATTGGTGCCTTTGGCTGCTTCCACGTATTTGGAAGCCTTGTTGCCGCTTTCTCCTACCGGGAATTTATTGCCTAATGGTTCATATATCCTTACTTTATATATAGGTTGGTGAGGTTTCCCGTCATTCAAAGCCAGAAGATTGCGGTTCATCTCTTCAATGCCTTCGGGCGAGAAGGCGAGTTCTGCATTGTTGTCTTTGCTGGATAGATGCGCAAGCAGAATCTTTTGTATGCCAGTATCCGTTACTTCTTCCCGAATCTTCTTCTCCGTGAATGAGGTATCTACAGGTTTACGTGAAGCCGCTAACGGTTGGACGCTATCGGTATAATAGTACACAGGAATCTTGGCCAAATTGTATGCTTTCCAATCACAAGCATTTTCAGTGAAATACTTCACTATCCGTTTCTTGTCATATTTGTAGGTTATCAGTTGAAGGACTTTGGCCTTCAACTTTTTGTCTACAATCATGTGGGGAGCATCCAAAGCTATGTTCAGACGTACTTCTTTCGTTTTCCGCAGATTGACACGCCCGAATACCGTGTCTTTGTGCAACGGTTTCCGGATAGCCCAACTGTCTCCCTTGCATTGCTTGTCTACGATTTTCTTTCCATTTGCATCGTAATGGGTATAGTGATTGGTGCATTTGTTGATGACCCGCAAGTTTTGCTTGAAGCTGATAATGATGTCTTCCAAAGTCCGGCGTACGTCTTGAGTGAAGGTTTCCCACGGCTTTTTGATCATCCTGCGTTTGTCACATAGTAATCTTTGCAGGTCATATCGGGATATCTTGGCATCTTTGCGGGCCGATTCGTTATTCAGATAGTTGATGTGGTTGCGGGTGGCGCAGGCTATGACGATGGCATCCATGGCGTGGTGCCGGTGGTCAATGCGTTTCTTGCTGAATCCACGTTGATATTCCAAAGGCACTTCCGCGCGGAAGAAGCGTTTGCCTTCAGCTTGTTCCCAATGTCCGAAGCACGTTTTCCCGCTCAAACGGTTCAGTCGTTCGAAACGCGGCGTCATCAGGTCATTCCATACATCGTTCAATCCCCAATCCTTTTTCAGACGATCGGTGATGCCTCCCGTGCAAGCGATGACGTTTTTCGAGATAGCTTCCTGCTCCAGGTTGCCATGCTCGTCTTTCTCGCGGACGATGTTGGACAATAGGCTTTTGACCAGTTTGCTGATGTAGCGGCTATCGTTCATTTGCCTTTCAATGAATTTCTCCGGGATGTCTTCCATCAGCAGCTTATTCATCTTGGTGCGATTGTTTCGGTAGTGGTCTTTCACAAACGCCTCATAGGCTTCTTCCGTAAATATTTGGACGGTCTTCCCCAAACCGGTTTCAACTTTCTGGCCGTGATGATTCTTGATGAATTCATATCCCAGTTGCTTGTCTTTCAACTTATTTACAGCAGCTTCGCAAATCACTTTGTTGCTGAAGGAATCATCAAAGTAGCGCGATTGCGGGATGACGTGTTCTATTTCGTAAGCAGGTGTGAACAGTTTGCCCAACGGAATGACTTCGCCGGTGTAGGGCGAACAATACTTCTGCTCCAGCCAGCATTTGTAGCGGATGAATTCATTGCGGCTGGGTTGCTTGTTTTCTCGCAACTTCTTTAAGAAGCCGCTGATGTCGTCCGGCAATTGGTCGGCATTTTCTTGGAGTACGGCTTCCTCATAAATACGCAACAGGTCTTGCTGGCTGGGGGAGTAGGGGCGTACATTCTCTATGCCAAATTCAGGATTGATAAATTCGGCCAGCAGCGCCTTGATGCGTAGGTTTGTGTTCTCATTCTCCAAGATTTTGCTTGTTGCTTGCTTTCGTTGGGCAGCTGTTTCTTTCATATTGCGCCCGAGTTCAATGTGGATCTCATCTATCCGGCCCGTTTTTTTCCAAATGTCGCGCACTACCCGAAGCGTCTCCAACACGACCTGCTCTACGATGGGATTGCGCAGGGAGTGCTGGCGGAAGTTGTTCAGATAGTGGTCGATGTCGTCGGGGGATTCCCATTTGGCAATCTCTTGCGCCTCCGAGTGGCGTCCATACACGATGTAGCAGGCCAGCCAAAGGGGAAGCCCTCTGAATTGCTCCGGCGCACTCAGATGCATGGCTTTTTCGCGGATGCGTTGTCCGATGCTTTCGTCCACTTCTCCGCTAATCAGTTTCTCTATCCGCATTCGCGTGTTTCCGTCTATGGCTTCTTCCGTCCAGTATTTGCCCATTCTCATCAATGGGAGCAATTTCTTGATGGCTTTGGCCGAATAGGCTCCATATTCTTTTTCGAATGGGGGCATCTTGATGAAAGCATCTACAAATGCATCGGTATTCCATCCGCGTTTGCCGGCAAAGGTAGCCAATGCTTTCCTCAATTCTGCCTTGTCGCTTACGGAGTACAAAAGATGCCACAAAAGTCCTTCTTCCCGGGCATTTAGAGGCACATTGACACAGGCTTTCTCCAAGCGTGTGCAAATGCCGGCATGTGTTTCGTTGCACGGATAGGGTTTGTCTTCCACATAATTCCACCGGTATTCTGTGGCGTTTTTCTTTAATCCGAAGGGGGGATATTTCAAAAAGTTCTTTTGGTCAATGTCTTTTCGTCCGTTCAGCCAGTCGAAAAGCGCGACATAATCTTCCTCCGTGGTTAGAAATTCGTTGGTGACATCCACATCGGTTTTCAATCTTCCGTCCACATATTTTTCCTTCTGGTAGATGCGCAAATTGGACAGGAATTGCCATAAACGGAATTCTTGATAAAGCGGGTGGGACTTGGCGATGCACTTTACGCCATATTTTTTGATTTCGCCGGTTTCCTTGTCAATGCCTTCATGGCTCTCGTAAGGACAGTTGTCTATCTGCGATTTCTTGCTTTTCAAGGGGCGTTGGTAGAACAAGATGTCTTCAATGAACAAATGCGTAAAGTCTTGGTTGGACAGGATGTTCCTATGCCCTTCATTGTGTGGATATAGTTCCTCTATGCACTTTTTGAGTAATCCTTGGTCTTGCAGTTCAAGGTGGAACTTCGTCTGTGTATCAAGGATTTGTCTCAATTCCTCTTTATAGAATTTTCTTTCCACGGTGCGCACCAGTTTGCCTTTGATTTTCTGTTTAGGCTTCTCCAAAAGCGTATCGTAGATATATTCGCCTATGGTTTTACGGCTGGATTTGATATCGCTCTCTGTTTTGGCTTTCAGGAGCATCCAATCGTTTTCGCTTGGCGCACGGAATGAGCGCTTTACGGCACCTTGCTTGTCGGTTTTAGGGGAGCCGTCATCATTCAAGTCTGTGGTCACGATGAAGTCTTTGGTCATTCCTTCCCAACTATGCAAAGGCACGCTGCTGGCTCTACGGTAAATCCATCCGTTTTCCAAGTGTACATTATACCACGTGTCTTTCCCCTTCTTGTCTTCTGTGGCTTCTACTTTTACGACTTTCAAGGCATGATATTCCACCAGCTTGTTCTTTTTCTCCTCTTCCTCTTCGCCTCGTTGTTGGTTGTAGCCTCGTTTTTGATTGAAATTCAAGAGTATCCATGCAAGTTCTTCCTTGCTGATCTTTTGCGTCAGGGCTTTCTTGCGCAGATAGTATAACGTCCAGTCATAGGGCGCTTTTCGCCCTTCAGCGATGAAATCCGGTTGATGCCGGGTGAAGTCTGCCAGCATTTCTTGGAAGGATTCGCGGAAAAGGAAGGTGTTGCTCCCTGTCTCAGGATTGGGCACCCAAGCCAATTTAGGTTCTTTCCCTTTTATGAACTTTCCTGGATTCCGCTCAAAATCAATCTGCTTTGCATAATGTTCGGGCAAATATCCTAATATATTCAAGACACGGTGCAATCTCTCCCGGCGCAACAAACAGCGTTCGAGCAAGCGTCGGATGCTTCGGAAACTTGTCCGCTCAGAGGTTTGCGAAGTGGAGTTTCCTTTGTCGAAGTCGCCCAGCATGGCGGCATCCATGGGGATGATGCGGCTTCCTGCTTTCTCTATATGATAGATGCCTTGTTCGTCGTTATTGATGATTGCCCAACCTATGCTGTTGGTGCCTAAATCTAAACCGATTATTCTTTTCATGGTGTGATGTTTTAGTTAATCGGCCAAATATAAGGAAAAAATGGGAAAATTGTTGCATGGAATTGATATTTTTACTATATTTGTCCGCAAATGAAGCAAATCACAATAAGGATTATTCCGTTGTGAAAACATTAGGTCCTGAGCCATCGTCCTTCAACGGTGGCTTTTTTAAACTTGAAATGGATAGACTGATGAAGAACAACCTGTTGCTTGGGGCGATTGCCGGGGATGTGATTGGCTCGGTATATGAATTCCGTCCGGTGAAAACTACTGATTTCCGGCTGTTCAGTAGAGCATCCACTTTTACGGACGACACGGTGATGACCATGGCCAACTTTGATTGGCTGTTGAATGGAGGCGACTTGGCAGGGATAATGCAGGAGTATGGGCGACGTTATTCGGATAAGGGATATGGAGGTGGATTCAGAAAGTGGATTTGGGCGCAAGACCCCAAGCCTTATGGAAGCTATGGAAATGGCTCGGCTATGCGTGTCAGCCCCGTGGGGTGGGCTTTCGAGACATTGGACGAGACTTTGGATGCTGCCAAGCGAAGCGCGGAGGTCACGCACGACCATCCGGAGGGCATCAAGGGGGCGCAAGCCGTGGCAGCGGCAGTCTACCTGGCACGCACGGGTAAGACCAAAACGGAAATAAAGAACTACATTGAGCAAACTTTTGATTATGATTTGGGTAGGAGCTGCGATGGCATACGGCCTGGGTATAAATTTGAGGTGGCATGCCAGAGGTCTGTGCCCGAATCCATTGTGGCATTTTTGGATAGTACGGACTACGAAAGTGCTATCCGGCTCGCCATCTCTTTGGGCGGAGATGCGGATACTATGGCTGCCATAGCAGGAAGTATAGCGGAGGCTTATTACAAAGTGATCCCTGCGTATATCAAGGAAGAAACACTGAAAAGGCTTCCCATGGAGTTCCTGTGCCTTAATAAGTCGTTTTGCGATCGCTTTCTTGTGTTGAAGAGCTTTTAAATATATTATAAGGTGTCCCCCTTCCCGCCCCTCCGATCCCCGGGCGGGAAATTCCATTCTCTAACCAACTGGAAACCAGCCCGTATTGAAAAAACTTCCATAAAACCTTGAAAAAACTTGGTATAATGTTTTGCAGTTATGCGCAAACCCTCTACCTTTGCACCCGCTTTCGGAAAGGAAGCGGCGATGCTTGAAAGGCTGACGGACTGGGAATGAGGCGCTTGGGCGCCCGGATTCCTTCGCTTTC
>CASEYC010000046.1 GCA_949292025.1 uncultured Bacteroides sp. | reverse complement strand
CTGAAACCCCTGAAACAGGGCGGAAAACGTAGTGCATAACCCATCGGAAAAGAGAATCAAAAATCATAGTATTAACATCTAAAAACAAGAAAGACTTATGGAAAAGAAAGAAATGTATGTGGCTCCCGAGGTGGAAGTACTTGAGGTGAGCGTGGAGAAAGGATTTGCTGGAAGCTTGGAAGAAGATGAAGGCGTGGATATTCCTGGCACAGGCCCGGGAGATGAATTCTAATAGCATAGAGAGGCGTTAGAATTAAACAATTTTACCGAATAGAATCAAATTTATAAGTATGAAAACAAAGTATTTACTTAGCGCATTGGCACTTCCTGCCCTGTTGGCGGCTTGTGTCAATGATGATTTTGAGACCCAGAACCAGGCTTCTTCCATCGTGGAGAACGACCTGCTGAAAGGACGTGCAATGGGTGAACTCGTTGTTTCGGCCGACAAATATGGCATCGGAGACGAAGCTGATACCCGTGTGAATGGCGTACAAGAAGACGGCGGGATCAACTGGTATTGGCAGCCGGGCGACCAGCTGGGTGCAGTTGTTGTGAACTACGGTGGCGACAATCGCGATGAGATAGTTGATGGCGATGCAGATTATGTGATCACCAACTTCCCGTTCAATGCCAACCTGAACGAACAGGCGAGACGCGCTACTTTCTCCACGCCGACGGCTGTGGTGGAAGGTGCTTATTTCTTCTATAACCAATATGATAGAGAAGGCATTAGACGTGGTAAGATCCAGCATTCTCTCAATCAATATATTGATGTGAAGAGCGGCACGGAGAACACGGGCCTTATCCAAGTGGGTACGGACAAAACCAAGGGCCAGAACTTCTTCATTTCTCCCATCACCAAGGTGGCAGTAAAGGACGATGAAGGCGAGGCTATGACTGCACCCGTTTCTCTGCAGAGCATTTATACCGTGTTGGATATGAAATTCAACTTGGAGCTGAGCAACGAATTTGTAGGTAGAGATGTGAAGATTTACAAGGTTGAGCTGGAGCGTAGCGAAGCCGATGGGGAATCGACCAAGAAGTTCAGAAACAACTTCACACTGGATCCCTTGGAACTGGCTAAATTGCAAAAGAAAGTTAAGGATGAAAATCCGAATGCTGCTTGGGCTACCGTGCTGCGACCGGCAGATGAAGATGGAAGTCAGACCGAAGCTGCCGTCATCGATGCTACGAACCTGGATGCCAATCGCCAGTATGTAGAGCAAGCCATGGCTGCCGTTTTGGAGGGAATGAAAGATCCTCAGACATTGGCTAATTGCTTCGAAGAGGGTGAGACGAAACTGATTTATCAATTGGAAACGCCTTACTCCTTCAAGGACAATAACGGAAAACAAATGCAGTTGATGGTACTGGTTCCTTCTGACATTTATGAGTTGAACTCCACTGAAGAAAATCGCGATGGCCACAACAAGGGTGTCCTGAAGATGACTGTATATACCAGCGAAGGTATTTACCGCAGCTACGTGATTGACGAAAAGGCTTTGGAAAACTGGGGTGCAACCCACGAAGAGTATGTGGAAGGCCAGTACACCTTCCAACGTGGCAGCAGAGTCGGAACGACGAAGACCATCCGCATCGGTGGTGACAAGTCCAATATCACATTCTATGACTTCCAAAACGAAGGCTTCCCCGTGGCTACAACGGCCGACTGGAACTATGCTATCGACTACATCAACGAGCATACTAGCCAGTTTGGTGGCGGACAAGGCGGTGACCAAGGTAACGAGTGGAACTTCCCGGTACTCAACCTGTCCAACTACAACGACGAACCGATTGAAGTGGATGCCGCTCACTACTTCCCCAACATGCGCGTGATTTACAACGGTGATGCTGTGTTGAAGCTGGTGAATCAGAGCGAATACAAGCTGGATCCCCGCAACATGATTTTCGGCACGGAAGAAAAACGTCCGACTATCCTGATTGAAGATCAGCCTGAATCTGTCGTGACCTTCGTTGAACCGGAGAACAAGCCGGCCACAATCGAAGACGGTGAAAACTATACCAACGCTTGGAAGTTAAATTCTGATGCCAAGATCAACGTGGCTGAAAACCAAACTGTGATCTTCGAAATGCTGGAGAGCCACACGGCTCTGACCATTGCCAAGGGTGCCAGTGTGGAGGTGTTGGATGATGCTGTACACACGACTCTGACCGAAGGAACGGTTACTTTGGCTGAGGGTGACGCTCAGACGACCACTAAGTTCAGAGTGGAAAATGAGTATACCAACAACGCCGTACTTTCTATCAACAAGTATGCCGAAGCCACATTGGTGAAGGCTGTTACCAACAATGGAACTGTGGACGTGGCTGGCCGCTTGGACGGCGAAAACGTGTTCACCAACAGCGAGACAGGTGCCTTGAATGTAAAAGCTTGGGAAGTAAGCATGAATGACGACCGTCGCGGCCAGGCCGTTTTGGCAGCCGTACAGAACCTTGGCACCATCAACTTGGAAGAAAGAAAGCAAGACTACAGCGGCACGTATGGTGGCGACTTGTTCGTTGAACAGAAGTTGGACAACCGCGGCGAAGTGATGGTTGAAGGTATCCTGACCGTGTTCGATGAAGATGCAAATCAAGGTGAAGGTCTGCAAAACGTTGGCCTCATCCAACTGGGTTACGATCCATACGCTCAAATCCGCGTACGCAAGAGCGTGGCTAAAAGCCAGAACACCGGTAAGATTGTGCTGTTGGCTCCGCAGGAATATGAGTTCTATGCAAGCTATCTGAACGACGAGCAGGACTTGAACAATTACCATGGTGTGATTGAGGCCACTCTCGACAACGAAACTTACAAGAAAGTGATGGATAACTATGGCCGATACACCTCTCAGGAACGTGCTTGGGAAGTCATCAACAAGGTCATCGTCACCGACAAGCTGGAATTGGAGGCGAACACGGAGAATGCAGGTATCGACTTCGTCCTGAACAGCAATGCCTCCATCGACATCGCAGCTGAAGTTACTATCGCTTCTCTGACTACCGCTGGAACGGGCACGGCCATCACTTCTGCAAAGGCTGGTACTGTTTTCAACGTGAATGAGGATGTGACTGTGGCTACTGGCAACGACCTGACTGTAGGCAACGGCGTGGAACTGATGCTCCTGAAGAGCGGTGCAAGTGAGGACGCTCCGATGCTGGACATCGCAGGCACGCTGACCAACAACGGTTCAATCGACACGAAGGATGGTGCTTCTGAAGCAAACCATATCTACACAGCTATCCGTCAGGGTGGTTTGTTGAAGAACAACGGCATGCTGAGCAAAGAGGCTGTGATGAAGTATGATGTTGATATGACAACTGATATGACTGATTTGATTGCCGGTTTGAAGGAAAATTCTACTGACTATCGTGGTGATTTTGTCGCCAATGAAGCCCGTGTGGATTTGATAAATTTCAATGCTGATGGTGTTGTGGCTGGAACCGTTTCAGCAACTTGGAATGAAGATTCTAAGAGAAATACCAATCTGAACTACAGTGGTAACGAGGCGGACGCTGAGGTTATTAAGAATCTGATTGAGAATGGTCAGGTGGCTTATATCGCTGGCTATCAAGCCTTGGTCGTTTCCCATCCGACTGATAGAAACTGGACTTATGCTCTTTACTTGGGTGGTGGTAACAACAATGATGTTAAATACAGTGATGAGGAGCTGAATCTGTGGAAAACTATTGCATCTGATCCTAAGGCCGAAAGCAATGGTGATGCTCTTTATGCAAACTATCCCGTACAAGGCACATGGTTCCACGCTCAAAACTGGGGCGACCTTGACCTCTCGGCAGGAAATGCTTGGGGTGATGTATGGATGATGAGCAGAAATGCCGGTTTCAAGGGTTCGTTGACCGAGGGTGTTGTATACCCTTTCAAATGAACTTGATTGACTGAGACTATATTTTGAAACTCGTCCCTGGGATTGCTCAGGGACGAGTTTTTATCGTTTTAAATCTTAATCTGAAGAATCATGCCAAGACAAGAAGGAATTGAAGACAGAAACATCCGATACGTCATCGGATACACCATTACTAATGACGGCCTGCGCAATGCCTTGGTCGAGTTGTTTAAAAGGGAATTCAGTGACTACACAGAAATCAATCAATCCGCTTTCAAGACAGCGGGCAATGGGAAAATGCCAGGAGAGGTGAAAAGTGATTTAATGGAACTCTGTGAGAAGGCGGAAGGAACTGACCACAAGTTCGACAATGGGGATTTTGTGAGGGTTTACTACGCCAATAGTTTGTCCCGTAAAGGTACTGACACGATTGTGGAATGCCAAGTTTACGGGGGAGCATGATTTTGCTTCCTTCATCCCGCACATGGCTATCCACAAGGGTGCAGGTAATCCCCGAATAAAAGCCTTTTTTATCCTACAAAGAAGCCTTATTGACCCGACAAAGAAGCCTTTTTTGTCCGGACAATAAGGCTTTTTTGTGCCTATTAGCCACGGCAAGGACCGTGCCTATCCCATGACAAGGGGACGTTTACTTCCGCGCATCCCGCCCCGCATCAATCCTTAGAAATATGAACAGCAATATCGTGAAGCCCCAGAGCGACGAGCCGCCGTAGCTGAAGAACGGCAGGGGGATGCCGATGACGGGCGTCAGGCCCAGCACCATGCCGATGTTGATGAAGACGTGGAAGAGGAAGATGCTCAGGACGGAATAGCCGTAGACGCGCCCGAAGGTGGTGGGCTGGCGCTCGGCCAGGACAATGAGGCGCAGGATGAGGATGAGGAAGAGCACGAGTACCAAGGCCGAGCCGAGGAAACCTTCCTCCTCGCCCACGGTGCAGAAGATGAAGTCCGTGTCTTGCTCGGGGACATACTTCAGCTTGGTCTGCGTGCCGTTGAGGAAGCCCTTGCCCGTCAGGCCGCCCGAGCCGATGGCTATCTTGGACTGGTTGACGTTGTAGCCCGCGCCGCTGGGGTCTTCTTCCAGGCCCAGGAGCACCTTGATGCGCACTTGCTGGTGGCTCTCGAGGACGCTGTTGAAGACGTGGTCGCTGCTGTAGAGGAAGCCGATGGAGCAGAGGGTGAAGCCGATGGCCAGCAGGTAAGCCGGGCGGCGCGTCTGCAAGGCGAGGTAGCACAGGTAGCCGACGGCCAGCGCGCAGAGTCCCCACAACACCCACACGAGATTGAACGGCACAAGCCATTCGGACACCGCCAAGGCGACGGCCAATGCCCCCAGCGTGCCCACGGCAATGATTCGAGCGACAGCGGCGCGGCGGGTGTAGACCCACGTCATGCCCGCGGCGAAGAGCAGGATGAGCGCCAGCACGAGGAACTGCCCCAGCGGCGTGGGCGTGTCGGCCAGCATGACGTCGGCATAGCGGATGCCCAGGACGAAGTAGAGCACGGCGCACAGGCCTGCAAAGAGGATGAAGCCGGGCATCCCCTCGCGGTAGAGCATGAGGAAGAAGGCGAGGTAGACCAGTGCGGAGCCGGTCTCGCGCTGCAGGATGATGAGCAGCATGGGCACGAGGATGAGGGCGCCGACGGTCAGGGCGTTCTTCCACGTCCGCAGCACGAAGCCGTAGACGTTCATGCACTTGGCCAGGGCGAGGGCTGTGGCAAACTTGGCAAACTCGGCGGGCTGGAGGCTGACGGGCCCCAGGATGAGCCACGAACGGGAGCCCTTGGTGTCCGGCGCGATGAAGATGGTGACCACCAGCAGGAGGATGAGGATGCCGTAGATGAGGTAGGCGAAGGTGTCGTAGAAGAGGTCGTCCAGCAACAGCAGCACCGCGCCCAGGCCGAAGGAGCAGATGATCCACACGAATTGCTTGCCGGCACGGGTGGAGAAGTCCAGCAGGTCGTGTTCGCTGTAGTCATAGCTGGCGCCGCAGATGCTGACCCAGCCAAAGGCCACCAGCAGCAGGTAGATGATGATGGTGGTCCAGTCTATGGATTTCAGGATGGATTCGTTTCGTCGCATACGTTAAACTATAAATTTATCTGTCCGCCTCCCCGTACATCACCACGCGCTTGCTGAAGTCCTCGGCCAGCTTCTCGTTCTCGGGCGAGAGGTGGCCGTGGAGGTACTGGTCCATCATCAGCGCACCGATGGGCACGCCGTAGGTGGCCCCCCAGCCGCCGTTCTCCACGTAGACCACGATGGCAATCTGCGGGTCGTCCATCGGCGCGAAGCCCATGAAGACGGAGTGGTCCTTGCCGTGGGGGTTCTGCGCCGTGCCCGTCTTGCCACACGCCTCCACGCCGGGCAGGATGTTGCCCACCATGCGGCACGTGCCGCTGCCGGTGCTCCCGGTGACGGCGGCACGCATGCCCTCGGCCACCCAGTCATAGTACTGGCGGTCGATGCCGGTGTGGCGCGGGGTCGTGTAGAGGCTGTCCAGCGGGTTGTCCTCGATGTCCTTGACGATGTGGGGCGTGATGAACCAGCCGCGGTTGGCGATGGTTGCGCCCAGGTTGGCTATCTGGAGGGGCGTGGCGAGAATTTCGCCCTGCCCGATGGCGATACTGATGACGGTCAGCCCATTCCACGAGCCGCGGTAGGCCTTGTCGTAGAACTGGGCGTTGGGGATGAGTCCGCGCTGCTCGCCGGGCAGGTCGGTGCCCAGGCGGTAGCCGAAGCCTTGCGCCACCATGTGGTCCTTCCAGACGGTGATGGCGTTCTGCGGCGAGCCGTATTTCTTGTCGCCGAACATATAATAGAGTCCCCAGCAGAAGTAGGCGTTGCACGACGTGGCGATGGCGGGCACCAGCGGCAGGGGCGAGGCATGGCCGTGGCAACCCACACGCAGGCCGCGGTGGATGAAGCCGTGCGAGCAGGGATAGGACGGGCTGTCCTTGCCGACGATGCCCTCCTGGAGGAAGGTGACAGCCTGCGCCGTCTTGAAGGTGGAGCCGGGGGGATAGGTGCCCATGATGGCGCGGTTCAGCAGGGGCTTCTGCTTGTCCTTCTGCAGCAGGTTATGGTTGCGCCCGCGCTGCCGCCCGATGAGCAGGTGCGGGTCGAAGGTGGGGGACGACACCATGCATAGGATTTCGCCCGTCTTGGGCTCGATGGCCACGATGGAGCCGATTTTGTTCTGCATCAGCCGCTCGCCCAGCATTTGCAGGTCGATGTCGATGCCCAGCTTCAGGTTTTTGCCGGGGACGGACGGGCGGTCCAGCTTGCCGTCCATGTAGTGGCCCTGGATGCGGCCGTGGGCGTCGCGGAGGAGGATTTCCACGCCTTTCTCGCCCCGGAGGTATTTCTCGTAACTCTTCTCGATGCCCTGCTTGCCGATGTAGTCACCGCTGCGGTAGTAGTCGTCCTTCTCGATGTCGCGGCGGGACACCTCGCCGATGTCGCCCAGGGCATGGCCCGCGGCATTGTAGGTATATTGGCGGATGGTGCGCCGCTGGATGGAGAAGCCGGGGAACTTGTACAGCTTCTCCTGGAAGACGCCGCACTCCTCGGCGGAGAGCTGGGTCATGAAGACCTGCTGGGTGTAGCGGGAATAGCCGGGATTCTTGCGCCGGTCCTTGACGTCGGCCATCAGTTGGTCGAACTGTTCGCGGGTGAGGTTCAGCGTGCGGCAGAAGTCGGCGGTGTCCAGGCCGACGACCTCGCGGGGGACGAAGGTCACGTCGTAGGCAGGCTGGTTGAACACGAGGAGCTTGCCGTTGCGGTCGTAGATGGCGCCGCGCGACGGATATTGCACCTTGTTGAGGAAGGCGTTGTTGTCGGCATACTTCTTATACTCGTCCGTCAGGATTTGCAGGTCGAAGAGGCGCGCCACGTAGACCAGCACGATGAAGACGGCCGCGCCGGCAATCACGTACTTCCGCTTCTCCAGGTTAAAGTCCTTAGCCATCGTTCACAATCCTTTGTTCCGTATCCCCTCCACCGCCAACGTGCAGGCCAGGGTGAGCACCGTGCTGGCCAAGATGCGCAGTGCCAACAGCCCGATGTGCACCGCCGAGAAATAATCCAGGCTTATCAGCACGACATGATGCAGCAGCACGCAGGCCGACGCATACTTCAGGAAGGCTGCCGTCCCCATCGTCCGGGCGGAAGGCACGAAGTTGCCTGTCAGGTCGCGCGGAGCGAACAGCCGCAGCAGCAGCGGGCGGAGGAAAGCCAGCAACACGGCACTCGCGGCATTCATGCCCGGCGTGTCCGAGAAGAGGTCGATGGCCAGTCCCAGGAAGAAGGCCCACAGCATCAGCCCGTTGCGCGGGGTCTCCGATTCCATCTTGACAATCATGTTGATATAAAGGAAAGGCGTAGCATATCCGGCGATGTGCACGTTGTTCAGAATCAGCACCTGCAGCAGGAGCAGGCCGACGAACCAGGCTGATTTATGGAAATAGTCTTGTATCAAGGAATGTCGGGGTCTTGGGGATTAGTTATTCAGTTGTTCATTCAGTTGCTTCAGCTCGGGCAGGTCGTGGTTGGCAATGACGCGGACATCGCTCACCCGCCCGAAGTCGGTGGCGAGACGGATTTTCAGCAGGTAGGACAGGCCGTCGTGCGAGTCGGACATCTCGTCAATGTAGCCCACCAGCAATCCCGGGGGGAAGACGGCCGAGTAGCCGCTGGTCACCACCGTATCGCCCACGCTGAACTCCGCATGGCGGGGCAGGTCACGCAGGTAGGCATACTGCGAGTCGCCGCCCTCCCACTTCAGGTAGCCGAAGTAGTCGCTGCCCTGTATCTTGCAGCTGAGGCTGGACTTGCTGTTCAGCAGCGAGATGACCAGCGCATAGTGGGGCGTGGTCTTGTAGACGATGCCTACCACGCCGTTGGCATCCACCACGCCCATCTCGGGGCGGATGCTGTCCGCCGAGCCTTTGTCCAGGGTCAGGTAGTTGTCCAGGCGGTTCAGGCTGTTCTTGATGACCCGCGCCTTGTGGAGGGTATAACGGCTGCCGGCGGGCACGGAGTCGAGGCTGCGGTACAGCGTCGTGTCCGACCGCGCGTCCAGCAGCGCCCGCTCCAGCAGGGCCACCCGTTGCTCCAGGCGGATGTTGTGGTCCAGCAGGTCTTCGTTGGTCTCCTTCAGGTGGAAATACGCGGCGATGCTACCCGTCGCCTCATACAGCTTGCCCGCGGCGGCGTTGGCCGAGGTGAAGAACACGCTCTGCTGGTACCGGTTGAAACGGAACAATAAAACAAAACTGGCCACCTCCAGCAGGATGAAGAGGAACCAGTAATTGTATTTGATCAGGAAGTTCAGCAGGTTGCGCATAGACCTCCCCTCCGTTTATCTCATCAGGAACGAGAACTTGTCCACGTTCTTCAGGGCGATGCCCGTACCCTTGGCCACGGCGTGCAGCGGGTCTTCCGCGATGTGGAAGGGGATGTTTATCTTGTCCGTCAACCGCTTGTCCAACCCGCGCAGCAAGGCGCCGCCTCCGGCCAGGTAGATGCCGTTGTGCACGATGTCGGCATACAGCTCGGGCGGGGTGTTCTCCAGCGCGCTGAGCACAGCGGTCTCAATCTTCGAGATGGACTTCTCCAAGCAGTGCGCAATCTCCTGGTAGCAGACGGGCACTTCCATGGGCAGCGCGGTGATGCGGTTCGGGCCGTGGACGATGTAGTCCTCGGGAGCATCCTCGCCCAGCTCGGTGAGGGCGGCGCCCACGTGTATCTTGATGCGCTCGGCCATGCGTTCGCTGACCTTGACGTTGTGCTGTCGGCTCATGTACTCCTGGATGTCGGCGGTCAGGTCGTCGCCGGCGATGCGGATGGAGTTGTTGCTGACGATGCCGCCCAAGGAGATGACGGCGATTTCCGTGGAGCCGCCGCCGATGTCCACAATCATGTTGCCTTCAGGCGCCTCAACATCGATGCCTATGCCGATGGCGGCCGCCATGGGTTCGAAAATCAGGTAAACGTCGCGGCCTCCGGCATGTTCGGCCGAGTCGCGCACGGCACGGAGTTCCACCTCGGTGCTGCCCGAAGGCACGCCGATGACCATGCGGAGCGACGGCGCGAAGAGGCGTCCCTTGCGGTTCACCATCTTCACCAGGCCGCGAATCATCTGCTCGCAGGCATAGAAGTCGGCAATCACGCCGTTGCGCAGGGGCCGGATGGTGCGGATGTTCTCGTGGGTCTTTTCGTGCATCATCTTGGCCTTTTCGCCCACGGCTATCATTTTGTCGGTGCGACGGTCCAGCGCCACCACGGACGGCTCGTCCACCACGATCTTGCCGTTGCAGGTGATGATGGTGTTGGCGGTGCCCAGGTCCATCGCTATTTCTTGTGTGAAAGAGAATAAGCCCATGTAAGTAATGGTTAATGGTAAATGATAATTTAGTGTTTGAAGTGGCGGAACCCCGTCGTCACCATCGCCATGCCGTGCTCGTTGCAGTAGTCGAAGGTCAGTTGGTCCTTGATACTTCCGCCCGGCTGGATGACCGCCGTGATGCCTTCCTTGTTCGCAATCTCCACGCAGTCGGGGAAGGGGAAGAAGGCGTCGCTGGCCATGACGGCGCCGTGCAGGTCGAAGCCGAAGCTCTTGGCCTTCTCGATGGCCTGCTTCAGGGCATCCACGCGGCTGGTCTGGCCCACGCCGCTGGCCAGCAGTTGCTTGCCCTTGGCCAGGACGATGGCGTTGGATTTGGAGTTCTTCACAATCTTGTTGGCAAAGAGCATGTCCTCCACCTCGGTTGCGGTGGGCGCCTTGTCGGTGACGGTCTTCAGGTCTTCGGGCGTCTCCACCTTCAGGTCGCGCTCCTGGACGAGCACGCCGTTCAGCAGGGAGCGGAACTGCTTCTTGGGCAGGTCCACCGGCTTGCGCACCAGGATGATGCGGTTCTTCTTCTGGCCCAGCACTTCGAGGGCGTCCACATCATAGTCCGGCGCGATGATGACTTCGAAGAATATCTTGTTGATTTCCTCTGCCGTTTCCTTGTCCACTATGGCGTTGGTGATGAGCACGCCGCCGAACGCGGATACCGGGTCACCGGCCAGGGCATCCTTCCAAGCCTCCAGCACCGTGGGGCGCGAAGCCAGTCCGCAGGCGTTGTTGTGCTTCAGGATGGCGAAGGTCGTTTCCTTGAATTCATCTATCAGGTCCACGGCGGCATTGATGTCCAGCAGGTTGTTGTAAGAGATTTCCTTGCCATGGATTTGGTCGAACATCTGGTCCAGGTGGCCGTAGAAGTAACCCTTCTGGTGCGGGTTCTCGCCGTAGCGCAGGGCCGTCTGGTTGTTGGCGGAGCAGCGGAAGGCCGTGCCTGCCTCGCCGTCGAAGTAGTTGAAGATGGCCGAATCGTAGTGCGACGACACGCCGAAGGCTTCCTTGGCAAACCAGCGGCGTTCTTCCAGCGTTGTCGTGGCGCCGCGCTCCATCAGGATGTCGGCCAGCGGCTTGTACTGGGCCTGCGAGGCGACGATGACCACGTCGTTATAGTTCTTGGCGGCGGCGCGGATGAGCGAGATGCCGCCTATGTCGATTTTCTCGATGATGTCCGCCTCGGGCGCACCGCTGGCTACGGTGGCCTCAAACGGATAAAGGTCAACGATGACCAGGTCTATTTCGGGGATGTCATATTTTTCAATCTGTTGCAAGTCCTGCTCCAGGGCACGACGGCAGAGGATGCCGCCGAAGATCTTGGGGTGCAGCGTCTTGACGCGCCCGCCCAGGATGGAGGGATAGGTCGTCAGGTCTTCCACCGCCCGGCAGGGGTAGCCCAGCGATTCGATGAACTGGCGCGTGCCTCCCGTAGACAGGAACTCCACGCCCTCTTCGTGCAGCTTGGAAATGATTTCATTCAGTCCTTCTTTGTGGTAAACAGATACCAACGCTCTTTTGATTCTCTTAGTCTCGGACATAATTCTAATGTATATAAAGTACGCGTAATTAATATAATGCGGCAAAGGTACGAATTTTGTTTCTTTACCTGTATAGGATAGGGGGAGATTTTTTTTTGAGAGGCGGCGAGATGGGGGTGAGAACATAAAAAGTCCCCGCAAGAACTTGGATATTTTCCTGCGAGGACTTAATTTATGTATAGATGTTCAATCTATAAGCTACTTGTTAGGGAATCCATGTAGCATCTGCCCAAACATTTGGAGTGAGCATCCATACGTTATTATCGCCCATACCTCTGAGGGTAGCTCCATTCTGAACCTGAATCATTCCACCAGTCGAGCTGTAAACTGTACAATCGATGTTCGTTTTGGTTCTGCCGACTCTCATTTCTGCTCCATGTTCGAGGCGAACAGTACCTTGCACTTTGACGTAATGAACAGCCAATTGAACGAGTTCGTTCTTGATGAAGATCTCAGGAGCAGCGAATTCCACTTCACCAACCACATACCCTTTTTCTGCACTGTCAAATTCCAATACGCTGATTACATTTTTGTCGACTTCGCCTGCAATCAAGTTATTTCCTTTCAGAACCACCTTATTGTAGTTATGATACTTTTCAAGGATATCATTTATTGCAGCAACGTCCATTTGGTCATCATTTACAGTAAGAATGATGACTTGACTACCGATAGTGCCATTGAAGATATTCGAACCGTTTTCGTCTCCGGTGATATTTCCATGAATCGTGTTTTCAATGACACCGGTCAATTCCGCAATGTCGGTTGCAAACGGGTCGTTTATCCCATTACTATTCAGAACCTTAATCGTAGCATACTTGTCGGCCTGATAGATGTAGCCATAGTTTTCAACCATCAGCGTGCAGAAGTTGCGGATACCTTCGTTGTACTGCAACAGGTCGTCATACTTCACAGCAGCATCGTGGCTACCAGAATTATTGACGATGCCGCTCATAGAAACATTCGTATGATTACCAGCCAATTCCTTAGAACCGTTTATAATCAAGTTGCCTTGTCCGAATTCATCAATTGTCTGCGGATAAAGAGCCTGATTGTTCACGAATTCTTCTTCAGCGGCAAACGAACCGTAGTTCTCAACTTGGCCGACATAATAACCATCTTCAGAGCCATTGACACCATTCAGGATTTCCAATGTGGAGTTCTCGGTGACAATCAACTTAGCAATTCCGGTCGGGCAGTCTTTGCAATCAGCGATGTCATTGAAGTTTTCTACAATATTGATTGCTGTAGTCGATTCAACTGTCGTCTCTCTTGCATTCTTCAAGGTTCCATCCAGCATAGTACCCTTCAAGTTCAAAGCACCCTTATTCTGAACACGTGCATCGACATTCCCGTTAATCGAGTAAGGATATCCCTCAACATCGTCAGAAATAATCACCGCACCAATTTCCATGATGGCACCGGATTCATTGTAAATACCAGCCTTGTTGCCAACGCCTGTCTCAATAGCAGCATTGATGGTCAGCACACCCTCATTGATAATGGAGTGGATACCACTATTAGTCAAATCAGCGGCCACGGCAGCTTCCAGCTTATCCAACAAACTTACTCCGTCATTAGCCATACTAAAGATGCCGTTTGATGTATCGCTTTCTTTCAAGGCCTCCATGAAGATCTTGATTGCTTCTTTAGCCGGCATGATCGGCTCTTCGATCACCTGCGTGCCTTTATTCAGAATGTCCACATTCTTCGTATAATAGAAAAGGTCGATGGCATCAGAATCCAAATTTTCCGGGAATACCAGTTTGCCGTTCTTGCTTTCTTCGAAATAAATGATAGCCTTACCGCCCTTGTTATTGCCTTTCGATTCATTCAGATCGCGAACATAGTCGCACAATTCTCTGGTAACCTCGAAATCGCCCAATGTAGTGATGTAGTAAATTTCATTCGTACCCATATTATACGAATCTTCATACATCTTCAGGTAACGCAACAGATCCTCAGAATTGGAAACAGTAGCAATGCGCTTTTCCTGCACCATAAAGTCGTCGAATTCAATTTTTGCCTGCAAATATGTGCTTTCGTCAGCTAAATCGACTTTTACCAAGTTGAAATGACCGTCATTTTCAGCACCCGGCGTAGGGAGGTCAACATAATCTCCAGCAGACGGAATTATGATGCCGTCTTTCCACGTTGGACCGCCGATGGTCGTGTTGTCCTTCTGCTTACCATAAACGGTGAAACTGTACTCTTTCAGATACATGTTATGTGGCAAAGCCAGATATGCATGGAAGAATTCATTCTGCTCCAAAACATAACCTTCTGGAGCATCTTCATTCTCACCCGTGAAGTCGAAAGTATACTCATATACGGGTTCAGCAGCATCGCCCTTCAAACCGTAAGGAATAAAGCCATTTTCACCGGGATAAGAATATTTAACAACGCTGCGTGCAGCACTGCGCGTCCAAGTTTCAGGATTATACGTAAATCTTGTGTAAGGTTCACCACACGCATTCTTTAACTCGGCTGCATCATAAGGCTGGGCAAAAGCAGGTCCAAAGTCTTTATACACATTTTTACTACTCCATGTAGAAGTTCCATCCAAGTACTTGGGAAAATCCTCTGTCGTATTGCCATCCGGACGGATGTATGCAATAGTCGGCATCGGAGCACCATCCAATCTGCGCATAACAATTTTTTGCACCACGAAGGATTTTTCATCGGCGTTCTCTACAGTCAAGTCTACCATACCGAGAATAGGACGTAACTGCAAGGGCAACATCAACTGTTCGCCATTCGTCAGTTCCTGATTTCGGTAAACCTGCTGATAACCCAAGAAGAACTGGTTCTGTTCAATACCGCCTCTCAACTGGTTATACTGTCCGACAGGTTCGTTTCCAAACTTCTGCACCGGGTTGATGTACACCCATACATCACGACGATTGCGGATGCTGCTCAATGCGCTTACTTCCATAGAAGTCTGCTGGCCATTGGCAGGTGCCAACGCGAAGTAGTTACCTTCTACAACAGCATCATCGTTTTCCCAAACGCCTTCAGTGCGGTTGAAGGTGAACGGAATGTTCGTCTGTGTGTAATTGTGCAGGGCGTACATGTTGTTCCATACCTGCTGATCCTCAAAGTCCGTCTCGTTGGCGTCCATCTGCTCACCATTTCCGGCAGCGTTACCTGCTTCATTCCAATCGTCCATCAAGAACAATCCGAAACGCTCGCCGTCTTCCCAGCCGATATGTTCGGCATCACCAAAGTCAAAACGGGTATCTGCACCTGTAGTAAAGGCCACCTTACCCACTTCAATACGATTTTGCAATGCAGCATTGCTATTATTCACTTGTACGTCCAAATCCTCCTGAGTACAAGCTGCCAGCAATGGCAAAGTCAAAGCTGATAATAAATACCTTGTTTTCATTCTACATTAATTTATATTTAACAATAATTACTATAATTACTCAACGAAATGATTACAACCAATCGTCGATTCCGGGATCCACCCCACCATTACCGGGCTTTACCGGGCTTGCCGCGAAGCCCTTTTCCACTGCTACCTCGAGTACTTCCACCTCGGGAGCCACATACATTTCTTTCTTTTCCATAAGTCTTTCTTGTTTTTAGATGTTAATACTATGATTTTTGATTCTCTTTTCCGATGGGTTATGCACTACGTTTTCCGCCCTGTTTCAGGGGTTTCAG
>CASEYC010000045.1 GCA_949292025.1 uncultured Bacteroides sp. | reverse complement strand
TGGGCTTACAGCCGCCTTCTTCAGATGCAGGGAACGCATAAATCAAAGAAATCTTCAACATATCGCTGCCTGAAGATACCGAACTTTTCTTTTGCAATTGACGAAAAAAGAAGGTGCATCGCTCATTACGACACACCTTCAAGGGATACTATGTCTTTACTGCTGCTTTAAATGAAAGAGCCGTGGAGGGAATTGCACCCGATCTTGAGCGCAATCCCCTTAATAGCCATGTCCATTTTCAAGCGGTGAAAGAAGCAGGGGCAAGTAACGCTCCCTTGCAGGGGAATGCCGTCCCGGACTCCCCGTCGCGGCTTTGCCAAAGGTGCGTGTGGGTCAGCGTAAAGCCTTCCTTCTAGTAGGGTGCGGTGAGCAGCCACGTGCCTGACTGCCGGAACTGCACGTCGAGCATCCGCTGGCGGTTGTTCAGTTCGCGTCCGCTCATGCCCAGTTCCTTGGCAATCTGCGTGGCGGTGTACGTGCTCTTGGAACGGAACACTTCATCAAAATAGCGTACTTTGGGAGCCTGCCTTTCCAGTTTCAAGGCCGACAGCGCGTTCTCCTCCTTCAGCCGGGAGATGTGCCTGTCGCGTTCCTTTATCCGCTCCTCCGCCAGCAGCAGGGCGCGTGAAAGCAGAAACGAGATACGCTACGTGCGCACCGTGGATGTGAATACGTTGCGCAAAACCATAGACGGGTATTCATCCCAGTTGCGCAAGCTGGATTTGGAAATCCAGTCGTTGAATTGGACGGTAGAATTGCTATAAAAACGTAGGGAGAGAGTAAACAAAAGAGGGTAGTATCCGGGTCTGTGGGGCGAGCATCATTCATTCCCAAGGGGAGTGAGCTTTTCAAACTGCATAGGGTTAACTGAAAAAGGACGTGCCGACTTATTGCGCATTTTCAGCATGGCGCACAAGTGCATGTTGCATTTTCCGGAAAGCCGGACGCACAGGGCATCACCATGATGCTGACCACAACCGGGATATGAGGGTGGGCAGAGGGGATATTTTTCAAGGCGGCTGGCCAACAAAATGCCCCTACCTCTTTCCCATCTTCTTACAAATGCGTACCTTTGCCGACAAACTGTATAATTAGAAATCGACAAAGTAATAGGAAATGAGAAAATGGCGCATTGAAGACTCGGAAGAGCTGTACAACATCACCGGTTGGGGCACTTCCTACTTTGGCATCAACGAGAAAGGACATGTTGTCGTGACTCCGCGCAAGGATGGCGTGGCCGTCGACTTGAAGGAGCTGGTGGACGAACTCCAGTTGCGCGATGTGACGGCTCCCATGCTGCTGCGATTCCCCGACATCCTGGACAACCGCATTGAGAAAATCTCTTGCTGTTTCCAGAAGGCGGCTGTGGAGTATGGCTACAAAGGCGAGAATTTCATCATCTATCCCATCAAGGCCAATCAGATGCGCCCCGTGGTGGAGGAGATGATTACCCACGGCAAGAAGTTCAACCTGGGACTGGAGGCAGGCTCGAAGCCTGAACTTCATGCAGTTATCGGATTGAACACCGACCCGGATTCATTGGTGGTGTGCAACGGCTACAAAGACGAGGATTTCATCGAACTGGCCTTGCTGACGCAGAAGATGGGCAAACGCATCTTCCTCGTGGTGGAGAAGCTGAACGAGCTGAACCTCATTGCGCGCATTGCCAAGCAGTTGAAAGTGCGCCCCAACATCGGCATCCGCATCAAATTGGCTTCCAGCGGCAGCGGCAAGTGGGAAGAGAGCGGAGGCGATGCCAGCAAGTTCGGATTGACGTCCAGCGAGCTGCTCGAAGCCTTGGACTTCTTGGAGAAGAAGGACATGAAGGATTGCCTGAAGCTGATCCACTTCCACATCGGCAGCCAGATCACCAAGATACGCCGCATCAAGAACGCCCTGCGCGAGGCATCACAGTTTTATGTGCAACTGAACAAGATGGGCTTCAACCTGGAGTTCGTGGACACGGGCGGCGGCATGGGCGTGGACTATGACGGCACGCGCTCCAGCAGCAGCGAAAGCTCGGTGAACTACTCCATCCAGGAATATGTCAACGACGTGGTGTCCACCTTCGTGGATGCGGCGGACAAGCACGGCTTCACGCACCCCAACATCATCACCGAGACGGGCAGAAGCCTGACGGCCCACCACTCCGTACTGATAATCGAAGTGCTGGAGACAGCCTCCCTGCCGGAGATGGACGATAACTGGGAGCCTGACGAGAATGCCCACGAGCTGGTGAAGGAACTCTACCAGATATGGGACAACCTGAACCAACGCAGTATGCTGGAGCCGTGGCACGATGCACAGCAGATACGCGAGGAGGCGCTCGACCTCTTCAGCCACGGCATCGTAGACCTGAACACGCGGGCGCAGATAGAGAAGCTGTATTGGAGCATCTGCCGCGAAATCAACTCCATTGCCAGCAACATGAAGCATTGCCCGGAGGAATTCCGCAAGCTCAGCAAGCTTCTGGCGGACAAATACTTCTGCAATTTCTCGCTCTTCCAGTCGTTGCCGGATTCCTGGGCCATCGACCAACTGTTCCCCATCATGCCCATCCAGCGCCTGGACGAGAAACCCGACCGTGAGGCTACCCTTCAGGACATGACGTGCGACTCGGACGGCAAGATTGCCAACTTTGTCACTTCGCGGCCGGATGTCAGCACCCTGCCTTTGCATTCGTTGCGCGACAAGGAGCCGTATTACCTCGCCGTCTTCCTCGTGGGAGCTTATCAGGAGATTCTGGGCGACATGCACAACCTCTTCGGCGACACCAATGCCGTGCACATCTCCGTCAACAGCAAGGGCTACACCATCGACCAGCAGATAGACGGCGAGACGGTGGCCGAGGTGCTGGATTATGTGCAATATAATCCCAAGCGGCTGGTCAGCAAGCTGGAGACCTGGGTGAGCCAATCTGTCAAAGAGGGGCGCATCTCGCTGGAAGAAGGCAAGGAATTCCTGACCAATTACCGTTCGGGACTTTATGGTTACACTTATTTGGAATAAAAAGAACTTCATAAGATGGAGAAACTGACAGTTATCAAGGTGGGCGGCAAGATTGTGGAAGAAGAAGCCACGCTCGGCAAGTTGCTGGACGACTTTGCCGCCATACAAGGATATAAAGCGCTGGTGCACGGGGGCGGACGTTCGGCCACCAAGCTGGCTGCCCGCTTGGGTATTGAGAGCCGGATGGTGAACGGACGCCGCATCACCGATGCCGATATGCTGCAAATCGTGACGATGGTCTATGGCGGCTTGGTGAACAAGAACATCGTGGCCGGCCTGCAAGCCCGCGGCGTCAATGCGTTGGGACTGACGGGTGCAGACATGAACGTCATGCGCTCCGCCAAGCGTCCCGTGAAGGACGGCGTGGACTATGGCTTTGTAGGCGACGTGAAGCAGGTGGACGGCAGTCTGCTGGGCGACCTCATCGGGCGTGGCGTCGTGCCGGTCATGGCACCGTTGACGCACGATGGCGAGGGGCATATCCTGAACACCAACGCCGACACGATTGCGGGCGAGACGGCCAAAGGCTTGGCTTCCCGCTTCAAGGTCACCTTGGTCTATTGTTTCGAAAAGAAAGGCGTCTTGCGCGACGAGAACGATGAAGACAGCGTCATTCCTGTCATTAAGCCTGCCGATTTCCGCCAATATGTGGCCGACGGCACTATACAAGGCGGCATGATTCCCAAACTGGAGAATGCATTCGAAGCCTTGAAGGCAGGCGTCGCCGAGGTAGTCATCACTTCGGCAGCCGCCATCGGTTGCGGCGGGACGCGCATCCTGAGAGAATAAGCAGTCCTATAGTCCTAATAAATGTAAAATAGCAAAAGACTCCTGTAACTTTGCCCTTGTTCAACCGTCATTCCTAATAGAAATGCAAGCACTCGATTTCCGTCGTGACATCCTTCCGCTGAAAGACAAACTCTTCCGGCTGGCCTTGCGGATTACATTCGACCGGGCAGAAGCGGAAGACATTGTGCAGGAGACGATGATACGGGTGTGGAGCAAGCGTGACGAATGGGCCACGTTCTCTTCCGTCGAGGCGTATTGCCTGACGGTGGCGAGAAATCTGGCCATTGACCGCAGTGAACGGATGGATGCCCGCACCGTGGAACTGACCGCGGAAGCCGAACAGGCACCCGACACTTCGGAACCCCACGAACGGCTGGTGGACAAGGAACAGATACAGCTGCTCCGCCGTCTGATAGCCGCCCTTCCCGAGAAGCTGCGCACAGTGCTGCAACTGCGGGACGTGGAGGAGAAAAGTTACAAGGAAATTGCCGAGGTCATGGGCATCACCGAAGGACAAGTCAAGGTGAACCTGTTCCGGGCACGGCAGAAGGTGAAACAACAATTTATGAATATAGAGAATTATGGACTCTGACAAGCATATAGAAGAACTCTTGCAGCGCTACTGGCTGTGCGAGACGTCCGTGGAAGAAGAGGCGCAATTGCGTACATTCTTCAGCAGCGCGGATGTCCCCGCCCACCTGTGCCGCTACAAGGCTTGGTTCGCCTATGCGGACGAATGCCGCGAAGAAGGCCTGGGCGAGGATTTCGATGCCCGGGTATTGGCTGCGGCCGGCGTTCCGGTGGTGAAGGCCAAGCGCGTCACGCTGGCGTCCCGCTTCCTGCCTTTGTTCAAGGCCGTGGCCGTAGTGGCCGTGGTGGTGGGACTGGGCGGTGTGGTGCAACGCTCGTTCTTCGCCGATGTGGAGGAGGTGACAATCGGCGACACTATTGGCCGCCAGATCTCAACCCCGTCGGTGGCATTGTCGGGCGAGGTTCCGGATGTGGCGGCTGAGAAGCAGAAGCTGGACAGCCTGAAAGGCGTCGAGCAGCCGGTGGAGCCGTTTACCAAACATTGAATTCTTTTTCATTTGCGTTTCATATAACATTTTCATTTGCTTTAAAATATAGTTAGTGTGCTTTATTAGGACTATTGAGGCTGTGAAGTTTCAATTCTCTCAAATCTTATGAAAAAACTAACATAAAAAGGGACACTGCGTGAGCAGCGTCCCTTTTGTCATTTGTACCCCCGCTGTTTCCATCGCCGGAGACACGGGGGCTGTTATCCATTATGTTAAGAGAGAATTTAATGTCCGCTTGTCAGAGTTCGTAGATATTCTTCTTCGGCAAGTCCAATTCTCTGGGTTTGCCCTTGTAGCCGATGCTGCCGCTGCCGGTGGTGCGGGCTTTCAGGTAGTCGGTGGCATGACAGGTGATGTCGCCCGAACCTGCCACGGAGGCGTTGACGCTCTTGGCTTCCAGCCCGGAGGCGTTCAGGTCGCCCGACCCGGCCACGCTGTATTGCGCTTCTTCGGCTTGCCCGTCAAGCACCAAGTCGCCCGAGCCCGCCACCGATGCTTCTACCGACGTGCAGGCCAGTCTTTTCAAGACAAGGTCGCCCGAACCCGCCACGGAAGCTTTCACCGTTGCGCAACGAATATCGCTAAGATCCAAGTCACCCGAGCCAGCTACCGATGCTTTCAGTCCGTCGCATTGGATGTGATTACCGTTCAGGTCTCCCGAGCCCGCCACGCTCAAGGTCAGGTCTTCTGTCTTCAGGCCGTTGGCCAGTTGGATTTCACCCGAGCCGGTCACGTTGAGGGCATTCAGTCCGGGCGAGGAAACGCGGATGTCCAGTTTCCGATAGGACACGCTGACGCCTTTCTTAAAGCCGACGTAGAGCGTGCCGTTCGTTACGTGGATGTCCAGCACTTCGGCGATGTTGTCCGAGGTATAGACCGTCACTTCCGGCTTGCCGCTCCGCTGGGTATAAACGACCGTGGGGCTGCCAGTCACCGTGATTTTGTTGAAGTTGTCCACCTTGATTTCCTTGGTCACATAATTCTTGCTTTCCTTGATGGTCTTGCCATCAAACCAGCTTTGGGCATTCGACGCGCAGCTGCACATCAGCAGGGAGGCGAGGGCGATGCAAATAGTCTTTGTTTTCATTGTCTTATCTGTTAATGTTGTTCCTTTTATTCATTAGACGAGGACCGGGCTGCAAAAGTTGCACATTCCTTCGTTTTTCTGAAGATTTTTCTTCATGCCCATTTCCTTTCAATAATCGTGCCAAACGGATAATCGCTTGATAATAAGAATATAGAGGTTCTTGCGCATTGTCCGATTTCGGACACATCGTCCGTTTTTGAAGTTGAAAAGTGTACGTTCCTGCTTGGTCGAATGGCAAATTCTTTGTTTTTTTGCAGGCGTAATGACTGCCACAGATTATATATACGATGACCCCGAGTTGGGCCGTTTCCATATCCGCGTGAGCTTTCGTGCCCGGCGCCTGACTTTTCGTGCCAAGGAGCGCGAGTTGTGGGTGACCATTCCCGCCGGGGCTTCGGTGGCCGAAGTGAAGCGTGCCATCGACTCGCTGCGCCCGCGCCTTCGCCAGTTGATGTCAGCCCCAAAGCGTCCGCCTGTCGGTTGGGATTACCGCATTGATGCGCCCTGTTTCCATTTTTCTTTGGCGAAAGGGACGGCTTCGCGCTTCTTCTTGCGCCGCGAGGGCGAGGAGATGCAACTGGTCTGTCCGCCCGAGACCGATTTCTCCGATGCAAAAATGCAGGACTGGCTACACCGGGCGGTGGCCGAGGCGATGCGCCGCCGTGCCAAGGAGGTCTTGCCCCTGCGCCTGGAGATGTTGGCCCGTGCCCACGGGTTACTATATAATAAGGTGAAGATAAACGCCAGCACCGGCCGTTGGGGCAGTTGTTCCGCCCGCGGAGACATCAACCTCTCCCTCCACCTGATGCTGTTGCCCTTGCATCTGATAGATTATGTCCTGCTACACGAGTTGTGCCATACCCGCGAAATGAACCACGGACCGGGCTTTTGGGCTTTACTGGACCGGATGACGGGCGGGAAGGCCCGTGCCCTGCGCGAGGAGTTGAAAGGGTATCGCTGTTCCTTCTGAAAATCGTCTCTTGCAAGCTGTTTATACCCAGGCTTTAGGCGGAGGTACGCCTAAGCACGGGCGGGCGTACCCCCGCCCGTGTCCGGTGGTACAGCTAAGCGTGCTTAGGCATATAGCTGTGTAAACAGGGGGAATTATAGCCCGCAAAACAGCGTCACCAGGAAGGGCACGCTGAAATCTACCAAGAAGCCGTGAAAGATGGAGACAATGACAAACCGCTGTCCCGATGCCTGCGCGATGACGGGCAGGGTGGTGTCCATGGTCGTGGCGCCTCCGGCGGCGATGGGAGCCAACGGGCCGAACCACCGTGCCAGCAGCGGGGCCAGCAAGAGGGTGAGAATCTCGCGGGCGATGTTGGCCAGCAGGGCTACCGTGCCCAGCTCCGCCCCCTTGTATTCCGTGATGAAGATGGAGGAGAGGGAATAATAGCCGAAGCCCGCCCCCACGGCCAGGCAGTCGCCCGCTGAACGGTGCGCGAGGCACAGGCTGACCACCCACACGCCCGCCAGCGTGCCCAGGATGGTGCCCGCAGGCAGCAATGCCAGCCGTGGGCTGAGCGTTCGGAAGTTGTGCAACGTCTGCGGGTCGCTACCCAAGCCGATGCCCACGCAGCACATCAGGGCGCAGAGGGCGTAGAAGCTGATGTCCGTCCCGGCCAGGTCGATGGGGAATACGTGTCCCAGGCCGCACGCCACGCCCAGCAGGAAGAATCCCACGATAATCAGGCTACCCTTCATGCCCTGCCTCCTTCCCGCGGCCCGCCACCGCCTTCCACAGTCCCCACGCTGCCAGCACGCTGCCCAGGGTGGCTCCTGTAGCGATGGCCAATGCCTCCAGCCCCAGCGTGTGCAGGCTGCGGATGATGCGCTCGTTGCCGCCCACCTCCACGCCCAGCAGGAAGAGCAGCAGCCAGATGAGGGGCGTGATGGCCCGGCGGACCACTTGTATCCGGCGTCCGCGCAGCAGCCATCCTGCCAGGATGCCCGCCAGCATGAGTGTGATGACGATGAACATTCGGTTTTTCTTAAAATTCGGGGTGCAAATTTAGATATAAATCGTGGTTTATGTCTAAATTTGTAGCCATATATTATATACTGATGCAATATGGAGAATAAAGATTTTAAAAAGTCAAATGCCTCGGTGTGTCAGTAAATGAGTTAATACGCCAAGAATGATTTGTATGCAAAAAAACAATAGTCCATATACCTCCATTACGGGATGCACGTTCCTCTATTATGAGTTCAAGCGCATACTCCCGGTTTTGATGGGTGCGGATTCAGAAAGGATGTTGAAGGAGGAGGTGGAAAACAACCGGATTCTTCAAATCAATTCCCGTACTTCGCGTCAGCGTTTTGCCGTGGAGTTCAAGCGACGCTATGCCGCTGTTCCGGTACATTTTTGGAAAGAGTGGCAGCATTGGAGTGAGGCCGGACAAAGGGCGGGCTTGTTTTATGCCATCCTAAAAGCCTATAAGCTCGTGTTCGATTTTCATGTCAATGTGGCTATGAAGAAATGGAACTCCATTGACCACAAACTCACGGCTGATGACATACAGATGGAGTTTAACGAGATTTCTGCACACGATGCGTATGTGGACGGCTGGTCAGCTGCCACGAAAAAGAAGTGCACCAGTTGCTACCTTACCATCCTGCGGCAGACCGGACTTCTGCAAGAGAAAACGGACGAGCTGACCCCGGTCAAGCCCTCTCCGGAAGAATCGGCTTATTACATCCATACAGGTGAGGAATGGTTTCTGGAAGCCTGTTTCCTGTATCCGTATGAGATTAACGAAATCAAATCTTATTTGCCATGAAGAGAATGACCGTAGACGAGTTGTATGAGTATCTTTGTTCGCCGCTGTTCCTCGATGAGAAGAGCGGCAACATCTTCTACAACTATTACATATACCAGTATCCTGCCAACCAAGAATATGAGATGCGCCGGCAGATACAGGAGTTCAAGCAAAAGCTGGAACGTCCCACCAACTTTGTCAACGCCCTGGAGCTTGACTTGTTCCGGGTGTTCTGCGAGTATCTTAGTAAGGAAAAGTTCGGCGACACTTCGTTGCTGGAAGACACGTTCGAGGGCGACAAACTCCATCCTGACATGGTGACCACGGAGCTGACTTCTGAGGCGAACTCCGACAACTTCATCCGCTTTGTGCGCGACAAGATTGAAGCCCACATGGCTCTGAACGACGGCTACAACAAGCCCTACGTGTTCATCCATGGCATAGGCAAGATGTTCCCCTATCTGCGTACCAACGTGTTTCTCACCCGGTACGAGAAATACAACGACACCTCTCGGTATAAGATTATCCTCTTCTATCCGGGACACCAAGAGGGCAATTCGTTCAGCCTGTTCGACATCCTGGAGGATTCCCACACCTACCGTGCCATCTTATTAGTCAACAAATAACGCTCCCGATATGAAATTCAAAGAACTATACTCAAAAGGTCTCGACCGCAAGGTGAATCCGGCCGTGTCGGCATCTGACCTTAGCGAAGATACCGTGATGACCGAAATCGTGGAATACGTGTTCACCGAAGAAATCGTCATCAACCTCTATAACATCCTGGTCAATATCCGCCAGAACCAAGGTAGCCACGTAGGCATTTGGATCAACGGCTATTTCGGTACGGGTAAGTCCCACTTCCTGAAATACGTCAGCTACTGCCTCAACGCCCATTACAGCGAAATGGCTTTCATGCGTCTGGAAGAAGCCATAGAGGATATCCTACGCAACTCCAACGGCATGACCAAGCTCGACGACCATGGGGTTTCCCTTTCTGAAATCCAGGCGTTGAAGAAATGGTATTCCGCACAGGCCGAGGTGCAGATGGTGATGTTTAACATTGGCGACGTACACGATGCCAACGCCAACCAGGCCCAGGCATTCACCACCATCTTCTGGAACCAGTTCAACGCACAGCGTGGTTACAATTCGTTCAACCTCGCCTTGGCGCAATATTTGGAAAAGGCGTTGGACGATGATGGTAAGTTCGGCGAGTTCAAGGACTATTTGAAGTCCAAAGGCTATGATTGGGAGCGCAACATCTCGCGTTTTGCCGCTGGACGGTTGGACCTGGCCTTGCAGATGGCCAAGGAGGTAGACCCCACGCTGGCCACCGATGTCATCCGTACCAAAATTCTGAACAACGACATCAATGTCTCCGTGGAATCGTTTGCGGCGGAGATGAAGGAATATATTGATGCCAAACACAACCGCAACTTCCGCCTGCTCTTCTTCGTTGATGAGGTCAGCCAGTTCATTGGCGAGCATCGCGACCTCCTGCTCCAGCTCCAGTCGCTGGTCAAGCGGTTGGAAGAAGTCTGCGAATCGCGGGTCTGGATAGCCTGCACCGCCCAGCAGACTTTGGAAGAGGTGGTAAGCCACGTGGGCGGCAGCACCACCAACCCGGAGGATGAGGTCGGAAAGATTCTCGGACGTTTCGAGGTGCGGGCTTCCCTGCAAGGCACTTCGCCGGAATACATCACCCAAAAGCGTATCCTCGACAAGAAAGGCGAGACGGAAGTGATGCTGGCCGACCTGTATACGAAAGACAAGGCCAAGCTCGACGCGCAGTTTGTCCTGCCCAGCACCTACAAGACCTACCGCGACAAGGATGACTTCGTGGCCTACTATCCGTTTGTGCCCTACCAGTTCCAGCTGATTAAGAAGGTGCTTGACTCCTTCGAAACCATGAACTATGTGGACAAGCAGGTGAAGGGCAACGAGCGTTCGCTCATCAACATCACCTATTCCATCGCCCGTGAGACGCAGGACATGGAGGTAGGCGAGTTCATCCCGTTCGACAAGTTCTTCGGCGCGATGGTGCAAGGTTCCATGCAGCACTTAGGGCAACGGGCTTTCGAGAATGCACGGCAGGCACTCGAGATGATTCAGGATGAGAAAAAGCAGGCGTTCTACCGCCGCGTGGTCTACATCCTTTTCATGATTTGCAACCTGAAGGAGGAGGACAAGCAACAGTTTTCCGCCACCATCGACAATGTGGTCACGCTGCTCATGTCGAAGGTGGATGCCAGCAAGGCGGCCATCAAACAGGAAGTGTCTGCCGTCTTGACCTATCTCATCGACAAGGCCGTTATTCGGAAGGTAAAGACTGATGCGGGCAGCGAAATCTACGAGTTCTTCACCGAAGAAGAGTCGAAGGTGGCCCAGATTATCAAGAACCAACCGGTGGACAGCAACACCTACAGCGACGAGCTACGCAACATCTTCTTCGCCCATTTTGGCAATCCGTCCAACAAGGAACAGTTCGCCACCCGCTCCTTCACCGTGGGCATCAGCATCGATGGAAGGAATTACCTCAGCAACAACGCGGACATCCAAGTGGATTTCGTGACGACTGCCAGCACGGACAACCCCGACCAGTATGCCTTCAGCCTGAACAACAGTCCACAAGGCACTCATCTGGTGTTCTTCCTTTATCCGTTGTTCAAGGAGAATCAGGAACTCCGCGCCAACTTCCTCTACTATTGCCGGGTGCAGCGGTTCGCCCAGGAGCCTGCCATCAGCGAGGAACGCCAGCGCACCAAGGAAATCTTCAAGCAGCGCGCCAAAGAACTCTACGAGAAGGAAATCAAGCCCCAGTTCCAGCAGATGCTCGATACCTGCCCCGTTATCTCCTGCGCTAATGCCCTCTCACCCTCCGAGATGGGAACGGCACGGAAAGCCGAGCGTTACAAGGCTCTCCTTGCCCGGCACATGGAAACGCTTTATCCATTCGCCAAGCTCGCCGACAACAGGGAGGTGCCGCGCACTCATCCCGAACTGTCCGCCAAGATACTCCGCCCGATAGATCCGGGGCTGCTTATGACACCCACTGCGGCAGAGGAAAAGGTGAAGAACTGGCTCGACCGCCAGCCGCACGATGTCACCGTGGCCGATGCCTTGCGCCAGTTTGCCCGTGTGCCTTACGGCTGGAGCGACTTCGCCACCATTTATTTCCTGAACGAACTGGTGCGCCGCCATCTCTATGCCTACAACTACATGGGCAACCCGAACGTGAGCCGTGAGGACACGGCCCGAAACATAGTGCGCGACGCCGCGAAGTTCACCGTCGAACGGGCCAAGGCCATCTCGCAGGAATTGCTCAACGGGTTCATCGAGGCATGGAAGCATATCTTCAACGTGGTCTCCGTGAAGGGTAGCAACGACAGCACGGAACTGTTCCGGGCCTGCAAGGAGACCGATGACAGTGCGCTCAACCAGCTATTGAAGAACTATCGCGACCTTTCACGCAAAATCAGCGGATGTCCCTTTGCGCACACCATCGACGAGGCCATCACCCTGATGGAACAATGGCTCACGGTGCGCGACCCTCAGAAATTCTTCGAGACCATCATTGCCGCCCGTGACGAAGCCGCCCACCTGTTCGACCGCTGCAAGAGCATCAATATGTTCTATGGCGAACAGTTTGACCGCTACAACGGGGTGCGCAAGTTCATTGATGACAACCGCGACAACTTCGACTTCCTTCCTGCGGAGGGTCAGGAGGCTGTCGCCGCCCTGCGTGCCATCCGTACCGATGAAGAGCCTTGGACGAAGATGCCTGCCTACATTAAGATGAGGAAGGCCATAGAGGCACAGTTGCAGCAGAAGCGCAAGGAATTGGTGGAAACCGTCACCGCCCGCTATAACGCCGTGTTCGACGAACTGGAGAAGTATGCCGGAGAGATGCACGTGAGCCGCGACAAATTTGCCCGTCGCGACACCACAATGTCCCTGAATACGGGTACGAACAACTTCTATGCCCTGCAGGCCAATGCCGACACTTCGGCTTTCTACGAAGAACAGATGCACCGCATCAATGCCGCCATTCCTTCGAAGCCCTATACGCCTCCGACACCGTCTGTCAATGGGGGCAACTCGGTACACGATGACGGCGGACAGCCGACGTCTCCACAGCCCAGGCCACGTGTCCGGAAGATTGTCCGTCTGAACACGCATACCACCGAACCGATGCACACCGAGGCCGATGTGGACCGTTACTTGCAGTCGCTCAAGGCGCAACTGATGCGATATATCAATGATGACAACGACATTATAGTAAGCTAAGCATGGAAACCAACAGACTGAAACGCTTCGCAACCGAAGCACGCAATATATTGATGCAGGGCGTGGCGCACCGCTTTACCGCCCTCGGCTTCCGGCCGGACGGCACGCCCGTGGAAGAGCCGCAATTGCTGGGCGGCGGCGCCACCTTCATGGGCGACACCGTGACGGAAGATTTCTATCATAAGTGGCAATCCTTGGCCACCGCCATTCGTCGGCATGGACTGAAGGACGTGGTGGAGGAAGCTGCCTACACGTGGTTCAACCGCCTGATGGCCATCCGCATCATGACCAAGAACGGGCTGATACCGCCTGTACTCCAATATGAAAGTCCCGGCGTGTACGTGCCGCTCATCGTGAGCGAGGCGCGGCAGGGACGCTTGCCGCAGATGGGCGAGGAAGAGCGGAGCCGGCTGATGCCCCTGCTTGACGACGACAGCCGGACGGCGGAACAGTTCAGCCTGCTCATCGTGGCCTTCTGCCATGCCACGCCCGTCATTCACCGCTGCTTCGGCCATATCGCCGACTACACCGAGCTGCTGCTGCCTGCCAACATCCTGGCCGAGGGCGGCTTTGTGGACCTCATCAACCATACGGACTTCATCGCGGAGGAGGACTACCGCTCCAGCGAACTCATCGGCTGGCTCTATCAGTTCTACATCGCCGAGAAGAAGGACGAGGTGTTTGCCGCAAAGGGGAAGTTCACCGCCAGCGAGATTCCTGCCGCCACGCAGATATTCACCCCAAACTGGGTCGTGAAGTACATGGTGCAGAACACCGTGGGACGCATCTATCTGGACAACAATCCCTACGAGACGGAGGTAGCGCAAGACTGGAAGTATCTGGTAAATCCCTCCGAACCTACCC
This sequence comes from uncultured Bacteroides sp., assembly GCA_949292025.1. Taxonomy (GTDB): domain Bacteria; phylum Bacteroidota; class Bacteroidia; order Bacteroidales; family Bacteroidaceae; genus Bacteroides. The sequence continues at coordinate 20,306 of CASEYC010000045.1, read as the reverse complement.
CGGACGATCGCACCCTCCGCTACGGCGACCTGACCGAGCTTCGTCTTGCCGACCTGGCCTGCGGCTCTGGCCACATCCTGGGCGAGATGTTCGATATGCTCTATACCATCTATATTAATGAGGGCTACAGTCGTCGCGAGGCCATCGAGCATATCTTCCGCCGCAACCTGACGGGCGTTGACATTGATACCCGCGCTAAGCAGTTGGCACAGTTCGCCCTGCTGCTGAAGGCTTGCCAGCGCGATGCCGCCTTTGCTGACTGCCATTGTATGCCGCGTGTGCTGGACATGCCCAAGGCGGAGCTTCCCATGCCTGCCGATACACATCTGGCTACCGAAATTGAGGCTATCAACCAAGTGTTGGCCGATGCCGAAACCTTGGGCAGCATCATGAAGTTCCACCTTTCTCCGGCGGCTCGCGAATGGGTGGCTTCGCTGGCGGAGGAGAACGAGGCGGCGCAGTTGGTGCTGGCGCTGACGGAGCGGTATCACGCCTTGGTGATGAATCCGCCGTATATGGGTGGCGGTAACATGAATGCCGTGCTCAGCAACTATGTGAAGAAGAACTACGAGGCGGGGAAGGCGGACTTGTTCTCCGTCTTCATGCAGGTGTGCGAAGAGCGGCTGATGGCCGACGGCAAATATGGCATGATCAACATGCAGAGCTGGATGTTCCTCTCCTCGTTTGAGCGGCTGCGCACGCATTTGCTCGACACGATGCAGATAGACAATATGCTGCACCTCGGGCCTCGCACCTTCGACGAGCTTTCGGGCGAAGTGGTGCAGAACACGGCTTTTGTCCTCACCAAACATGTGCCTTACCAGACAGGGATGTACTACCGTTTTGTGGATGGAAAGAACTGCAGGGACAAGGAACGGATGTTCTTGGCCGGAGAGCATTGTTATCCCCACGTCTCCCAACAAAACTTCAAGAAGATTCCGGGATGTCCGATTGGGTATTGGGTTTCTGAAAAAATTTTTTCCCGCTTCGCGGGAAATCTCGCATTGTCTGCTGTTTGCAAGCCAACACAGGGCTTAGCAACAGCAGACAATGCGAGATTTCTTAGATATTGGCATGAAGTCAATCCGGCACGGATTGGCTTTGGAATGGGATCTGCTGAAGAAGCTAAAGAATCGGGAAAAAAGTGGTTCCCATATAATAAAGGAGGAGGTGCAAGGCGTTGGTATGGTTTACAAGAGTATATTATTAACTGGGAAAATAATGGTTTAGAAGTACGTTCCAACAAAGGGGCTGTCATTCGTAATCCTAATTACTATTTTAAGCCATCAGTTTCTTGGTCAAAAGTATCATCTTCCAGCATAGCTTTTAGATATTTTCCTACAGGATTTATCTTTGCTGACGCAGGAATGAGTTTATTTCCTCATATAAACTACAATCAATTGCAGGGATACTGCAATAGCATTGTTTGCTCGGTATTTATAAAACTTTTATCTCCTACAATGAATTATGAGGTTGGGCAAGTTTCTCAAATACCATATATTAATGAAAATTCACCTATGATTGACTCCCTCGTCTCCCAAAACATCTCCATCTCCAAATCCGACTGGGACGCCCACGAGACCTCCTGGGACTTCGAGGAGAACGAACTCGTCCGCCTCGGCAAGGAGGTGCAGCATTCTTGCTGCACAAACGCAAACACAAGTACAAACACAAATACAAATACAAACCCTTGTGAACCGAGTATGAGTAATGCGCGGCAGGAATGCCGCGCCTCCTATCTTGACAAAAAGCAATGGGTAGACATAAAATATACAAACAGATTGCCGCATTGGAGACAAGATGGGAAAACACAATTCATCACGTTCCGATTGGCCGACTCTTTACCGCAAGCCAAGCTGCATGAATTGTCGCAAACGAAAGATGAATGGCTGAAGGCGCATCCGCAACCATGGGATGAAAAGACAAAAAATGAATATAACCAGTTCATCAGTGAACGGATAGACAAATGGCTGGATGCCGGTTATGGCAGTTGCGCCCTTAAGGCCCCGGACATACGTCGAATAGTGACCGATGCTTTCCTGCATTTCAACAACGAACGCTATGTACTACTGGCGCTGGTTGTGATGCCCAACCATGTACATGCTTTACTTACACCCACTGAAGGACACGATGTGGTGGCTACGATAGGAAGGATAAAAGGTTTTGCGGCCTCACGCATCAACAAAATGATTAATGCCGATGGGGAATTTTGGCAACGTGACTGTTTTGACAGGATCATAAGAAACGAGATGGATTTTGAGGCCAAGTTGGATTACATCATCAATAACCCCGCCAATCTTCCACAAGACGCCTACACCCTCATCGTTGGTGGTGAGGAGGTGCAGCATTCCTGCTGCACAGCTATAAGCCAGAAAACGGACAATAAGGAGGATACACGGTCAACTATTGTGCGGCAAGAATGCCGCACCTCCTGCCGCCTGGCCGACCTGATGGAAGCCTACAAGGCGCATTGGACGGAGCAATTCCTCCAACTCCACGCCAACGAGGAGGAGCTGAACCGCCAGTTCATCGGGATATACGGGCTGGAGGACGAGCTGACGCCCGACGTGCCGCCCGAGGAAATCACCATCCTGCAACAAGGGGAACTGACATTTGACTAAAAACAATAGGAGAAACAAGCTATGGACACGAACTATGCAGACAACGAAACATATAGGCGCATTCATTTCGCCGTAATGGCGATAGAAAGCGGAGCACGCAAGTTGGGCATTTCCGGCAAGGAGATGCACGACAGGCTACGAAAACAGGGATTGATACATCGCCGCCTTATCAAGCGGTATGAAGACCTTCATACCCAAAGTCTTGACTGGGTGGCTGACGACATCAGTGAAACTCTATTAAATTGGGAGGCAGAAGTATGATTACTCTATTTCATGGGTCATACACACCCGTACAAGTGCCATTGGTAAAACTTGGCAGAAAGAAAGTGGATTTCGGACAAGGATTTTACCTTACCAAACTGCGCAAGCAGGCAGAGTCATGGGCAAAGGCGATAGCGGAAAGAAAGGGACGTAATGCTCGACCGGCTGTTTCCACATTTTCGTTCGACTTTGATGCTGTAAAGTCGGGCAGATATAGGATAAAGATGTTCGAGAGTTACAATCTTGAATGGTTGGAATATGTGGTGGATTGTCGTAGAGGCGGTATGAAGCAGCAACAGTATGATGTAGTCGAAGGCGGCATAGCCAACGACAATGTCATCGATACGGTTGAAGACTATGAAAACGGCATCATTACAGCGGAACAAGCGTTAGGACAGTTGAGATACAAGGAGGTGAATCACCAGATTTGCATCTTAAACCAAGAAATTGTGGATAAGTATCTTTCATTTACTTCGTTTGAAATACTGAAAAAGGAGGATTAATTATGAGAGACACCGTACTTTGGCGCAAACAAAGCCGTATCATCATGAAGTTGGCCGAAGTCTTGCAAATAGACGCAGAGCGGGCACTTGACCTTTTTTATTCCTCGAAAGTCTATCAGTTGTTGGCAGATTCGAGATATGGCCTACAATTGATGAGCGATGACTATATCTTGGAGGAACTGATTGAAGAATTAAGAGAACCGCATTAAAGTAAGAAAACATGGCAGAAAAGACAACGCGCAATAAAGAAATGACAAGCATTCCGGCACTGACCGCCGACCAGATACCGCCCTCCTTCGCCCGCTGCTTCCAGAGCGACTGCCCCCGGGCGGACTCCTGCATGCGCTTCTTGGCCGGACAACACATCCCGGCCGGAAAGACGAAGGGCGAGGCCATCTACCCCACGGCCCGCACGGGCGGCGACTGCAAGCACTACAAGCAGACGCGCGTCATCCGCGCTGCCTACGGCTTCGGCGCCCTCTTTGCCGAGGTGAAGCAGAAAGACAATACGCCCTTGCGCAGTGCCATCAAGAAGCACTTGGGCGGAAACACCACCTACTACCGCTATCATCATGGCGAAAAGCTGCTTACGCCCGAGCAACAGGAGTGGATTATCCGCCTCTTCCGGCGGCACGGTTATACGGACGAGCTGCACTTCGACGGCTATCGCGACGTGTATGACTTTACCTCGGCCTGATTCCCCCACGGAGGGAGTCGGACTCCCACGGCTTGGGAGCGTGACTTCCACCGTCTGGGAGCGACACTTTCACAGCCTGGGAGCGGGACTACCAAAGCCTGGGAGTCCATTTGGTAGTCTGAACACAATGACATCACCTCTAAAAACATAAACCGTATGACAGACAACAACGACATAAAGAGACGCATGACGTGGCACGGCGACGTCATCATCAAGCAACTCCTCTCCTACGCCATCGGCTGCATCATGGGGCGCTACAGCCTCGACCGCAAGGGGCTCATTCTGGCCAACCAAGGCGATGGATTGGAGCAATACCACGCGCTGGTGCCCGACAGCCGCTTCGAGCCGGACGACGACGGCCTGCTGCCACTGATGCCCAGCGACACGGACTTCAGCGACAATGCCACGACGGTGGTGAAGCGGTGGCTGGCCGTGGCCTTCGGCGAGGAAACCTTGGTGGACAACCTCAACTGCATAGAAGCCGCCTTGGGCAAGAGCCTGGACGACTATTTCGTGAAGGACTTCTGGAAAGACCACAAGCGGATGTACCAGAACCGCCCCATCTATTGGCTGTTCGCCTCACGGAAAGGCGCCTTCCAATGCCTGGCCTACATGCACCGCATGAACGCCTACACGGCAGAGCGCATCCGCACGAAATACCTGCTGCCCCACATCGAATGGCTACTGCAGAAGCAAACCGAGATGGAGGCCAACGCCGCCAACCTCAATGCCCGCGAACGCAAGCAGCTGGACAGCATCACGCGACAAATTGCCGAGTGTCGCGAGTATCACGACCGTCTGCACACCGTGGCCGACGAGCAGATAGCTTTCGACCTGGACAATGGCGTGGTGGTGAACTATGGGAAGTTTGGAGATGTGTTGAGAAGTATTAAGTAATAGGGATTAGTGATGAAGGTTTTATGACAACAGAAGATTTATTACGGCTCAGAGCCCTCGGCGAAGTAAGCAAGGTGCAGTTCAAGGAACGCATCTTGGATAAATATGACATCAGTACTATCTATCTTCTGCCTTATACGGGAGCAGGTACGGGCATCCAGCGTGCCTTGGAAGATGGACTGCAGGTAGAGTTCAAGAATGACGAAAGGACACATGAGTTCTTGATTACTATAGAGAGGAAGGAGGACTTAGACACTGTTCAGGCTAACTCTGACACTGACTTAGACACTGTTCAAGCAAACTCTGATACCGACTTAGACACTGTTCAGGCTAACTCTGACACTGACTTAGACACTGTTCGGGCAAACTCTGACACCGACTTAGACACTATTCCTCAACGAAGGAAATTAACCAATAAAGAAAAAGACATAATTCAATTCTGTAGCGTACCGAGAAGTGCTAAAGAAATCTTAGATCGTGTAGGAGTATCATTGCACACTAAGAACAGAGAAAAATATGTAACCTCTTTGGTGGAAGCCGGATATTTGGAAATGACAAATCCTGACAATCCCAATGCCAGTAACCAAAAATACCGAAAGAAATGAGCGCGATAGACAAAATATACACTTACTTTGATAGAGAGCCTGACTTGAAAGTCCTCTTTATCTTTAATGACGAGTTCCTTGCTGACGAGCTTCGCGAGGTGCAGTGGAAGGAAGGCTACCGCTTTGTGGACTTCCAGGGGGATTGGTTCACTGTGAAGTACAATCTGGACAACGCCTGGGCTGATGACCGGGTGGTGTTATACTTCCATCAAGAGTCCCCTTTGCAAAAGAAATCGTTGAGGGAGAGTTTCCCGCTGCTCGACGTGCTGACGGCCAACATGGAATACAAAAGCCAGGACTACACCGCCTTCATGCAGCAATACGGCTTGCCCGACACAAACAAACCGATGGTGCGCTTTGTGGAGAGGAATATCATGGCGTTACAGTCGGAAAAGATGCTGCGCCTGTTCGCGCCCTATTACCAGGACCGGAGCATTTCGACCGACAAGCTGATCCGGGGATTCATCAGCAGCTACATGGGTGTGCAGCGCATTCTGGAATGGGATGTCATCATCTTGCGCGTCATCTTGTTGGGACGGAGCGCGGAGCGGCAGAAGCGGACGGACTTCTTCGTGAAGCTGCGCAAATGCAAGGACGCGGCCGAAGCTTTGGGGCGGAAACTGACAGACATCTTCGGCACAACCATAGATGACAATACGAAAGAAAAAGTGGCTGATGTGGTGAAAGTGGTGAAATACAACGCCATCGTGCAGAACCTTGCCCCAGTGGCGGCGGACAACTACAAGCAGTGGCGCATAGGCAATACCCTTGCCCTGCAACAGATGAACCGCATCCTGGAATTGGCGCTCAGTCAGGAAAAGACGGCGGACGCACTGTTGGAGGTAATGGACGAATTGGGCGATGCCGTCCGTGATGAGGAACTGATACGTTGGTACGGAACGGACGCCAACTACTATTTCGTGCCGCCACGCCTCTGCCAGCCCATCGTGGCCGGACTGCTCAAGGATAAGATGGAAACCGAGCCGGAGGCGGTCATCAGACGGATAGAGGATCTAATGCTGAAGCTGAACGGACGCGGCATGACGGCTTCGGCCATGGACTATTGCCTGACCGTGGCGCAATACTACCAGAAAGTATTGTCCTTCGGATCGCTCACGCTCAACACGCCCGACGAATATGTGATGCGCTATCAAGAGGATTATTACGTGTTGGACCAGCTTTACCGGCAGGCTACCGAACAGTATTTCAAGGTAGACCCATCCTGCGGACTGTTCCCGGACATCCAGCAGGCCAAGCACAGCCTCGACCTGCACTACAGCAAGCTCTGCAACCGCATGAATCTGGAATGGACACGCTGTGTCAAGGAGACAGGAGGCATGGGCGGAGTGCATCTGTCCCGCCAACAGGACTTCTATGAGGAGTGCATCCGACCAATACAGAAGAAAGTGGCAGTCATTGTGAGCGATGCCTTGCGCTACGAGGTGGCGCAAGAGTTGATAGGCGAATTGGCCAGGTCCAAGCATATCGCCACACTGAAAGCCATGCTGGCCATGCTGCCCACGGAGACCAAATACGGCAAGCCGGCACTCTTACCCCACCGGGAGCTGATACTCTACGGAAATGAAGATAATCAGGTCATGTCGGTAGATGGCTATATCCTAGACACCACCGAGAAACGCTCGGAACATCTGCAAAGAAACAAAGACGGAGCGATTTGCGTTCCATTTGATACCGTGGCGGAATACAACCAGCAGAAGAACCGCGAGATATTCAAACATCCGCTGGTCTATATCTTCCACGACACGATAGACAAGGCTGGGCACGACGGTACGGCTAAGCAAGTGGCGCAGGCATGCCGAGAGGCCATCCGTGAACTGGCCACGATGATTCCCAAAATCCTCGCGAGCTACAATGTGACGGAAGTGTACGTCACCAGCGACCACGGTTTCCTGTTCAACGACATCGACTTTACAGAGAAGGACAAACACAAGATAGAGGAGGAAACCATTGAGCGTAGCACCCGTTACTATCTGACCCGTTCGGATGCCGAAGTCACGGGGATGGTGAAGTTCCCGCTCAGCGAAGTGTCGGGTATCTTGAATGGAAGTGATGTGTATGTGGCCGTGCCGCAGGGAACGAACCGTCTGGCGGCACCTTCCGGGGGCTATATGTTCACGCACGGTGGAGCCTCCATGCAGGAACTGATCATACCTATTATAATATGTCACCAGGAACGCGACGACAACAAACAGCCTGTGGGCGTGATGGTGCTTGACCGGAAACTGTCCATTCAGGCATCCCGGTTACGGTTCAAACTGTTGCAGACAGAGGCCGTGTCTATGGATAGGAAAGAAAGATACATCCGCGTGGCCTTGTATCACAACGACGGGGCGGTCACACCCGTCAAGGATATCCTGCTGGATAAGACCGACCCGTCACTGGACAACCGGAAGATTCAGGTGGATCTGACCTTGAATCGGAACGTAGATGCCAAGGTGCTCCAGCTGAAAGTGTTTGACGCGGCGGACGAACTGAATCCGCTCATCAAAGAGAACGTGACGAACAATACATTGATAGGACCCGATTTTGATTAAGAATGATGGAACTGCAACAAAAGATATTGGATGCCTTTATCGGCAAGGTGGTGCGGAAGGACCTGGCTTTCCTCGTGAAAGGCGGACTGCCGGTGCCCACCTACGTGTTGGAGTATCTGCTGGGACAGTATTGCGCCAGCGATGACGAGGAAATCATCAACGATGGACTGGAGAAAGTCAAGCAGGTAATCCGGAACAATTATGTGCACCGTGCGGAAGCGGAAAGCATCAAGGGCGTCATCCGCGAACACGGCAAGCACAGGGTGATAGACAAGGTGACCGTCACCCTCAACGAGCGGAGCGACGAGTACAACGCCACCTTTTCCAACCTCGGCCTGTCGGGAGTACCCATCGGGACGGAGTATGTCCGCAAGAATCCCAAACTGCTGTCGGGCAACGGCGTGTGGTGCATTGTCACCATCGGCTATGTGTCGGGCGAAGAGGTCAAGGTACGTTGGGAGATACAGAACCTGAAACCTATACAGATTTCCCACATCGACTTGGAGGAATACATCGAGCAACGCCAAAACTTCACCACAGAGGAATGGCTGGACTTCCTGATGCACACGGTCGGCCTGAACCCGGAAGTGATGAACCGGCGCGAGAAATTCATCACGCTGGCCCGGCTGCTGCCTCATGTGGAGAACAATTACAACTTCGTGGAGCTGGGACCCAAAGGCACGGGTAAGAGCCACGTGTTCCAGGAACTGTCGCCCTACGGCGTGCTGGTCAGCGGAGGCGATGTGACTTCTGCCCGGCTGTTTGTCAAGATGCAAGGCAACAAGGAAATATTGGGACTGGTGGGCTACTGGGACGTGGTGGCATGGGACGAGTTCGAGCAGCAGAAAGGCCGCAACGTGGATGCCGTACTGATAGACACCATGCAGAACTACCTGGCCAACAAGTCGTTCAACCGTGGCAAAGGGACGCATGAAGCCAGCGCGTCGATGGTATTCGTGGGAAACACCAAGCACACCGTGCCGTATATGCTGAAAAACTCGCACCTGTTTGAGTCCATTCCCACGTCTTTCATCAAAGGGGCTTTCCTCGACCGCATCCACCTCTATAATCCTGGATGGGAAGTCAGGATTCTGAAGAAGAACAGCTTTTCAACTGGATACGGACTGATTACAGACTATATAGCCGCCGTGCTGCACGAATTGCGGAATGACGACCGCACATCGGCACTGAAAGTGTACGCCCGGTTTGACGGCTCGCTGTCCGAACGTGACCATCTGGCTATCCGCAAGACCTTTTCCGGCTTCAGCAAATTGCTCTATCCCGACGGACGGATGACCGATGAGGAAGCACGGGAAATCATCGACTTTGCCACCGAGGGGCGCAAGCGTGTGAAAGACCAGCTGTATGCCATTGACGAGACTTTCAAAGCCGAGCCGGCCAAGTTTGTCTACACCTGGCTGCCGACGGGAGAAACCGTGAAAGTGGAAACGTTGGAGGGTCTGGAGTTCGGCGAGGAGGTGCGGCATTCCTGCCGCACAACAGAGAATGAGGCAAGTGCGGAGAAAGCCGCATCCGAAACATCATCCTCTACCACCAAGGAGAAACGCCCCCGCCTCCCTGCTTTGGCTTCCAAGGTAATCACCGTCCGCGAGAACCAGGGCGGCATCACCTATAAGGGACTGTTTGGCGACTATCTGCGCACGGCCAGAGAAATCAGGCTGACCGACCCGTTTATCAGACAACCCTACCAGATAGACAACCTGGTGGACTTCATCCAGATGGTGCGTGACGTGACATCCGTGCAGGACACCATCAAAATTCACCTGAGTACACAGAACGAGGATGACGAGAAGGTGGCGGAAGTGATAGACAGCTTCAACGACCTGGCCGATGAATTGCTGCCCTTGGGCATTGAGTTCACCTACGACTTCAAGGCCGACCACGACCGCATGATACAGACCGACACGGGATGGACCATCACCTTGGGACGCGGACTTGACATCTATGAAAAGTTCAGCCGTTTCTCCCTGAGTCGGACCAACCAGCAGAACCGCCGTTGCAAGGCATTCAATGTGTCCATCAACCGTACTAAGAACGAAATCAGTTAAAGTATGTAGATGTTGCTGATAAAGGATACAACTTTTTACTATTATTTGGGGTGCAAAGATACGCAGAATCAGGACAAAGGCGTATCTTTGCCCCATGTTATTGCCCTATTATAATGATGTAGTGGAAGCCGGGTGCGACGAGGCCGGTCGCGGTTGCCTGGCGGGGGCGGTCTATGCCGCCGCCGTCATCCTGCCTCCGGACTTCCACAACGAGCAGCTGAACGATTCCAAGCAGCTGACCGACCGTCAGCGGCGTGCCCTGCGCACGGTCATTGAGCGCGAGGCGGTGGCATGGGCCGTGGGTGTGGTTTCACCTGAGGAGATAGACAAAATCAACATTCTCAACGCCTCCATCCTGGCCATGCACCGTGCCATAGATGCCCTGCGCGTGCGTCCGCAACACCTGCTGATAGACGGCAACCGCTTCCGCCCCTATCCCGGCATCCCGCACACTACGGTGGTGAAGGGCGACGGCAAGTACCTGTCCATCGCCGCAGCTTCCATCCTGGCCAAGACCTGCCGTGACGATTACATGCTGCGCCTGCACGCCGACTATCCCGCCTACGAGTGGAATCAAAACAAAGGCTATCCCACCGCGAAACATCGGGCGGCCCTCCGCGCCTGCGGGGAGACGCCCTATCATCGCCGGTCGTTCAATCTGCTGGGCGACGGGCAACTGAGCCTGGATTTCGGAGGGTGACAGAACAGAAGTCTTAGCAGGAAGCGGAAGTACCCTATCGTTGATAGCAGTTCTTCAGCCAGTATTCGAATATCGGGTCCTGCAACTCTACTTTGTTATGGGGAAGGAGGTCTATCAAGTCCTTCTCCAGCGTGGCTTTCCGCAAGTTCTTGATGTTGGCCGAGGTACCGAGATCATATTTATTCAAGGTTTCCTTGGCCGAGAAATTAGTGACTCCATCCGCTACAGCCAACAGGAAGTTGATTTGCCGGGCTGTTAACGAGTCAATGAGATTGGCGAATAGCAGGCTCAGCTGATCGACAATGCCTTCGAAAGCCTGCATCACGATTTCCTCCGTAGTGTCCTGCTCCGTGCGCAACCAGGTTTGCTGGCTCAGTTGTTGGGTATAGTAAGGGTGGTCTTTGACCAAGCCGGCTATTTGTCCGCAAAGTTCCGGGGAAATGTTTTTCCCACTGTCGGAGAATCGCTGTGCGATGAAGCGAATCCATTCTTCACGTTTGATTTTAGGAAGAAATAGGATATTGCCAAATTTATAGAAGGGCATGCCATAGTTGCTGAAAATGTCCAGCAGCATGTGTCTCTTGCTGCCGTATAAGCAATAGCAGACTTGTGTATGGCGTTGCCAATGCGCCCTCAATTTGCGTTGGAGGGAAAGGGAATCCTCGTATTCATTGATGTTTTGGAATTCATCGATGCAGACAATCATTTTCTTTCCGGTAGCCTGACAGATGGTGTGGGGCAATTCCAATATTTCATCATACGTGGTCCGGTTTTCCTTGAAGGAAAGCCCGAAAGAAAGCTCCATGGTCTGTCCTACATCGCTCAGGGTGACCGTGGGTATCAATTTGCTCAGGTATTTCCGGGCATTGGCGATGAAACTTTCCCACGCCGATGTATGGGCCCGCAAGACGGCATTGGCAAAGGCCTGGTAGAACTGTTCTTCGTTACGGCAATTGAAAATGTCTATTTGACAGACCATGACCGTAGGGTCGTCCTTGAATCGCTGCAGGACCTGATTGACCAGTGAAGTCTTGCCCCAGCGACGAGGGGATATAATTATCGTGTTCACCAGTCCGCTGAAGTTGCGAAACAGGATCTCTTGCTCGTCTTGCCGATCGGTGAAATTCTCCTTTTCGGCTATTTTCCCGTAGACAAAAGGTATCTCCATAGGTGCAATGCTTTAATTGCCACAAAGATAGGTTTTCTTCCTTATGCGTGCAAGCAATCTAACCGTTTTATTTGAAATCAATCGATTTCAAACCGATCGATTAGCTATCTGTCCCATCGGTTCAGAACCACTTGATCTTCCGGAACCACACGAACGCCGCCGCTGCCAGTATCACGGAAATCATGATGATGAGTGCGAAAGCATAGGGAATATGTTCGATGTGTACATCCACGTTCATGCCGTAGAAGCTGGCGATGAGCGTGGGAATCATCAGCGTGATGCTGAGGCTGGTCATGCGCTTCATGATGGCGTTGACGTTGTTTGAGATGATGGAGGCAAAGGCGTCCATCGTACCCGTCAGAATATCACTGTAGATGTTCACCGTGTTCACCGCCTGTTTCAGTTCGATGAGCACGTCGTCCAGTAGCCCCATGTCCAGGTAGTCCGTGTCCTGGAAAATGTTCTTCAAACGGCCTATCATCACCTCGTTGCCGCGGATGCTGGTGTCGAAGTAGACCAAGGATTTTTGCAGCTTCATCAGCCGCAAGAGGTCTTCGTTGCGGATGCTCCTCTCCAGTTCCTTTTCCGCCTCGGTCACAACGTTGTTGATTTGCTTCAGATACTTCAGGAACCATACGGCAGACGAATAGATGATGCGCAGGATGAGGTCCAGCTTGTTGTTCACGGCGATGCCCTTGCGCTGGGTGTGTGCCACGAAGTCCGTCATCATCTCCGTGTGGTGATAGCAGACGGAGATGATGATTTCGTTGTTGGTGATGATGCCGATGGGCACGGTGACAAAGGGAATGTCCGGCTTGTCGTTCTGCATGGGAATGCGGAGGATGGTCAGCAGCCAGTTGCCCTCGGTGTCGGTGCGGGGACGTTCGTCCACGTCGGCAATGTCCGTCAGGAAGGCTTCGGGCACGTGCAGTTGCTGCGTCAGGAAGTCGAAGTCGTTGTTGTCCGGACACTCCACGTTCACCCAGCAGTTGGGGGCCCATTCGGGCTTCTCGATGAAGCCGTTTTCGCTGAACAGGTATTTTCTCATCAGTCAGGTTTCTTAAGGGTCGTTTTCTTATGCGATGTTTTCTATGGCTCCGTCCACCAGCCGGATGGTGCGGTCTGTCAGCTGCGCCAGTCCCTCGTCGTGGGTGACGATGACGAAGGTCTGCCCCAAGCGGTCGCGCAGGTCGAAGAAGAGGCGGTGCAGTTCTTCCTTATGCTGGGTATCCAGGCTGCCGGAAGGCTCGTCGGCCAAAACCACGGAGGGGTGGTTGATCAGGGCGCGTGCCACGGCAACACGTTGCTTCTCACCGCCGGACAACTCGTTGGGCTTGTGGGCGGCACGTTCGGCCAGTCCCAAGAGGGCGAGCATGTCCATGGCGTCTTTCCGGGCCTCCTGTTTTCCGCGATTGGCGATAAGGGCGGGAATCATCACGTTTTCCAAAGCCGTGAATTCGGGTAACAGTTGGTGGAACTGGAACACAAAGCCGATGTGGCGGTTGCGGAAGGCGGACAGTTCACGCTCTTTCATCCGTTGCACGGGTGTCCCGTCAATAAGCACCGTGCCCGTATCCGGGCGATCCAAGGTGCCCATGATTTGCAGCAGGGTGGTCTTGCCTGCGCCGCTGGGGCCGACGATGCTCACCACCTCGCCCTGTGCCACCTCCAGGCTGATGCCCCGCAACACTTGCAGGGAGCCGAAACTTTTGGTTATGTCTTGCAGTTGTATCATTTCTCCTTTATAATCTCTTGATGACATACTCCGCCAGGTAGCAGCCGAACACAGCCGGCATATAGCTCACCGTGCCGCACGTGGACTTCTTGTTCCGTTCGTCGTCCGTCAGCATTACTGCCCGCAGGTCGGCCTGCTCGGTGCTGAACACCACAGGCACCTTGTGGCGTATGCCCATCTTCTGCAACCGCTTGCGCACGGCTTTGCTCAGGCCGCAATGGTAGGTGTCCCACAAGTCGGCGAAGCGTATCTGGGTGATGTCGCTCTTGGCACCTGCACCCATGCTGCATACGATTTTAAGGCGGCGGCGCAATGCCTCGGCTATCAGGTGGCACTTGGGCGCCAAGGTGTCGATGGCGTCCACCACGAAATCATACGATGCGGCATCCAGCAAGGCGGGGATGTCCTCGTCTTTCAGGAAAACGGGGCGCACGTCCAGCTGCACCTCCGGGTTGATGTCGCGGAAGCGTTCGGCCAGGACCTCGGCTTTCGGTTGTCCCAAGGTGGAGTGCAGGGCGGGCAGTTGGCGGTTGAGGTTGGTGGGTTGCACCGTGTCGGCATCCACCAATGTCAGGCGGCCCACGCCCGCGCGGCACAGCATCTCGGCGGCGTAGGCGCCCACGCCGCCCAGTCCTACCACCAGCACGTGTGCCCGGTGGAGGCGTTCTGTCTTATCCTCGCCCAGCAGGAGGCGGGTACGTTGTTGCCAGTCTTCAGTCATCTCAGTTGTCTTTTTTGAACCATTTATAGAACCAGCGGCCCACTTTCTCGTAGTGCTGGCTTTCGTTGTTGCCCTGCGGGTTGGCGAAGGAAATGGCATCCTGCGGCTCGCCTATCTGGTCGGGGTAGAGGACGATGAGGCTGTTGTTGGTGAAGTATTTGCCCAACTGTCCCGGCAGGCGTTCGAACGAGCTGTCGTAGGAGATGGAGCCGCGGCGCGCGCTGATGACTACCAGCAGGTGGTCGTAGTTCACTTGTCCCGTCAGCAGCAGCAGGTCGTCCCAGTCGTCCAGGCGCGAATATTCGGTCATTGTGCCGCTGTGCTTCTTGCGCACCAAGGCTTGCAGCAAGTGGGTGGTCTGTTCGTTGGCAAAGAAATGCACGCGGCAGTTCAGCGTGGCGCCCATGCGGCAGAAGTGCTCCACCCACTTCGCGAAGCCCGCCTCGTATTCCGCCTTGGGCGGCACGGCAATGATGATGCGGCGCAGGGTGTTGAGCGGCATCAGGAAGCGCGCCACCATGACTTCGCGGTGCAGGCCTTTCAGCAGACTTTCGGTCAGCTTTCCGAAGTACGAATCCATCAGGTTCACTTTGTAGTGCAGGCCGATGATGAGGTCGGTGACATCGTATTCGCGTGCCGTGTGTATGATGCCCGCGGCGATGTTCATGTCGTAGCGGCTGATGCATTGCAGGTTGATGCCTGCCGAGGCGGTGATTTTGGCCGCCCGCTCCAGGTGGCGTTTGCCTTGCAGCTCCAGCCGGTCTGTCTCCGTATGGTCGTTGATGACACTCAGTGCCACCAGGTTGTCTTTCTGCTTGGGGTCGCGGATGAGCAGGGAGAGGCTCATCAGGTATTCGATGGTGGCGGGATTGGCCACGGGAATCAGGATTTTCTCGGGCATGCGGGAGGGGTTGCTTTCCTCCAGGTGCGCTTCGTCCATCGCCACCCGCCTTGCCGCCCGCTCGGTGATGAACGAGCTGACCACGCAGGTCACCAGGATGAGCAGCACCGTGCCGTTCAGCACATCCTCGTTCAGCAGGCGTTCGCCATTGGGTTGTATCAGCCCGTAACCCACCAGTACCGCCGCCAGCGTGGCCGCCGCCTGCGCGTTGCTCAGGCCGAACATCAGTTCGCGCTCCAAGGCCGACATGCGGTATATCTTCTGCGTCAGCCACGAGGCAATCCATTTGCCCACCAAAGCCACGACAATCATCACCCCTGCCACCTTCAGCGCGTCTCCCCCGCCAAAGATGACGTGGATGTCTATCAGCATGCCCACGCCTATCAGGAAATAAGGAATGAACAAGGCATTGCCCACAAACTCCAGGTGGCTCATCAGCGGCGACACATGGGGGATGAGGCGGTTCAGCACCAGGCCCACGAGGAACGCGCCCAGGATGCCTTCCATGCCGATGAACTCCATCAGGCCCGCGCCGAGGAACACCATGGCCAGCACGAAGATGAACTGCATCACATTGTCGTCATACCGCCGGAAGAACCATCGCCCGATGCGGGGAAACAACTGCATAATGAGCACGCCCAGCACCACCACCTTCACCACCAGCCACAGCCAGAACAGACCGCCCCCTTCGCCCTTGAACAAGCCGCTGATGACTGCCAGCACCAGCAGGGTCAGCGTGTCCGTCACTGCCGTGCCCCCAACGGCGATGCTGACGCTGCGGTGGCGCGAAATGCCGTAACGGATGACGATGGGATAAGCCACCAGCGTGTGCGAGGCATACATGCTGGCCAACAGGATGGAGGTCAACAGACTGTACTTCAGTAGTATCATGTTGGTCACCATGCCGATGCCGATGGGAATGATGAACGCCAGCAAGCCCAGCATGATGGCCTTGCCCCGGTTCTTCTTGAAGTCGGACATGTTCATCTCCAGGCCTGCCAGGAACATGATGTAGTACACGCCCACCTTGCCGAACAGCTCGAAACTGCTGTCCCGCGCCAGGATATTGAATCCGTGTTCGCCGATGACCAATCCCGCCAGAATCATGCCGATGATGTGCGGGATGCGCAGCTTGTTCAGCAGGATGGGTGCGAACAAGATGATGAGCAGTACCAGGAGGAATATCCAGGTAGGGTCGGTGATGGGCAGTTGCAGATTGAAGTGAAACAAGTCCATGGGCACGGGTTATTAGGTTTCGGTGTGCAAAATAACGAAAAACTTTTCACTTGAAGAAGCCGTCATAGCGCATTTTATTGTAAATTTGCGCCCGAATAGAGACATAAATATACATTATATCCGTATTATCAACCATCTTAAAAGCAAAAAGACAATGAAAGTAGCGATTGTGGGAGCAAGCGGAGCCGTGGGACAAGAGTTCCTGCGCGTGCTCGATGAAAGGAATTTTCCGTTGGACGAACTGGTGTTGTTCGGATCCAAACGCAGTGCCGGGACCAAATACACGTTCCGTGGCAAAGAAATCGAAGTGAAACTCCTGCAACACAACGATGACTTCAAGGGAGTGGACATTGCCTTCACGTCCGCCGGCGCAGGCACCTCCAAGGAATTTGCCGAGACCATCACAAAGCATGGCGCGGTGATGATAGACAACTCCAGCGCCTTCCGCATGGATGCCGATGTGCCCCTCGTGGTGCCCGAAGTCAACGCTGCCGATGCGAAGGATCGTCCGCGCGGCATCATTGCCAATCCCAACTGCACGACCATCCAGATGGTCGTGGCCCTGAAAGCCATCGAGCAACTGAGCCACATCAAGGTGGTGCACGTCTCCACCTACCAGGCTGCCAGCGGTGCCGGCGCCGCCGCCATGCAGGAATTGTACGAGCAATACCGCCAAGTGTTGGCCGGCGAGCCTGTCACGGTGGAGAAGTTCGCCTACCAGCTGGCCTTCAATCTCATCCCGCAAATCGACGTCTTCACCGACAACGGCTATACCAAGGAAGAGATGAAGATGTACAACGAGACGCGCAAAATCATGCACAGCGATGTCCGCGTCAGTGCCACCTGCGTCCGTGTGCCTGCCCTGCGCTCTCACTCGGAAAGCATCTGGGTGGAAACCGAGCGTCCCATCTCCGTGGAAGAAGCCCGCGAAGCCTTTGCCAAAGGCGAGGGCTTGGTGCTGATGGACAATCCCGCCGAAAAGGAATATCCCATGCCCCTCTTCCTGGCCGGCAAGGATCCCGTCTACGTGGGCCGTATCCGCAAGGACCTGGCCAATGACAACGGCCTGACTTTCTGGATCGTGGGCGACCAAATCAAGAAAGGCGCCGCGCTGAATGCCGTGCAGATTGCGGAGTATCTCATCAAGGAGAAAGACATTTAAGCAAGGAAATCATATTATCCTGTAAGAAATAACGCGGATGATGCAGCCGGTTCAAAGGCGTTGCGTCATCCGCGTTTTGTTATTGTCTTGTTAAATTGCTCCTCTCCTATAAGAATTTATTATCAAGGCATAATCATAGTAAACTTTGGTTCGTTGTTTATTTGTCAATAGACTGCTTATAATTTTAGTTTTTTCAGTCCTTTTGTTGTAGATTTGTCTGTTACTTCAAAGATGCTGATGGCATAGCCGCCTCCGGGAGCTGCTTTCAATTTCAGAGCAGTTTTTGAAGTTACTATCCCTTTGCGGATGCTGTAAGCCTGGGGATTGCTCTTGTAGTGGGCATCGGGAGCGTCAGCATAGACTGTGGCTATATAGGTTTTATCCGAATCAAGGAAGTCCAACTTCAACACAGATTGGTGGCCGTTTTCTCCGCTGGTGCATCCCACGAACCAGTTGTTGGTATCTTTGGCTTTGCGAGCAACAGTGATGTATTGTCCGGGTTCAGCTTCAAGGTATTTGGAATCGTCCCAATCTATGGCAACGTCTTTGATGAACTGAAAGGCGTCCATATACCGCTCGTAATGTTCGGGCAAATCTGCTGCCATTTGCAGGGGGCTGTACATGGTGACGTACAAGGCAAGCTGGCGTGCCAATGTGGAGTTGACGTGCGAGCGATTGGGTGCCCATGTGCTGAGGTCCATGACGAAGATGCCCGGCGTATAGTCCATCGGGCCGCCTTGGAGGCGGGTGAAAGGCAGGATGGTGGTGTGGAAAGGCTTATTTCCTCCAAAGGCTTCATATTCTGTGCCGCGGGCCGATTCATTGCCTATCAGGTTGGGATAGGTACGGCATAATCCGGTGGGGCGCACAGCTTCGTGGGCGTTGACCATGAGGTGGTGCTTGGCGGCTTGTTTCACGGCATAAAGATAATGGTTCACCATCCATTGGCCATAATGGTATTCGCCTGCTGGCAGTATGTAGCCTACGTATCCGCTTTTCACTGCATTATAGCCATACTGGTTCATGAGGTTATACGCTTCTTCCATGTGACGCTCGTAGTTGCGGACCGACGAAGAGGTTTCGTGATACATCATCAGCTTGACCCCTTTGTTATGGGCATACTTGTTCAAGCCGGGCAGGTCAAAGTCCGGATATGGGGTCTTGAAGTCGAATACATAGTCTTTCATTTTCCCGAACCAATCTTCCCATCCGATATTCCAACCTTCCACTAATACTTGGTCGAACCCGTGGGCTGCAGCAAAGTCGATATACTTTTTTACATTTTTCGTATTGGCGGGATGTTTTCCGTTGGGCTTTACTTTGGAATAATCCGTTTCACCCAGTTTCACCGAAGGGAGGTCCCACGTATAAGCCCAAGGGCGGTTCCCGGCAATCATTTCCCACCATACACCGATGTATTTCACGGGTTTAATCCAGGATGTGTCCTCTAATTTACAGGGCTCATTAAGGTTGAGGATGAGTTTTGAGGCCAGGATGTCACGGGCATCATCGCTGACCATGACTGTCCGCCAAGGACTATGGCAGGGGGCTTGCAGGCGGCCTTTGTTTCCTTGTGCGTCGGGTGTCAGCCAAGATTCGAAAATCAGGTTTTTGTCGTCTAGGTTAAGGTGCATGCACGAATAGTCCACTAGGGCTGCTTCGTGCAGGTTGATGTAGAGGCCATTGTCGGTCTTCATTTGTAAAGAGGTCTGTACGCCTGTGTCAGAGAATTTGGTCTGCGCCAAGTTGTCCGTGTAGGCTTCCGGCATCAGTTTCCGGATTTCCGACAGGCGGCTTTCTGTGTAGTCATATTCCTGCGTGTCATAGTCACCTGGAATCCACCAGGCTGTGTGGTCGCCAGTCATGACGAACTGGGTATGCTCTTCTTTCAGGATGAAATAAACCAGATTTTTTTGTTGTGGAAACTCGTAGCGTAGACCTATGCCGTCGTCGTAGACACGGAAACGGATATTCAGATAGCGGTCGGTTTCAGGTTGCCGAAGCTCCACCAACAGTTCGTTGTAGTGGTTTCGGATATCTTTTACTTCTCCCCATACCGGTTGCCAGGTTTCATCGAAAGAGGACGTGAATGTCTTTACAATTTCAAAACCGTCCATTAGATGGGGTTGTCCATTAAGTTCTAAACCTAAACGACTGGGTTTGACAACAAGTTGGTTTTTATATCCTACAGAATAGGTTGGAGCACCTCCTTCTACCAATTCAAAGTTTACATCTATAATGCCTGAAGGAGATAAAATCTTTTGAGCATAAGATACCCATGACTGTAAAATAATAACGATAAATAGTATTGTTCTCTTCATATTCATATTAAGATATTCTTAGTAGATGACAAAATATAAATTATGTTATTAAGCACCTAATAATTAAATACTTATATTTGAAAAAGTCCTTAAGGATCAGTATCTTTAAAGAAAAGTTTGACCGCTTTTTCGTATGAAGACAACTGACTCTAAG
>CASEYC010000044.1 GCA_949292025.1 uncultured Bacteroides sp. | reverse complement strand
TAGGAATTTAATTTAGGCGCGGATTACGCGGATTTCACGGATTAATTATTTATATGGCCAATGGAATCCAACGATTTAGAATAAAAATATCCGTGAAATCCGCGTAATCCGCGCCAAAAAACACCGATAAATTATCATTTATGGCCAGAAACAACAAATCCAACGATTGGAAAGACCGCTTGAACGTGGTCTACTCCACCAACCCCGACTTCCAATACGAGACGGCAACCGAAGAAGAAACCCCTACCCTGCCCCCGTCCCAACAACGCCTGCGCGTGCAACTTGACCGCAAGAACCGCGGCGGCAAAACCGTGACCCTGGTCATCGGCTTCGTCGGCACGGAAGAAGACCTGAAAGACTTGGGCAAACTGCTGAAAAACAAATGCGGCGTGGGCGGCTCTGCCAAGGACGGCGAAATCATCATCCAAGGCGACTTCAAACAGAAAGTGGCGGAATTATTGCTCAAAGCCGGATATTCCCAAACCAAGACCATTGGATAAAATACAAAGAACCGCCCGAAGCAAAAAACTCCGGACGGTTCCATATTTCAATTCTATGTACAAAGTTGCTTATTCAGCACGCAATGTGAAGCGCTTGAAGTCCAGCACCGTCAAGTCCTTGTCCACAGACTTCAGGTAATCGGCGATGGTCATCTTGGCATCCTGGATGTACTCCTGGTTCAGCAGGCAGTTCTCCTTGTAGAACTTGGCCATACGACCCTTGGCGATGTTCTCCACCATCTGCGCGGGCAGGTTGGCAGCCTTCTCGGCAGCTACCTTTTCCTTCAGCTCGCGGATTTCTTGTGCCTGAGCCTCCGTGATGTTGCCCTTCATGATGCCCTCGTTCAGGTGCTCTTCGTTCTCGGCGATGTAGAGGTTGAAACCGGCTTTCTTCAGGGCAGCCTCAACAGCCTTCTGCACCTGTTCAACCTTCGTCTTCTCGATAGCCACCTGCATTTCGTTGGCCTTCACCTCTTCGGGAACACCGGCCTCATTGACAGCGATGGGGTTCATGGCAGCGATCTGCATGGCCACTTCCTTGCCCACCTGTGCATCAGCTTCCTTGTTCAGCACGACCATCGTGCAGAGGAAGTTCTTGTTTTGGTGGTTGTATGTAGCGATGTTCGGGCCTTCCACGGTCAGGTAACCGTCCAACTCCATCTTCTCGCCCGTGATGCCGCTGCGATCCGTCACAGCCTCAGCCACGGTCATGTCGCCCAGCTTCAGCGCCTTCACTTCGTCCAGCGTCTTGCACTTGTTGGCCACGGCAGCATCCAAGATGTCCTGTGCCAGCTTCACGAAATCAGCGTTCTGAGCCACGAAGTCCGTCTCGCACTTCAGGGCAATCATTGCACCGAAACCGTCCACGGTCTTCACCAGCACGCAGCCTTCAGAAGCATCACGGTCCGAACGCTTTGCGGCAACAGCCTGTCCTTTCTCACGGATGATCTTCATAGCCTTGTCGAAGTCGCCTTCTGCTTGGGTCAAGGCGTTTTTGCAATCCATCATACCAGCACCCGTCATCTTGCGGAGCTTGGTTATATCAGCCATTGTTACAGCCATATTTCTTCTATTCTTTATTTAAATTAAAAGGGTTATCAAGCCTCTTCGTCTTCCTTGATGAAGGCAGCAGCCTTGGAAGCGTTGATGGCTTCTTCGTCAGACTTGTCCAGACGAGCCTTGGAAGCGCGTCTCTTGCCTTTGTTGGCATTGCCTTCGCCGGCAGCTTCCATGTCCACCTTCTCGGCCTTGCGCTCTTCCAAGCCTTCCTGCATGGCGGCGCAGCAAGCGTCGAGGATTACCTCAACAGACTTTGTGGCGTCATCGTTGGCGGGAATCACGAAATCTACATTCGTCGGGTCGGAGTTCGTGTCCACGATACCGAACACGGGAATGCCCAGACGGTTGGCCTCGCGAACAGCGATGTTTTCTTTCATCACGTCAATCACGAAGAGGGCAGAGGGCAGACGGGTCAGGTCGGCGATGGAACCGAGGTTCTTCTCCAACTTGGCACGCTGACGGGAGATTTGGAGGATTTCACGCTTCGACAAGTTGGCATACGTACCGTCGTTCGTCAGTTTGTCGATGGTAGCCATCTTCTTGACAGCCTTGCGGATTGTCGGGAAGTTGGTCAACATACCACCCGGCCAGCGCTCGATTACGTAAGGCATATTCACAGAGGCAGCCTTGTCAGCCACCACCTGCTTGGCTTGTTTCTTAGTAGCAACAAACAGGACTTTCTTTCCTGATTTAGCGATTTGCTTCAAAGCTTCTGCAGCTTCGTCGATTTTGGCAACCGTCTTGTTGAGGTCGATGATATGAATGCCATTGCGCTCCATGAAGATGTAGGGAGCCATGGCAGGATTCCATTTTCTCTTCAGGTGACCGAAGTGGCATCCTGCTTCCAACAATGTATCGAAATTTGTTCTTGACATAATTCTTTGTTTCTTTAATTCGTTTACTTTCTTTTTTGTTTTCTTCTGAACCAACCGCCGGGTAGCCTCCTTTTCGGGGAAGAGTCCCGGTAGTTTAGATACTAAACGTAATGCAGTTCTTCGGAGTTATCAGTTGACTTGCCAACAAGGGAAACCTCGTCAACTTGTTAACCTGTCCACGTATTAACTTGAGCAACTGATTAACGCTTACTGAACTGGAATCTGCGACGTGCTTTCGGGCGACCCGGTTTCTTACGTTCAACGGCACGGGGGTCACGCGTCATGAAGCCTTCGGCACGGAGGGCAGCCTTGTCTTCGGGGTTGATTTTCACCAAAGCGCGGGCGATGGCCAAGCGGAGAGCCTGAGACTGTCCCGTGAAGCCGCCACCACAGAGGTTGACCTTGATGTCATACTTCTCGGCCACACCCAGCTTTTCCAGCGGCTGCTTTACTACATACTGAAGGATGCTCGAAGGAAAGTATTCTGCCAAATCTCTCTTGTTAATCGTAATCTTGCCGGTACCTTCGGTCACGAAAATACGCGCAATAGCACTTTTGCGTCTGCCTAATGCATTTACTACTTCCATTATCTCTTATTTAAGTGCGTTAATATCAATCATTTTGGGGCTTTGAGCGGCATGTTTGTGCTCGCTTCCGGCATACACATACAAGTTGCGCAGCAACTGGGCGCCCAGCTTGTTCTTGGGCAGCATGCCTTTCACCACTTTTCTCAGCAATTTGTCTTCGCCGTTGGGTTTTGCCATCAGGCGGGCGGGAGTCATCTCGCGCTGTCCGCCGGGATAGCCCGTGTAAGACAGGTAAACCTTGTCCGTCCACTTGTTTCCGGTCATTTTCACTTTGTCGGCATTGATAATGATAACATTATCGCCGCAATCCACGTGAGGGGTAAAGTTGGGCTTATACTTTCCTCTCAACAGTTTCGCAACTTTTGCGCCCAGACGGCCCAGTACTTGGTCCGTGGCATCCACGATGACCCATTCTTTCGTCACCGTAGCTTTGTTTGCAGAAATGGTCTTGTAACTTAAAGTATCCACTCTAAAAAAGTTTTTAAAATTGTTACTACTAATTTCTCACCGCGGGCAACGGGGTTGGACACCCTCCCGTTAACTCGCTATGAATTAATCGCTTATCCTTTTTTGATAATAATCGGCTTGCAAAGGTACGGATTTTCCGCCAAACGACAAATGTTTTATGTTTTTTTTCGTACCCCATCCTATTGGAACGTGTAGGGGCGGCCCTTGCGGTCGCCCTGAATCAGGGCGGGGGCAAGCCCCGCCCCTACAACGTTGGCATCCTATCTTATAGGGTATAAACTAAATATGAGCACTGATCCCAAGTATTTAAGTCGGTTTGTGCTCACCATGCATCGCCATGCTTGGCAAAAGACGTTCCTGAAAGTCTTTCAAATTCAGAAGTTCAACGCGAGGGAACCCGATCTCTCTAATTCCCTCTGCGTGAAATAGACGCTATCAGGCAATTTGTATCCAAAACTACCTTATTCCTCATACGGAATCCTCAAATGCTCGTGCAATACCTGCTCGTTTTTCTTCTGATCCCAAAGGCCTTCATCCCACAATTTATCCATTTCCTCTTCTGCTCTTTTGGCAAAAATAGGCTGACAATCCTTCAATTCACTTAGGATTAATCTCATGATACGGGTCAAAAAACAGCGGATAAATATATCCATACGTACCAAGCAGAAAGTAAATACGTGGAGACCTAATATCTTTCTCCCTGTCTGCTGCTTCTTCACTGGTGTAAAGGGCAAAATGATAGACTATCGGATTAGACGATACAGCTTCTGGGATTGCCCTCTCCATAGCCTTCCGCAAATTTCCTTTTATATCCGTCCTACGGAAATGATAATCACGGGCTTTTGCACTCAAACTATTTATGGAATTTGACGAAATCTCTTTCATCATCTCAAAATACCTTTGCGTATCCACCAACTTGAATTCTTGTTTGAAATGATAGGCTGAATCGCCTAAATCAAGATAATCATATTTGATGACTATAGGCAAATCCATGGACATCCTGGAGTCATCCCAGCTGATTTCATTCTTGAAACGGTCTGGTGAATTAATTGTTTTCAACTCTTCCGGCTCCAAATCTATACTGCCAAGTTTCATTTTGACTGTCGGTTTTTGTCGTGCCTTGCTTTATAATAACTGTACATGGTGTCCAATGACAATTCACAATCAGAACGTTGGTAAGGAGGAAGCCCTTCCCGTTTCTCCGCCCAAGGTTTCTCCGCATGCGTATACAATATTAACTCGTTTTGGGTCTTCGAACCATACAACATGATGACAGATTCTATCAATTCCTGTTCTTCCACTGTGAAATTCAGGCGTTCAGCCACTTCCTCCAATGCGGAATTCACATCTTCCTTCTTGCTAAAATGGAGCAATGCCAAATGGTCGCACATTCCCGGCACGCAATCTTTATACTGATGATAAACACACGGATACACCGGACCGTTCACCCAAGCCTGAGGAACTTCGGCAAACAAGGTGTTCTTTCTTCCGAAAAACACCATATACCATGATTGCACATAGTAGAGTATTTTTTGAAGTTTCAACGGACTTACCGACAAACCTTTTGAAAGTAGCGATAAGCCGATATACCGGGCTATTTCCTGTATGTCGCGCATAATGAAATTGTTTTTCTGAGGGACAAAAGTAGTAAAAATATCATTCACCGCCAACAATCAACCGTTTTTTCCATGCAATTCACCCCAAACACTGCCGAAGGAGATCGCCCAAACCCGTACCATCCCGCGGCTAAACATACGGTCACAAAAATGAACTATATATCAATTCAATTCGAACGCGGAACGTGTAGGGGCGACCCTTGCGGTCGCCCTGAATCAGGGCGGGGGCAAGCCCCGCCCCTACAACGTTGGCATCCTATCCTATAGGGTATAAACTAAATATGAGCACTTACATCTACCCTCACTAGTGGGCACTTTAAATTAAACATTGTTCTTTGAAATCTTTGATAATCGCATAGTTATGTATCTTTTTCGAGCGTGACGATTTGAATTGAAAAGTTGTTTTTAGCTTTGTCTAAAAGCTAAAAACGATGAATCAAG